>JACQDQ010000508.1 GCA_016201015.1 Pseudomonadota bacterium | reverse complement strand
GCTTGCCGCGATCGACATGAGCTTCGGCAACGCCGACTGGCACCAGCGCCGCTTCGCCGATCTCACAGCGATGAAGTGATCCTGGCAAAGATTGACGGTCGTTCGCGGGGGGCGACCGTGCCGCCCGCCAATCGCGGTACCCTTAACAGTTGCTGCGTTTTGTCGTTTGCCGATATGATCCGCCGGCGGCGATCCGATTTGCCGCGAACCGAAGATACGCCAAATTCTCAACTTTTGGACGTACGCAATGCTCAATCCCGGGAGGAATATCCATGACTTGCACCGTCGCGAAGAACTGGGCGCTTAGACTGGCCGGCGCGCTGTCCCTGGCCTGCGGAATCTCCTTTGCCGCGGCGGCGGCCGGGCCGGAGGTCGTGTCGGGTCCGGGCGTCGATCCGGGCTGCTTCAAGCCTTGGGACGCCGGCACGAAATTTTTCAAGGCGGCGAAGAAGAATGGTCCGTACCGGATCGCCCTGGCCAACGGCTTCATCGGCAACACGTGGCGCATCCAGATGATCAAGACCGCCAAGGCCTATGCCGACCAACCGGAGGTCAAGGCGCAGCTCAAGGAATTCAAGGTCGTGTCGACCGGCGAGGATCTCGCCGCCCAGATCGCCGCGGCCGACAACTTCATCAATTCGGGCTATGACGCCGTCATCGTCAACGCGCTCAACCCGGCCGCCTTCGCGCCGGTCGTCAAGCGCGCCAACGCCGCCGGCGTGGCGATCCTCTCGTTCGACAACGTGATCGAATCGAACGACGCGGTCATCGTCAATGTCGATCAGATCGAGCTCGGCCGGCTCGCCGCCCGCTGGCTGCTGAAGAAGATTCCGGGCAGCGCCGGCAAGCTGCTCGAGGTCCGCGGACCGTCCGGCAATTCGGTCGATCGCGACCGCCATAACGGCTTCCACGAGGTGCTCAACGGCTCGGGCAAGAAGTTCGAGGTGGTCGAGGTCGTCGGCAAGTGGGACGACGGCACGGCGCAGAAGGTGACCGCCGACGCCATCGCCGTGCACAAGAAGTTCGACGGCATCTACACCCAGGGCGGTTCGACCGGCACGGTACGCGCGCTGATCGACGCCGGCCATCCCTTCATCCCGGTCTCCGGCGAGACCGAGAACGGCTTCCGCAAGCTGTGCGCGCTGCACGCGGAAAAAGGACTGCACTGCTCGTCGGGCGGCACCGGTCCGGCCCAGGTGGCGGTGACCATCAAGGCGGCCATCGCGGCGTTGCAGGGAAATCCGATTCCGCAGTCGGTCGCCTTGCCGGTGTCGTACGTCGAATATCCGAACATCAAGCAGGGCGAGGATTTCTATCCGGACCTCTCCGACAACTTCTTCGTCGGAAACTCCTTCCCGGGCTGCAAGATCGGCTTCAGCGCGACCGAGATCATGGGCAAGTCCGAAGCCAACCAGTAACGGCAGCGCGCGTGATATAGTGTGCGCCGCGGGGCATTCCCCGCGGCGCATTCCTGTTGGAGAGCGGCATGGACGATATGCGTGTCGCGCCCCTGTTCCGAATGGAAGGGGTGTCGAAGCGCTATGGCGGGGTCCGCGCGCTCGAGGACGCCCGGCTCGACTGCTCGCGCGGGCGCATCCACGCCGTCCTCGGCGAGAACGGCGCGGGAAAATCGACCCTCATCAAGATCATGGCCGGGGTGGTGCAGCCGGACTCGGGGACGATGCAGCTCGCCGGACGGCCGGTCGTGTTCCGCAATCCCGCGGCGGCGACCGCCGCCGGGATCGTCTGCATCTTCCAGGAGTTGTCGCTGCTGCCGGACCTCACGGTCGCCGACAATATCGCGATCGCCAACCCGCCGCGCCGTTATGGCCTGATCGACCGGCGCGCGCAGCGGCGCCTCGCCGAGGCTGCGCTGGCGCGGGCGGGGGCCGAGGACATTCACCCGCTGGCGCCGGTCAAGGACCTGCCGCTGTCGCGGCGGCAGATGGTCGAGATCGCCAAGGCGCTGGCACAGGACCCGAAGATCCTGATCCTCGACGAGGCGACCTCGGCGCTCACCGCGGCCGATGTCGCCAAGGTATTCGCGGTGCTGAAGCAGTTGCGAGAGGACGGGCTGGCCATCGTCTACATCTCGCATCGCATGCACGAGATCGCCGAGCTCGCCGACGACTGCACGGTCTATCGCAACGGCGGCTTCGTCGCGACGTTCGCGGCCGGGACGAAAAGCGACGAGGCGATCGTCGAGATGATCATCGGCCGCGAGTACAAGAGCGTCTTTCCGCCGAAGCCGGCGGCCAAGCCGCTTGGCCCGCCGGCGCTCGCCATCACGGAGCTCTCCTGGGCCGGACAGCTCAAATCGATCAGCCTCGCCATCCGGCCGGGCGAGGTGGTCGGCCTCGGCGGGCTCGACGGCCAGGGCCAGCGCGAGCTTCTGCTTGCCCTGTTCGGCGTTCTGGTCGGGGTGACCGGCAAAGTTGAGGTCGGCGGCAAGCCTGTGGCGGTGGCGAGCCCGCGCGCTGCCAAAGCGAATGCGGTCGGCATGGCGCTCATCCCGGAGGACCGCAAGACCGAGGGGCTGATGCTTCCGATGTCGGTGCGCGACAATCTGTCCTTCGCGGCGCTGGAGCGGTTCCAGCAGTTCGGCCTGATCGACCGCCAGCGCGAGGCGGCGGAGATCGGCGAGGTCATCAAGCTGCTGCAGATACGCTGCGACGGCACCGACGGTCCGGTCGCCGCGCTGTCCGGCGGCAATCAGCAGAAGATCGTGATCGGGAAATGGCTGATGACCAAGCCCGAGATCATCCTGCTCAACGATCCGACGCGGGGCATCGATGTCGGCACCAAGCAGGAACTCTACCAACTGCTCCGCCGGCTCGCCGACCAGGGCGCGGCGATCCTGTTCTATTCCACCGACTACGACGAGCTGATCGGCTGCTGCGACCGGGTGCTGGTTCTCTATGACGGCGCCATCGCGCGCGTGCTGGAAGGAGGCGAGATCACCGAACGCAATCTGGTGGCGAGCGCGCTCAACCTGCCGGCTGCGCACCGGCACGGCGTCCCGCTGGCGTCGGTGGCGCAGGCGCCGGCGTGATGAAGGACTGGAACTACCGCCTTGCCGAGCAGCGCGGGCTGATCCTCGCGATCGCGGTCTTCACCGCGATGTTCGCGTTCTACATCGCCAAGCATCCCGCCGGCCTGACGGCCAACGTCGCCACCACCGCGGCGAACAAGGGCGTGCTGCTGGCGCTGGTCGGAATGGCGCAGACGATTCCGGTCGTGACCTCCGGGCTCGACCTGTCGGTCGGCATGGTCTTCGTGCTCGCCAACTGCGTGGCATCGAAGATCATGACCGGCTCGCCGCTCGCCACCGCGTTCGGCGCGCTGGCGGTGCTGGCCGTGGGAATTCTGTGCGGCGCGATTAACGGCGCCGTCGTCGTCTATGGGCGGCTGCAGCCGATCATTGCCACCCTGGCCACCGGCACGATCTATTATGGCCTGGCGCTGGCCTTGAGACCGGCGCCGGGCGGCGACATCAACACGGATTTCGCCGATGCCGTCAGCGGGTCGCTGCCCGGCGGCATCCCGGCTTCGCTCGTCCTCCTGGTCGGCGTGGTTGCCGTCGTCTGGATTCCTTACCGGCGTTCCGTGCTCGGCCGCGCCGCCTATGCGGTCGGCTCCTCCGAACAGGCCGCCTACATGTCCGGCGTGCCGATCGCCACGGCCAAGTTCCTCGCCTACGTGCTTGCCGGCCTGTTCGCGGCGATCGCCGGGTTGCTGCTCACCTGCATCACCTATTCCGGCGAGGCTTCGGCGGCGATCGGCGGCTCCTATACGCTCAATTCGATCGCGGCGGTGGTGATCGGCGGCACGTCGCTGTTCGGCGGCTCGGGCGGGGCGATCGGCTCGATCTTCGGCGCTTTCGTGCTGCGGACCATCGGCGACCTGCTGTTCGTCTTCGACATGGACGCTCTGTGGCAGCCGCTGTTCCTGGGGGCCGTGCTGCTCGTCGCGGTCAGCCTCGGCTCGTTTCGCCTTCTCCGGATCAAGAACCGGCTCGAGCTCTATCGGTGAGGCAAGCAAGCTTCATGCTGGCGGGAATCGTCAAGCGGGTCGATCCCGCCGTGCTCGCCGTGTTCGCCTGCATCGTCCTGCTGCTGCTGGGCGGCTCGCTCTATTCGCGGAATTTCCTGTCGCCGGAATATCTGCTGCAGCAGTTGAACGTGGCGGCCTTCCTCGGGATCATTGCCTCGGGCGTCATGCTGGTCGTCCTGCTCGGCCATATCGACCTGTCGATGCCCTGGGTGGTGACGATCGGCGGCATGATGTCGACCGCGGCGGCCGGCTGGGGCGATCTCGGCGCCGCGCTGGCGATCCCGTTCGGGATCGTCTGCGGGCTGGCCGTCGGGTTGATCAACGGGCTTGGCGTCGCCTTTCTCCGTGTCCCATCGATGATCTTCACGCTCGGCATGAACGCCATCGCCCAGGGCCTCATGGTGCTGCATACCAGCGGCTTCGCGCCGCAGGACCATGCAACCAGGACCATGCATCTGATCGCGGTCGAGCGCTCGATCCTCGGCATTCCGAACGCGCTGTGGATCTGGGCCGTCGTCGGCGCCGCCGTGGTGATCCTGCTCAAGCGCACCGCCTTTGGCCGCCGCGTCTACGCCATCGGCAATCGCGAGCGGGCGGTCTATCTCTCCGGCGTCGACGCACGGCGGGTCGTCGTCGCCTGTTTCGCCGTCGCCGGGGCCTGCTCGGCGTTCGCCGGCGTGCTGCTGGCCGGCTATTCGACCAAGGCCTATCAGGCGATGGGCGATCCCTATCTCCTGCCGGTCATCGCCGCCGTCGTCCTCGGCGGGACGAGCATTCTCGGCGGCCGCGGCACCTATCTCGGCACGGTCGCCGGCGTCACCTTGATTACGTTGTTGCAGTCGATCCTCTCGGTCGTGCAGATGCCGGAGGCCGGGCGCCAGATCACCTACGGCGCCCTCATCGTCGCCATGCTGCTGTTTTACGGCCGCGAGCGGCTGCAACACTGACGGAGCCAGTGCGGCAGGCCGCCGCTGGTCTTGCGATGTCTCGGACATGGAACGGGTTTTCGCCCTCGAGGCCAAGCGGGGTGCTTTGCCGCAAGGCAATGCATTCCCGCTGGCGCAGGAATCCGGTTGGCGCGACGTGCAAAGGGAAGGGCCGAGATGAGGCCCGCAACCTGACAGCGAGGATTCCATGAGGAAGTTTGCGATAGCGGCGCTTGTCCTGGCCGGCCTTGCCGCCGCGGCGCCGGTCGTCTATGGCCAGGCCGGCGCACCCGACGCCTCCGCCGCCCAACAGCACCGCGAGCGCGCCGCGCGGCTGCCGGGCGAGCGGATCGAGGCGCGTCTGGCATATGCGAAGACGGCGCTGAAGATCCTGCCGGAGCAGGATGCCCAGTGGAACGCCCTGGCCGGCGTGCTGCGACGGCAGGCCCGCGAGATGAGCGAGCAAATCCAGAATCGGCGGTCCGCCAACCGCGACCAGCCGCCGACGGCGATCGAGCGTCTCGAGCTGCGGCAGCAATTGCTGGCCACGGCCTCGGCGCGGATGACCGACCTGCTCGACGCCGCGAAGCCTCTCTACGCGACGTTCAGCGACGATCAGAAGAAGATCGCGGATCAGCTGCTCGACCGTGGCGGCCATCGCTTCGGCCGTTGGCACTGAACCGCCGGCGCGTCCGCGCATCTCCAGCGAAATGGGCACGCAGTCCGGCCGGGCCATCAGGCGCCGGCCGGATTGCGGCGCTTTCGCATGCGGTCGGCCGCATCGTTGCACGAACTAATCGGCGGGCGGGGCAATCACGCTACGCGGCGACCCGGACGTCGATCGCCGGCGGACTTGGCGGAACGGGATCAGCTTGCGCTGTTCCTCGTCCCAAATCGCCAGCCTTATGCATTTGAGGCCGTCGAGCAGGGTGAGGCGCTTGGCCTTCCACAGCTCCAGATTCTGCTCGAAGCAGCCGCGTAAGCGGTAATTGGGTATCTTGCTCGACAGATGATGGACGTGATGGAGCCCGATATCCGCAGTTATCCACCGCAACACGGAAGGAAGATCATAAAGCGAGGCGCCTTCCAGCGCGGCGGCATGAAAGTTCCACCCCTTCTCGGTCTGCCAGTAGGCGTCTTCGAATTGATGCTGGACGTAAAACAGCCAAACGCCGATCGTCGCAGCCATCAGAATCACCGGCAGATAGGAGAGCAAGAACGGCACCAATCCCACCGTATAGGCCATCACGGCGACGACCGCCGCGATGAGGACATTGGTGCCGAGAATGCTGACCCAGTCCTGCCGGTGCCGCAGCGGATGGCCGAGCGGGATGCGGAAGCGGATGAGGAACAGATAGGTCGGGGCGAAGCCGAACAAGATCGCCGGGTGCCGGTACAGCCGGTAAATCGCGCGTCGCCACAGCGGGCGCGACAGGTATTCATCGGCTGTGAGGAGCGCGACATCGCCCACGCCGCGCCGGTCGAGATTCCCCGACGTCGCATGGTGCAAGGCATGCCGCCTGCGCCAGAATGCGTAAGGCGTCAGCGTCAGCACGGCCAGTGTTCGGCCAAGCAGATCATTCGCCAGGCGCGATGCGAAAAACGATCCGTGGCCGCAATCATGCTGAATCATGAACAGGCGGACGAGCAGCGCCGCCGCCGGGACCGCGAGCAGAAGCGCCGCCCAGACGCCGGCATGAACGCCAAAGAGCATCGCCCCGACGATGGCGATGAACGGCAATCCGGTGTTCAAGAGCTGGGCGACGGCGCGCCGGCTGTCCGGCTGGGCGTAAGGGCCGACGATCTCCCGCCATGATCGGACAGAATGATCGGTCGCGGCGGCGGGCGTGGCCGTGCCGCTGGCGTTAGGCGAGGCGTTCGTCATAGACATCCTCGGGATGGAATTTTCCCCCTAGGCACAAGCTGCGGAAGTTATTGGCAGCAGCCTGACATTCGCGGCGGCGCGAGACGCCGGTCACGGTGCAAAATAGCCCACATGGCGAAAATCTCCCATAGCAACGTCGTCCGCCGCATCGTCGCCCTGGAATAGGGCGCAATCTTGGCGGATAACTCGCTCGCTGCAGAGGACGGACAACTCGTGCGCCGCCGCGCCTGCAGAATTGAGTTTGCCGCCGCCGCCGGACGTATTAAGCTGTTTAACAGCTTAACTGTCCCGTGCGAAATCGAGGTGTCGCGGTGGAAATGGCCAAGATGATGCTGGCGCGCGACACCTTGGCCGAACAGGTGGCCAGCTATATGCGGGCGCACATCGCCAGGAACCACCTGCGACCCGGCGATCCGCTGCCGGCGGAGATCGAGATCAGTCAGGAGCTTGGCGTCAGCCGGGGCATCGTCCGCGAGGCCTCGCGGCTGCTGGTTGCCGGCGGGCTCATCGATGTCGGCAGCGGCCGGCGGTCGCGGGTGAAGGCGCTGCATGACGGCGTCATCAAGGGCTTCTTCGATCATGCCCTGGCGACCGCGCAGGCGACGACCCTGCAGGTGCTTGAACTGCGGCGCAGCATCGAGGTGGCCGCGGCTGGCTTCGCGGCGCAGCGGCGCTCGGCCGAAGACATCGCGCGGCTGGAGAAAAACCTGCGCGGCTTGCGGGCGAATATCGGCGACACGGAGCGCTATGTCGGATTCGACGTGCAGTTCCATCTGGCGCTGGCCGAGGCCACCGGCAATCCCTTTCTCAGGCTGTTCCTCAGCTCGATCCGCGAGGTCATGGCCGACTCGATGAAGGTCGGCTTGTTGAGCCGACGGACCAAGCGCGAAATCGCGGCTTCGCTCGACGCGCACGAACAGGTCTTCGCCACGGTCGCGGCCGGCGATCCGGCGGCCGCAGAGGAAGCCATGCGGCGGCACTTCGCCGACGCCATGACGGCGATCGCGCTGGGCGCGGCGGTGCCGCGGCATCAGGCACATGACTGACCGCGCGATCCCCATGGCCGAGCGCGGCGAGGAGCCGGCCACGCCGGAAGCGCTGCGCGAACTGCGCCGCCACTTGGGCGTCGCCCTCAACACCGCCGTGCTCGGCGACATCCTCGACGAAATGGGCTTTCGCCGGCAGTTCCTGCCGCCGGCGATACGTCCCCTGGCGCCGGACATGATGCTGGCCGGCCTGGCCATGCCCGTGCTCGAGACGGACGTGGCGGATGCGGCGGAGCCGTTCGGCCGGATGTTCGAGGCGCTCGACTCGCTGCGGCCGGGCGAGGTCTATCTGGCGGCGGGCGGATCGATGGCATATGCCCTGTGGGGCGAGCTGATGACGACGGTGGCGCTGCGCCGCAAGGCCGCCGGCGCCGTGCTGCACGGCTTCATCCGCGACACCGCCAAGGTCGGCAGGCTCGGCCTGCCGGTGTTCTCGTGCGGGTCGTACGCGCAGGACCAGCGGGGACGGGGCCGTGTCGTCGATTATCGCGTTCCGATCGAGATCGGCGGCGTCAGCGTGCAGCCGGGCGACATTCTGGTCGGCGACGCCGACGGCGTGCTGTGCGTTCCGTCGCAGGCCGCCGCCGAGTGCGTGACGCGGGCGCTGGCCAAGCTGGCGACCGAGACCGAGGTCCTCAAGGACCTCACGGGCGGGCTCGGGGCGGCGGCTGCGTTTCACAAATATGGCGTGATGTGAGCGTCGCGTCGCGGCGGGGTTCGCGGTGGAGGTGGTTACGGTGATGTTCGCCGCCGGACCTCCGGTGGTAAGTTCGGTTCAATCAGCAAGATCAGCAAACAAGGAGGAGACGATTCATGAAGGCGTATCTCAAGACTATGCGCAGGTTGGTCGCCGTGGCCGTCACGGGCGGCCTGCTTGCGCTGTCCGGCCAGGCCGTGGCGCAGGAAAAGCTGACCGTCTGGTGGTCCAAGGGCTTCTACAAGTCCGAGGACGACGCGCTGTTCGAGGCGATCAAGAAGTTCGAGCAGAAGACCGGCGTCAAGGTGGAGCTGTCGCAATACGCGCCGCAGGACATGATCCCGAAGACCGTGTCGGGGCTCGACGCGGGCACGCCGCCCGACCTCGCCTATGCCGACGTCTACGACTTCCAGGTCGCCAGCAAATGGGCCTTCGACGGCAAGCTCGAGGATCTCTCCGACATCATCACGCCGCTCAAGGCGAGTTTCGCCGCGAATACGGTCGAAACGACCTACCTCTATAACGACAAGACGAAGAAGCGCGCCTACTACGCGTTCCCGCTCAAGCAGCAGACGATGCATATCCAGTACTGGATCGACATGCTGGGCCAGGCGGGCTTCAAGGAATCGGATATTCCGAAAACCTGGAAGGAATACTGGTCGTTCTGGTGCGACAAGGTGCAGACCGGCTATCGCCAGAAGACCGGCACGCGCGGCTTTGGCATCGGCCAGCCGATGGGCGTGGATTCGAGCGATTCGTTCTACTCGTTCCTCACCTTCATGGATGCCTATAACGTCAAGCTGGTCGACGACAACGGCAAGCTGCTGGTCGACGATCCGAAGGTGAAGCAGGGGCTGGTCAGCGCGCTGACCGACTATACCGGCGTCTATGTCAAAGGCTGCACACCGCCATCGTCGACGAGCTGG
Source organism: Pseudomonadota bacterium (assembly GCA_016201015.1). GTDB lineage: Bacteria > Pseudomonadota > Alphaproteobacteria > CACIAM-22H2 > CACIAM-22H2 > JACQDQ01. Next base: position 4,532 of record JACQDQ010000508.1, on the reverse strand, counting down.
AAGGACCCGGACAACAACGTCGCGTTCCACAACAAGACGACGGTGATGACGCACAACGCGACGATCTCGATCGTCGCCAAGTGGCTCGACGACATGAACAACGCGGCGCTCACGGCCGCCGAGCGGGAGCAGGCGAAGAAGAACTATAGCGAGCTGATCGCCACCGCCGGCTTCCCCAACAAGCCCGACGGCAAGCCGATGGTCTATCGCGCGGCGGTCAAGGTCGGCGCAATCTTCTCCGACTCAAAGAATAAGAAGAGGGCGAAGGAGTTCGTCGCCTTCCTGCTGCAGGAGGACAACCTGACGCCCTATGTCGAGGGCTCGCTCGGCCGCTGGTTCCCGGTGACCAAGGCCGGACAGCAGCGCCCGTTCTGGCAGCAGGACCGGCACCGCAAGACGGTCTATGACCAGTTCATGGCCGGCACGGTGACGTTCGAGTTCACCAAGAACTACAAGTTCACCGTTCTCAACAACGAGAATGTGTGGGCCAAGGCGATGAACCGCGTCGTCAGCGAGAAGATACCGGTCGACAAGGCGGTCGACGAGATGATCGCCCGCATCAAGGCGGTGGCGGGCTAAGGCGCGCGCAGCCCGGCCGCCCTTCACCGGGCGGCCGGGCCGAGCCGTTCCTCATGTCGACATCGACGCTGGCTCTACGCGAGGCACATACCGTCGTTCCATCCGGCGCGGCGACGGGACGCCTGTCGCCATGGCAAGTCTGGGGCCTGATCCTCATCGCGCCCTACGTCCTCGTCTTCCTGGTCTTCGTGCTCTATCCGGTCGGCTACGGCCTGTGGCTCGCCCGCCATCCGTCCAGCTACGTCAAGCTGTACGAGGACCCGATCTTCGCCCGATCGGTGGTCAACACGCTCGTCTTCCTGATCGTCGGCATCAACTTCAAGATGATCGTCGCGCTGCTGCTGTCGGGGTTCTTCGTGCAGGCGCGGGCCTGGATCAAATGGCTGTCGATGCTGTTCATCCTGCCCTGGGCGGTGCCGTCGATTCCGACGATCCTGTCCTTCCGTTTCATGCTGAATCCGGAATGGGGGGTCATCAACTCCCTGATCTTCCGGCTGACCGGCGACGACGGCCCGAACTGGCTGAACGATCCGACGCTGGCCCTGTTGCTGGCGATACTGGTCCACATCTGGAAATCCCTGCCGTTCTGGACCCTGATCCTGATCGCCGGCCGTCTCGCCATACCCGGCGAGCTCTACGAGGCGGCCTCGGTCGACGGCGCCTCGCCGCTGCAGAAGTTCCGCTTCATCACCTGGCCGTCGATGCAGACGCTGTATCTGACCTGCACGATCCTGTCGATGATCTGGACGCTCGGCGACTTCAACAGCGTCTATCTGCTGACCGGCGGCGGCCCCGCCGATCTCACGCATGTGCTGGCCACGCTCGGCATCCGCTATCTGCGCCTCGACGAGGTCGATATGTCGGTCGCCGCGATCGTCTGCGCGCTGCCGCTGGTGCTGCCGCTCGTCTATTTCATGATGAAGCGGTTGTCGAAATGAAGGCCGTATCGATGCGCGCCGTGGCGGACGAGGCGAAGCTGCTGCTCGTCGGCATTCCGGTCCTGTTGTGGACCATGCTGCCGATCTATCACCTGTTCCTCTTCTCGATCTCGCCCAAGGATTCGGCGTTCGCCGGCCGCCTGTGGCCCGATCATCCGACGCTGCGCAATTTCGAGTTCGTGTTCGGCCAGAAGCACTACTATCTCAGCCATTTCTGGCAGCAGATCTGGAACTCGCTGCTGATCGCGGTGGCGGTCGGCGCGCTGACGCTGTTCGTGGCGACGGCGGCGGCCTTCGCCATCAGCCGCCTCAGGGTGAAGGGCGGGCGGCTGATCATGAACCTCTCGCTGTTCACTTACTTCATCCCGGCAGCGTTTCTGGCGGTGCCGATGTACAAGACGATGGGCAATTACGGCCTGCTCAACAGTCAATGGGCGCTGATCCTCGCCATGGTGACGATCGCCGCGCCCTATTCGATCTGGGTGCTGAAGCAGGCGTCGGACAAGCTGCCCTACGAGCTCGACGAGGCGGCGATGATGGACGGCGCCACGCCGCTGCAGCTTTTCCGGCTCGTCTATCTGCCGCTGATGACGCCGTCCTTGGTCGCGGTCGGCACCTACGCGCTGCTGCTCGCCTGGAACGAGTATCTCTACGCCTTCCTGCTGCTGTCCAAGGACACCGACATCACGCTGGCCGTGGCGCTGGGCAACTTCCTGGCCGCCGACGATTCGCCGTGGGAGCTGTTGATGACCACCGGGCTCATCTACGCGCTGCCGCCCGCCGCGATCTATTACGCCTTCAAGCGCTACATGGTCGGCGGCCTCACCGCCGGCGCGGTGAAGAGCTAGCTGCAATGCGCGGCGAACGGGGTTGGCGTCAGGCGGCGCGCGGCCTGACTTGGCGCGCAATCGCCGCCGCCAGCGCGTCGCGCGCGACCTCCAGATTGTACTGCGCCTGCATGCCGATCCAGAACTCGGCCGAGGTGCCGAAATAGCGCGCCAGCCTGAGCGCCGTATCGGACGTGATGGCGCGCCTGCGGCGGACGATCTCGCCGAGCCGCGCCTGAGTGATCCGGAGCGCCTTGGCGAGCGCATACCGGCTCATCGCCAGCGGCTCCAGATAGTCGCAGCGGATCACCGCGCCGGGATGCACCGGCGCGAACGCCTTGCGCCGTCTATTCGTCGTGGTCGTCGCAGACTTCGCAGGCATCTCGATTGCTCCAGCGGAAGCACACCCGCCACGCGGGCTTGGGCCATTACTGCAAATATCGCTTATTCGATCTGGGGCTCAAGTCACAATTTGACTTCGAGTTCGGTGCGACGGCGCCCAGCCTGCTCGACGATCGCGGGCGAGTTCGAAGGTGCGGCGCAGCTAATTGGGTGTTGTGGCCAAGGCAATCGGACTTTGCGCGAGTAGGGAACTCCCGTCTGTAGCCAGCAGGTCGGCGGCGACAGTCAGGGCCGCTGGCGGATCAATTCCGGTACCTTGCTATGGTGCCTCAACCAACTTGCGATCTCCGCCGAAACCCACCCAACGGCCTGCACGATCTGGGTGTGGTGGAGCGAGATATCGCGGCCGATTAGCGGCTTGTGATGATAGATGCGATTTCGAAGCGTGTTGATACCCTGGATGTGCGCGTTTACAGACTTCATGCTTCGGCCGAATGGTAAGTCTGGAAACGTGGCTCGTATGGAGGCAAACCAGATAGGTCTACCGTAGGCGGGTGCGAGCATGCCGCTCCAAAATCCGAACGGCAGAATTGCAACTATCCGATCAGTGTCGTCTCGCGGCTTGCGCTGCGTTGCGAGGCGTTGACGCGCTTGGGTGAGATCAGTTCGCCGTTGTTCGTCGAGCAGTGCGACAAACTGCGGTGCGTTCGGCCATGTATCCCCGAAGAGTCGGCGAAACGTCGCGTCGAGCGCGTTGCGAATCACAATCTCGGCAACGTGCAGCGGCATATGAAATTCCTGCGCAACGCGTACATCCCATACATATAGGGCTGCCGCCCGCTTGCGATCGAAGCCTGCTGCTATGAGATATTCTTGAAGCCGCGCTGGCGGGAGGGCGCGCGTGAATATTGACGGATCGTTAAAGTCGATCGGCGCCGGGGGCGGTGGTTCACCTTGCGGTTGTTCGCCGGTCATCCTATATTGTAATTATACATGTGGATGACCCCTACGGCGGAAACGCCCTATGTCGCCACATATAAAGGGCCCCGGGACGGCGGTTAACCACCCCCCTCCCGGGGTTCCGACTTCTCGGGGGCCGGCAGCTCAGACTTTTCCGCTTCCCCTAGAATGACGGCCGCTGGCTGCGAAAGATATGCCTTCGCGATAGCGTCCGCCAAATTGTACAGCAGCCCGCCATATGGACCGGACTTGGCGCTCTGCTCGGCAACCCATCCCCGCCTCAGCATTCTGATCATCTCCTGAATATGCTGCACCGTCGGGCGTGAGTTCGCGTAATACTCCTGAAACAGGGCAATGCTGCGCAGCGTGCCTATAGCGATCTCAATTTCCTTAGGCGCTCCGATTCGGTTTACCGATTGCTGTAGCCGGTCGGCTTGACTCTGTAGCCGCTCGACCTGCTGCTTTAGTTCCTTCAGACGACTGCGAATCATGATCTCTTCGTCGCTGATCATCGCGTGCCTTCCATGGATAAAACACTTGCCTCTGATGGTACACTAGGTCAATTGGCCGAACCAACGTACCAATGTGTCGAGTGGCGATTTGTTTCCTGCAGGTCTCCTTGATGCCGAGTTGCGCATCCGGCGTTTCCGCTGGAGGATCGAACCGATCGCTGCCGGGCCCGCTAGCGGCTGGACTCCGCGCGCAGAATCTGGAACGCCAACTGTGGACCTGCAACCTAGTCTCGCCGCTCTGTGCGGGAGTGGAAGGCCATTTGTCGTCCAACCGCGGAGTTCCGGGGACATGGAATTCGGCGGACATAGTACGTAGTTCGGATCCGTATGCGGCGGCCTATCATCAGCCGGCAGTTCGCAGTTTCAACCTTCGC
>JACQDQ010000499.1 GCA_016201015.1 Pseudomonadota bacterium | reverse complement strand
GAGCAGATTCCTTCCGTCGAACAGCAGGACGGCGTCGAGGAAGTCCAGGCCGCGCTCGCGCAGCACCCATTCCCGCTTCGCCTCGTCCCACTCGAATTCCGTCGGCATTGTACCCCCAGACGTACCGACAAGACAAGCCGCCCCCCTCACCCGCGCGCTGGCGCGCGCGTGTCTCACCGCTTCGCGGTTCGACCCCCAAAGGAGAGGCGAGTTGGCGAGTCGCTCGGCTGTGCCGTCTTCCTTGGGAAAGCGCGAGCGCCCTTCGACACACTAGTACCGGCAATCACAAATAGTTGTCACAGGCCCCCACCTCACCCGCTCCCCTCGGGTCTTTGCCCGAGTGTCGCTCCCGCGTGGGCTGCGAAAGCTCCACTGGAGCTTTCGCGGGCGCCCGGCGCGCCGCCCCATAGGGGCGGAGAGGCGGCCGACGCCGAAGGCGTTGGCCGGGAGAGGTGGGGGCAATCTGCGAAGCGGCGAGACGTGAGAGTGAGTCACCGACCATCAAACGTCGGAACTACGACGCCGACGCCGGCCCCGGATCGCGGCCCGGCAGGGTCGACTGGCCCTCGCCCAGCGCGCGTTGCATGAAGACGCTGTCGACCCAGCGGCCGAACTTGAAGCCGATGGCGGGCAGCAATGCGGTCTGCGCGAAGCCGAGCGCGGCGTGGACGCCGATCGAGCCGGCATTGGCGCTGTCGCCGATCACCGCCACCATCTGGCGGTAGCCGAGCGCGGTGCAGCGCTGGATGAGCTCGGCCAGCAGCGCCCGCGCGACGCCGAGACGCTGCGCATCGGGCGCGACATAGATCGAGTCCTCGACCGAGAAGCGGTAGGCCGAGCGCGGGCGATAAGGGCCGGCATAGGCATAGCCGACGATACTGCCGTCGCGCTCGGCGACGAGATAGGGCAGCGAGCGGGCGAGGATGTCGGCGCGGCGCCGCAGCATCTCGGTCACGTCTGGCGGCGTCTCCTCGAAGCTGCCCAGCCCCTGCCGCACGTGATGCACATAGATCGCGTGAATGGCCGGCATGTCGGCATCCGCCGCGTCGCGCAGGCGCAGGCGGATCTCGGTGCGGGTGCTCAATGCAGCTCCCGCGCGGCGATCGCGCCGACCGCCTGGATCAAGCCGCCGAGCCGCGTTGCCAGCACCTGGAAATCGGCGCCGCGCTCGATCCGCGCCTCGTCCATGTAGAGCGCGCGGTTGATCTCGATCTGCAGCGCGTGGTGGCCGTCGCTCGGCCGGCCGTAATGGCGCGTGGTGAAGCCGCCGGCGTAAGGGTCGTTGCGCGCCACGGCGTAGCCGAGATCGCGCAGATATCTCTCGACGCCCAGCGTCAGCACCGGCGCGCAGGAGGCGCCGAAGCAATCGCCGAGCACGAAGTCGACGCGCCTTCGCCCCGGATCGCGATCCATCGGGCCGCCGACCGACGGCATCGAGTGGCAGTCGATCAGCACGGCGTGGCCGAACTGCGCGGCGGTGGCGTCGACCAGCTCGGCGAGCCGCGCATGATAGGGGCGGTAGAGCGCATCGATGCGCGTGCGCGCCTCGGCGAACGACAGCTTGGCGCGGTAGATCTCGGCGCCGCTGGCGACCACCCGCGCGATGGTGCCGAGCCCGGCGCTGACCCGCGGCGAGCGCGTGTTGACGAAGGGCGGCAGCGAATCTGCGAACATCGCCGGATCGAGCTCGAACGGCTCGCGATTGGGATCGATATAGGCGCGCGGGAACAGCGCCTTGAGCAGCGGCGCGCCGAGGCGCGGCGCCGCGCCGAACAGCTCGTCGATGAACGCATCCTCCGACCGGCGCAGATTGTTGATGTCGAGACGCGCCTGGGCGACGAAATCGGGCGGATAGATATTGCCGCTATGCGGCGAGGCGAAAACGACGGGAACCGTCTGACGGGTCGGCGCCTCCACGGCGAGCGGGGAGGGCGGCAGCTCGGCAACGGCAAGATTATTGCGCATGCGTGCGGCGTAATTTCCTGGTCATGGAACTTAGAGCAAATATGACGGGTTCTGTCACCTGCGACGATGGCCGCGGCCGGGCCGCTCGGCGATCTTCGCCAGGCCGCGTAACCAGTTGTTGTGCCGGATTGATTGGCATCGCAATAAACATTAACACTTCCATTACACTAGCGGCGCTAGGATCGTTGGCAAGCGGTTGGGCTAGAGGCCGTCGAAGTCTCGGCGAAAGGCCGCGTCGGAGGGGTCACAAGGAACAGCACGATGGCACGCATACTCCTCGCCGAAGACGATGACGCGATGCGTCAATTCCTGGCGACGGCCCTCAGCCGGGCCGGGCACCAGGTGCAAAGCTTTCCCGACGGCGCCCAGGCCCTGACCGCGTTGCCGGGCCGCTTCGATCTGCTCATCGCCGACATCGTCATGCCCGGCATCGACGGCATCGAGCTTGCCCGCCAGGCGCGCAGCGGCAATCCGCAGCTGCGCGTGATGTTCATCACCGGCTTTGCCGCCGTGGCGCTCGGCAGCGGCGGCCCGCCGATGGCCAATGCCACCGTCCTGTCGAAGCCGTTCCATCTGCGCGAGCTGGTCGACCGCGTGCAGCGCATGCTGGCCGCCTGAGGGCGGGCGTCCGTCGGCCTTGTTGCCAACCAGCGGCGATCTTGTATAGTCCGCCGTCCTCGCCTAACTCTTGGGGCATGCGGCGGAGGGGCGGTTAGCTCAGGGGTAGAGCACCTGCTCGACACGCAGGGGGTCATAGGTTCAAATCCTGTACCGCCCACCACCTCGCCGATTTTCCTCATTTCAATCCGATCCGATGGCTGCGACCTGGTTCTCGTGGCGGGTAGGGGCGGGTTTCAAACCCGCCCCTACGCTGACGACGAGAGAGAGCGTCTCCCTTCGCGGCGGCTTGACGGGCCGGTCATCAGGCTGACAATGTGCTGGCAACGTCCGAATTCGGCCCGGTAAAGCCGCGGACCTCGACAGGAAAAACGGGGAGTACCTAGGCATGAAACGAACTGCATTGCTGCTCGCGGCCGCGCTTGCCGTCGCGAGCCCATTCGCCGCCGCCGACGCCGCGACGCCGAAAGACACGATCGTCATGGCCAAGCAGATCGACGACATCATCTCGCTCGATCCGGCCGAATCCTTCGAGTTCTCCGGCAGCGAGGCGGTCGGCAACGTCTATGAGAAGCTGATCGCCTACGACCTCAAGAATGTCAGCCGTCTCTATGGCCAGCTTGCCGATACCTGGTATGTCGGCGGCGACGGCAAGACCTATACGTTCAAGCTGCGCCAGGGCATCAAGTTCCATTCCGGCAACGAAATGACGGCGGAAGACGCCGCTTACTCGCTGCAGCGCGCCGTCATCATGAACAAGACGCCGGCCTTCATCCTGACCCAGTTCGGGCTCAGCAAGGACAACGCTAGGGACAAGATCCGCGCGGTCGACAAATATACGCTGATGATCGAGACCGGCCAGGCGGTGGCGCCGACTTTCTTCTACTACTGCATGACCGCCGTCGTCGCCAGCATCGTCGACAGCAAGGTCGTGCAGCAGCATGATCAAAACGGCGACATGGGCAATGCCTGGCTCAAGACCAATTCCGCCGGCAGCGGGCCGTTCAAGCTGGTGAGCTGGAAGGCGAACGACGCCTACGTCCTCGAGCGCAACGACAATTACTGGGGCGGCAGCAAGGCGATCGCTCGCCGCGTCGTCGTGCGCCATATCCCGGAGCCGGCGACGCAGCGCCTGCTGCTCGAAAAGGGCGACGTCGATTTCGCCCGCAATTTGACCAAGGATCAGCTCGACGCCATCGCCGACAGCCCGCATATCGCCACCCAGGAGGCGCTCAAGGGCTCGATCCTCTATCTCGGCCTCAACCAGAAGAACCCCAACCTGTCCAAGCCCGAGGTGCGCGAGGCGCTCAAATGGCTGGTCGATTACGAAGGCATCGAGAAGAACATCCTGCGCGGCACCTACAAGCTGCACGAGGCGTTCCTGCCGCAAGGCTTCTTCGGCGCACTCGCCGACAAGCCGTACAAGTTCGATCTGGATAAGGCCAAGGCGCTGCTGGCCAAGGCCGGCCTCGCCAATGGCTTCAGCGTGACCATGGATACGCGCAACCTCTCGCCCTATACCGACGTGGCGCAGGCGATCCAGGCGAGCTGGGCCAAGGCCGGGGTCAAGCTCGAGCTGATTCCCGCCGACGGGCGGCAGACGCTGACCAAGTATCGCGCCCGCCAGCACGACATCTATATCGGCAACTGGGGCCCGGACTATCAGGACCCGCACACCAATGCCGAGACCTATGCCATGAACGAGGACAACACCGACAACGCGCGGTCGAAGACGCTGGCCTGGCGCAATGCCTGGGACATCCCGGCGATGACCGCCAAGACCAAGGCCGCGGTGCTGGAGACCGACGCCAAGAAGCGCGAGCAGACTTATCTCGAACTGCAGCGCGAGCACCAGCAGAGCTCGCCTTTCATCATCATGTACCAGCAGGTGGAGGTGTCGGCGGCGCGCAAGGGCGTCACCGGCTTCATCATGGGGCCGAGCTTCGACAACAACCTCTACCACGCGATCAAGAAGTGAGCTTAAGGCTGATGTAGGGGCGGGCCTCATCCTGAGCCGCGAACCTCTCCTTCGAGACGCCGGGCCGCCGAATTGCGGCGCGGCTCCTCAGGATGAGGTCCGCGAGTCGAAGGATCAAACCCGCCCCTACGCGTTCCTCTCGTGACATCACCTTCCGCGACCGCGCGGCACGCGCCGCTGGCGCGCCACCTTATGACAGCGGCGCGCTTGCTGGGCACCGTCGCGCTGACCTTTCTCGGCCTGCTGCTGGTGACGTTTCTGATCGGCCGCGTGGTGCCGATCGATCCGGTGCTGGCGGCGGTCGGCGACCGCGCCCCGGCGGCGGTCTATGAGCGGGTGCGCATCGAGCTCGGCCTGGATTTGCCGCTCTACCACCAGTTCTGGATCTACTGCACCAGGGTGCTGGGCGGCGATTTCGGCAATTCGGTGATGACGGCGAACACCGTGCTCGACGACATCAAGCGCGTGTTCCCGGCGACGCTCGAGCTCGCCTCGGTGGCGACGATCATCGGCGTCGCGCTCGGCGTGCCGATGGGCGTGATCGCCGCCGTCAATCGCGACCGCTGGCAAGATCAGGTTATCCGCGTCGCCGGTCTGGTCGGCTATTCGGTGCCGGTTTTCTGGCTCGGCCTGGTCGGCCTGCTGCTGTTCTACGCCAGGCTCGGCTGGGTGGCGGGGCCCGGCCGACTCGACGTCGCGTTCGACGATCTGGTGGCGCCGGTGACCGGCGTGATCCTCATCGATTCGGCGATGGCCGGCGAGTGGGAGGTGTTCGCCTCGGCGTTCAGCCACGTCATTCTGCCGGCCGCGATCCTCGGCTATTTCTCGCTCGCCTATATCAGCCGCATGACGCGCAGCTTCATGCTGGAGCAGTTGCGGCAGGAATACATCACCACGGCGCGGGTCAAGGGCTTGTCGGAGCGGCGCGTCGTCTGGCGCCACGCGCTGGGCAACGTCATGGTGCCGCTGATCACGGTGATCGCGTTGTCCTACGCCAACCTGCTCGAAGGGTCGGTGCTGACCGAGACGGTGTTCGCCTGGCCGGGTCTCGGCCAGTACATCACCAGCTCGCTGTTCAGTGCCGACATGAACGCCGTGCTCGGCGGCACCATCGTCGTCGGGTCGGTCTTCATCGGCATCAACATGCTGTCCGACGTGCTCTACCGCCTGGTCGATCCGCGCGCCCGATGAACGACGTCCATCCCGATACGCCGACCCTGCGCGCCTGGCTGCTGACCGAGGCGCCGCACTCGCGTACGCAGGCACGGCTAGGGCAGGCCTATGTCGCGGCGCTCGCCTTCCTGCGCAATCCGCTGGCGCTGGTCGGCCTCGTCATCGTGCTGGCATTGATCGCGGTGGCGGTCGTCGCGCCGATACTCGCGCCGTACTCGCCGATCGCCCAGGACTTGGGAATTCGCCTGCAGCCGCCCAGCATCGAGCATTGGTTCGGCACCGACGAGCTGGGCCGCGACATCTACGCGCGCATCGTCTACGGCGCGCGCATCACGCTCGTCATCGTCGGCATGGTGGTGATCATGGTGGCGCCGATCGGGCTGCTGGTCGGCACGGTCGCCGGCTTCGTCGGCGGCTGGGTCGATGCGGTGCTGATGCGCATCACCGATGTGTTCCTCGCCTTTCCGCGCCTGATCCTGGCGCTGGCCCTCGTCTCGGCGCTGGGTCCCAGCATCGAAAATGCGGTGATCGCCATCGCCCTCACCGCCTGGCCACCCTACGCGCGCATCGCGCGGGCCGAGACACTGACCATCCGCAACAGCGACTTCATCGCCGCCGTGCGGCTGCAAGGGGCGGGGACGGCGCGCATCATCCTCGGCCATGTCGTGCCGCTGTGCACCGCCTCGGTCATCGTGCGCGTGACGCTCGACATGGCCGGCATCATCCTCACCGCCGCCGGACTCGGCTTCCTGGGGCTGGGCGCGCAGCCGCCGATGCCGGAATGGGGGGCGATGATCTCGACCGGGCGCAAGTTCCTGCTCGACCAGTGGTGGGTGGCGACGATTCCCGGCATCGCCATCTTCGTCGTCAGCCTCGGCTTCAACCTGCTCGGCGACGGGCTGCGCGACGTGATCGACCCCAAGAGCCAATGAACGACGCGACGCTGCTGGCGGTCGACGATCTGTCGGTGCGCTTCCACACGCGGCACGGCGTGGTCGAGGCGGTGCGTGGCGTCAGCTTCGCACTGGGGCGCGAGCGGCTCGGCATCGTCGGCGAGTCCGGCTCCGGCAAGTCGGTGACCGGGCGCGCCATTCTGCGCCTGGTGCCGCCGCCGGGCGAGGTGCGCGCCAAGCGGATCGCCTTCGACGGCACCGATCTCATGCAGTGCGACGAGGTGGCCATGCGCGACATTCGCGGCCGCCGCATCGCCATGGTGATGCAGGACCCGAAATTCTCGCTGAACCCGGTGATGACGGTGGGCCGGCAGATCGCCGAGGCTTATCGCGCGCATGGGCAGGGCTCGGTCGCCGCGGGGCGGGACCGTGCCCTCGATATGCTGGCGGCCGTGCGCATCCGCGATCCGGCTCGGGTCTACGACCTCTACCCGCACGAGGTCTCGGGCGGCATGGGCCAGCGCATCATGATCGCCATGATGCTGGCCCCGGACCCCGACCTGCTGATCGCCGACGAGCCGACCTCGGCGCTCGATGTGACGGTGCAGATGCAGGTGCTCGCCATCCTCGACGATCTCGTGAGGCAGCGCGGCATGGGCCTCATCTTCATCAGCCACGACCTCAACCTCGTCGCGTCGTTCTGCGACCGCGTGCTCATCATGTATGCCGGCCGCGTCGTCGAGACCTGCCGCGCCGCCGAGCTTGCCGCCGCCCGCCATCCCTATACGCAGGGCTTGCTGCAATCGCTGCCGCGCGTCGATGTACCACGCGCCGAGCTGCCGACGCTGATGCGCGATCCGGCCTGGCGCGACGGGAAGCTGCCGTGATCGAGGTCGAAAATCTTTCAGTGGTGTTCGGCCACGGCGCCAAGACGGTGCATGCGGTGCGCGGCATCACCTTCCACGTCGCCGCAGGCGAGGTGTTCGGCCTGGTCGGCGAATCCGGCTCGGGCAAGTCGACGGTGCTGCGGGCGCTGTGCGGACTGGCGCCGGCGTCGGCCGGCCGCATTGCGATCGCCGGCGAGATGCAGGGGAAGCGGCGCGACCGCGCCTTTTACAAGCGCGTGCAGATGGTGTTTCAGGACCCTTATGCCTCGCTGCATCCGCGCCACACGGTCGACCGCATCCTGTCGGAGCCGATCGCCATCCACGGCCTGGGCGACGCCGACGCCCGCATCGATTCGGCGCTTGCCGATGTCGGCCTCGGCCCGACCTTCCGCTTCCGCTACCCGCATCAGCTCTCGGGCGGCCAGCGCCAGCGCGTGGCGATTGCCCGCGCGCTCATCCTCGAGCCGAAGATCCTGCTGCTCGATGAGCCGACTTCATCGCTCGATGTGTCGGTGCAGGCGGAAATCCTCAACCTGCTGACGCGGCTGAAGCGCGAGCACGGGCTGACCTACGTCCTGGTCAGCCATAACCTCGCGGTCATCGCCCATATGTGCGCGCGGCTGGTGGTGATGAATGCCGGCCGCATCGTCGAGGAGATGACGGTCGACCAACTGCGCGCCGGGGCGCCGCGCGAGGCCTATACGCGCCAGCTCCTGCGCGCCAGCATCGGTTATGACCGCGCCGCCGCGGCGGAGATGGTGACGTTCGATTGATTGCCGCCGCGGGCGCCTGACCCTTACGCGACCCTGATCGTCTCCGGCGCGCGTGCGCCCTTGGCGATCGCCTCGAACACGGCGATGCCGTGGATCGCCTGCTCGTGCGTGACCGGGTAAGGCGCGCCGCCGGTCGCCGCGTCGGCGAAGGCCTCGAGCTCGGCGCGCTCGATGTCGACTACCGGAAACTCGATCTGGTCGCGCTCGCCTTCGAGATGACCGACGACGAGGCGACGCTGCCCGCGCATTTCGATCCACTGCTTGGCGCCGAACACCTGCAGGCGCCAGATCGGCGCCGTCGCCATCAGAGTGCCGAGATAGCCCGACATGCCGTTCTCGAACCACAGCAGCATCGAGGTGGTGTCGTCGAGATCGGTAGCGACCGACCGCTTTAAGCTGTTGACGCACACCGCCGTGATGCGGCCGAACATGTCGATCATCGCATCGATCACGTGAATGCCGAGGCCGGCCATGCCGCCGGCCGGGCTTTCATCGGGATCGGCGCGCCACGTGCCCGGCTGGTAGCGGAAGCCGCCGGGCGCGGCGAAGGTCGCCTCGACGTGCTGCAATGTGCCGAGCTGGCCGTCGGCGATTGCCTGTTTGAGCCGCGCCATCGCCGGCAGGAAGCGGCGATTGTGGCCGATCGCCAGCACCACCTTGGCTTTGGCGCAGGCCGCCGCTGCCTGCTCGGCCGTGGCCTTGGTCAGGGTGAACGGCTTCTCGACGAACACATGCTTGCCGGCCGCAGCCGCCTCCGCCACTTGGCGGGCGTGCAGGCTGTGTGGCGTGGCCAGGACCACCCCCTGTATCTTCGGGTCCTTGAGCACGGCTCCATAGTCCTTGCCGAGCGGAATGCCGTGCGTCTTGGCGAAGGCCTCGGCCTTGGCCAGCGTCCCGGTGACGCCGGCGACGAAGCGAAGCTTCTCGCTCTTTCCTTGTGCCGAGGCGACCAGCGTCTGCCCCCAGCGGCCGAGACCGACAATCGCGGCGTTCAACATTCGTTGCAATTCCCCAGAGCGGTGCCGGCATAGTGGCAAATCGGCCGGGCCGCCCGCGAGTCATTTTTCTCGCCAAGGGAGCGGACACATCGGTCATGTTGTCCGATGGATCACTCGCTTGGTCCTGCCGACGGCGACGTGAGTCGCGCTCGCGACCAAGCGATGATGGCCGGTTCGTCGATCATACTTGACGGAGTGCCGGCGTCTGAGCGCGGCCGAGACCTAGGCGGGGGGAGGGCCGGTCATCGCCGTCGGCAGGTGGCTGCAAGCTATTAAGGCAGGGGTGGCCTCGCGCAGATCTACGCATCAAATCGACATTTGAATTAAACCACAGACAAATGCGGCTGGCTGTGATCGCCGTCACCCGCCATTTAAGTAATGCCGTGGCTTGGAAAAAAGCGACTCGGGCCGTGCGGCGCGATAGGCATTGTTACACTTACGTTTCGTTAACGTTGCAATGACAAACTAGACGAGCGCCAAAAGCAGCATTCGACGCTGCTGGTTTTGGCTATTTCGGAGCATTACGTCGTCGCATGTCCATTCTTGGTTTATTGCGGGTCGGACCATTTCGGCGCTTCGCCGTGCCACAGGGCGTCGTCCCCGAAGCTGCCGCGGCAGCGCCGGCACAGGCCGCGCCGAATCCGCTAGCGCGGCTGCTTGGCAAGGTGCGGGCGCAGTGGGACGCGCAGGCCCATCGGCGGGCATGCTTGCGGGCCTGGTGGCAGGGTGTCGCGCCGCCGCCGCCGCCGGCGGCGCCGGCAGAGCCGGCGCAGGCGGCCGAAATCGAGATTCCGGCGCCGCAGAAGGTGACGAATACGGTGCCGGACAAATGGTCGGGCGCGCGCATCAAGGTCGCCGAGCTGATCTGGAGCGATGGATTCTCGTTCCCCGGCGGTGCCGAGCACGTGCTCAAGATGGTGAAGCCGTTCGGCCTCACCAAGGAAAAATCGTTTCTCGACCTCGGCTGCGGCCTCGGCGGCGCGACGCGCGCGATCAACAAGACGCTGGGCGTCTGGGCGCTCGGCATGGAAGCGTCGCAGGGGCTGGCCACGGCCGGCATGGGAAAATCGGAGATGGCCGGCCTGGCCAAGAAGGCGCCGATCCAGTGGTTCGACCCGGCCGCCGTCGAGCTGCCGCAGCGCAAATACGACGCGATTTTTGCCCGACATCTCTTCTGCGCATTGGCCGACAAGAAGCGGCTGCTGATGCAGATGGAGAAGGCGCTGAAGGCCGGCGGACAGATGATGTTCATCGACTTCGTCCTGCGCCAGCAAGGCGTGCGCTCGCCGGCGATCGATGCCTGGATGACGGCCGAGGACCAGACGCAGCGCCCCGGCGTGATCGAGGACTTCCAGCGCGACCTCAAGGAACTCAAGATGGACGTGCGGATCGCCGAGGATATGTCGGCCGAGTTCAAGGGCATCGTGCTGCAGGGTTGGCAGAACCTGACCACTGCCCTGAAGCCCGGCGCACTTTCGGCCGAGGATTCCCGCCTGCTCGTGCACGAGATCGAGCTGTGGACCAAGCGCGTCGCCGCGCTGGATTCCGGCGATCTGCGCATGGTGCGGATCCTCGCTCTCAAACGGAATTGAGCGACGTTCGGCCGTCAGCCACGCTCGGTTGACAGGACCAAGGCGAGCCCGTATGGTCCGGCGCTTTCCGGGGCCTTGCGGGCCTCGGTGGCGGGCAATGGCGGTATCGCGGCGGGCGGCATGAAAGTCATCAACTCCCTGAAATCGGCCAAGAAGCGCGACAAGAACTGCCGCATCGTGCGGCGCAAGGGGCGGGTCTACGTGATCAACAAGACCAACCCCCGCTATAAGGCGCGCCAGGGCTGAATTTCCGGCCCGTTCGGGCCAATCGAATCTCCGGTCGGCTGCCGCAGGCGACGTCCACATCTGGACTTCGCGCAGCGGGCTCGCTAAGTCATGGGCAGAAGACCCGGTCGGGAGACGCGCGCCCATGAAGATGCCGGCCGCCGATGAGGCGATCCTGGCACGCCGTGCCGAGATCGTCGCCGCGCTCCGGGCGATCATCCCCGGTGAAGGCGTGATCGCCGATGCCGAGGAGCGCCGCGCGTATGAGTGCGACGCGCTCACCGCCTATCGCCAGTTGCCGATGGTGGTGTGCCTGCCCTCGACCACCGCACAGGTCGCTGCGGTCCTCAATTACTGCCACGCGAACAAGGTGAAGGTGGTGCCGCGCGGCGCCGGCACCTCTCTCTCCGGCGGCGCGCTGCCGCTCGCCGACGGCGTCTTGCTTGGCCTCGGCAAGTTCAACCGCATCCTCGAGATCGATTTTGCCAATCGCTGCGCGGTGGTGCAGCCCGGCGTGACCAATCTCGGCATCACCGACGCGGTGGCGACGGACGGCTTCTACTACGCGCCCGATCCGTCCAGCCAGATCGCCTGCACCATCGGCGGCAACGTCGCCGAGAATTCAGGCGGCGTGCACTGCCTCAAATACGGTCTCACCACCAACAACGTGCTGGGCGTCGAGCTGGTGTTGATGACCGGCGAGGTCGTGCGTCTCGGCGGCAAGCACTACGATGCCGGCGGCTACGACCTGCTCGGCGTAGTGACCGGCTCCGAGGGGCTGCTCGGCGTCATCACCGAGGTGACGGTGCGCCTGCTCAAGCGGCCGGAGACGGCGCGAGCGGTCCTTGTCGGTTTCCCATCCTCGGAATCGGCAGGCGCCTGCGTCGCGGCGATCATCGCCGCCGGCATCATTCCCGGTGGCATGGAGATGATGGACCGGCCGGCGATCCACGCCGCCGAGGCATTCGTCCATGCCGGCTACCCGCTCGATGTCGAGGCGCTGCTGATCGTCGAGCTCGACGGGCCGGCGGCGGAGGTCGATGAGCTGATCGCCGCGGTGGAGGCGATCGCGCGCGACAAAGGTGCGGTCTATGCGCGCCTCAGCCAGAGCGAGGAAGAGCGGTCGCGATTCTGGGCCGGTCGCAAGGCGGCGTTTCCGGCGGTGGGTCGCCTCTCGCCAGATTATTTCTGCATGGACGGCACCATCCCGCGCAAGCGCTTGCCGTTCGTATTGACCCGCATGACCGAGATGTCGGCCAAGCACGGCCTGCGCGTCGCCAACGTCTTCCACGCCGGTGACGGCAATCTGCACCCGCTCATCCTCTACGACGCCAATCGGCCAGGCGAGCTCGAGCGGGCCGAGGCGTTCGGCGCCGATATCCTCAAACTGTGCGTCGAGGTCGGCGGCGTGCTCACCGGCGAGCACGGCGTCGGCGTCGAGAAGCGCGACCTCATGGGCACGATGTTCAGCGACGACGATCTCAAGCAGCAGCAGCGCCTCAAATGTGCCTTCGATGCGGAAGGGCTGCTCAATCCCGGCAAGGTGTTCCCGGTGCTGCATCGCTGCGCCGAGCTTGGCCGCGTGCACGTCCATCGCGGCGAGATGCGCTTTCCCGATCTGCCGCGGTTCTGAAGTGGCCGATACGCTGAAGCCGGGCGACGCGGCCGAGCTGCGCGATGCCGTCGCCTGGGCGGTGGCGGAGGACGTGCCGCTTGAGGTGATTGGCGCCGGTTCGAAGCGCGGCTACGGCCGGCCGGTAGAAGCACGCGCCCGCCTCGATGTCTCGAGTATCTCCGGCGTGACCGACTACGAGCCGGAGGAGCTGGTGCTGACCGCGCGCGCCGCAACGCCGTTGCGCGCGATCGAAGACTTGCTCGCCGAAAGGCGGCAGTTTCTCGCCTTCGAGCCGTCCGATTACGGCCCGTTGCTCGGCGGCGAGGTCGGCTCCGGCACACTCGCCGGAGCGCTGGCGTGCAATCTCGCCGGGCCGCGGCGCGTCAAGGCGGGCGCCGCCCGCGATCACTTCCTCGGTTTCGCCGGCGTATCGGGCCGCGGCGAGACGTTCAAGGCGGGCGGCCGCGTGGTCAAGAACGTCACCGGCTACGATGTGTGCAAGCTGATCGCCGGCTCCTTCGGCACGCTGGCGGTGATGACCGAGGTGACGGTCAAAGTGATGCCGGCGCCGGACAAGACACGCACCGTCCTCATCTTCGGGCTCGATGCGGCCGGCGCCGTTGCGACGCTGGCCGACGCCCTCAACAGCCCATGGGAAGTGTCGGGCGCTGCCTATCTGCCGCAGGCGGTTGCCAAGCGCTCGGCCGTCGATTTCGTGCGCGGCGCCGGCACCGCAGCCGCGGCGGTGCGCGTCGAAGGAACAGAACTCTCGGTCGCCGCGCGCTGCGATGCATTGCGCAAACAACTCGCGCCGCGCGGCGCGCTCGAGGAGCTGCACAGCATGAACTCCGCCACGCTGTGGCGCGAGATCGGCGACGTCGCCGCGCTGCTGCCCGCCGCCGGCAGGGCGATCTGGCGCGTCTCGGTGCCGCCGACCGCGATGCCGGCTCTCGTCGCGAACGTAAGCGCGAGGCTTTCAGCCGAGTTCTTTGGCGATTGGGGCTGCGGCCTGGTCTGGCTTGCGGTTGCGCCGGACGGCGATGGCGGCGCCGCAATCATCCGCGCGCAGATCGCGGCGAGCGGTGGTCATGCGACGCTGCTGCGTGCGCCGGACGGGCTGCGCGCGATGGTGCCGGTGTTCGAGCCGCAGCCTCCGGCGCTCGCCGGACTCACGGCGCGAACCAAGGACGCCTTCGACCCGAAGCGCGTCCTCAATCGGGGCCGCATGTATTTGGGGGTGTGACGATGCGGGTGATGCTCATCTTGGCCGCGCTGGCGGTGGCGACCGAATCCCATGCCACCGACGCGATCGCCCTGCGCGACGATTTCGTCGCCGCGCAAGTCAGGCCGCCGGACGACGATATCGTCTTCCAGTATTTCACTTATTGGCGCAACCGCAACCCGAACGGCGTGATTGAGTTGCTGAGTGCCGGCGGCGTGCGGCTGACCGTCCGACGGGACGCGCTCATGCGAGCAGCGCTGGACGGTCCCGGACTCTACGATCGCTCCGAGCTGCGCGAATCGCCCGCCGTGCAATTGCCGGGCGGCAGCGCCGTCTGGTATCGCTTCTCGATGCGGGTTCCGGCGGAATTTCCGAAGAACGATACGCGTTTCGTGGCCGCGCAGCTCAAGACATCGTATCGGGGCTTCAACGATGCGAGCCCGGTCTTCGCCATTCGCTTCGAGAACCGGCAACTTTTTGCCACTGTCGAGCAATCCTACGATCGCCGTCGCGACGGCGATCCGCGGCCGGCGGCGAACGGCGCCTGTCCGCCCGGTCATGGACTTGCGGCATTCGACGGGGACGACGCGCCGCAGCTTCGCGTGCTGCTTGCCAAGGACGCAAGCGGGTTGCCGCCGCGGCGGCTGCGACACTACGTCGTTTGCACGCCGGCGACCGTGGTCGAGCATCCCGCGCCATTGCCGGGCATTGGCGAACGGCCAATCGATTTTCTCGTCTTCATCAAGACCGGGCCGGCGGGCCGCATCGAGCTATATGCCGACGGCAAGCTGACCGGCGTTGCGAGCGGCCCGTTCGGCGACGGCGATCCGCGCGTGAAGCAATATTTCAAGATCGGGCCCTACCGCGACAAGGCGGACGAGCCCGCGGCCCTGGAGTTTACCCATTTCCGCCGCGGTGCCTCGCGGGCCGAGGTAAGCGACTAGCGGCCATGCAGACCAACTTTACCCTGGCCCAGCTTGCCGATCCGGATGTGCACGAAGCGGAGAAGATTCTGCGCGCTTGCGTGCATTGCGGCTTCTGCACTGCGACCTGCCCGACCTATGTGCTGCTCGGCGACGAGCTGGATTCGCCGCGCGGGCGCATCTACCTGATCAAGGAGATGCTGGAGCAGAGCAAGCCGGCGACCGCCAAGGTCGCGAAGCATATTGATCGTTGCCTGTCCTGCCTCGCCTGTATGACCACCTGTCCGTCCGGCGTGCATTACATGCACCTGGTCGATCAGGCGCGCGCTCATATCGAGCGCACGTTCCGCCGGCCGTTGCTCGATCGCTGGCTGCGGCGGCTGCTTGGCTTGGTGCTGACCCGGCCGCTGCTGTTCCGCGCCAGCCTGGTCGGCGCGAGGCTGGCACGGCCGATGGCGCGCTATCTTCCGGGTCGGCTCGGCGCGATGCTTGGGCTGGCGCCACCTGCGCTGCCGACGCCGTCGCCAGCCGACCGGCCGCAGACTTACCCGGCCGTGGGCCAGCGCCGCCTGCGCGTCGCGCTGCTCACCGGCTG
>JACQDQ010000505.1 GCA_016201015.1 Pseudomonadota bacterium | reverse complement strand
GCCGCCGACATAGACGCCGGTCATCGCGGCGAGGCCTTGCAGCGGGTCGAGGCCGAAGGTGAACGGCAGGACGACGATGATCGTCATGGTGATGGTGACGCCCGGCAGCGCCCCGCCGACGACCCCGGCCAGCGTGCCGACGAACAGCGGTGTCAGGTACTTGAGTTGCAGGACTGTGACGAGACCATGGGCCAGAAGGTCGAACATCGCTCAAAATCCCGTCAGTTCGCCGCGCGGCAATAGGACCGCCAGGTACAGTTCGAAGGTGAAGTAGGTGACGATCGTCGTTCCCAATGCGATGGCACATAGGCGCAACCATTGGGACGGCGTCTTCGGCGTAGAGAGCAGTACCTGCAATGCGGCGACGAAAAGGAAGGTCGCGAGCCGGTAGCCGATTTCGGGCAGCAAGATCACGTAGCCGCCGAAGAAGGCAAAGACGAGAAGGACGAGGCCGTAGGCGGGCGACGGCCCGGCTTTGGGCGCCCTAACTTCGCCGCCGCGCGCGCGCCGCTGCACCAGCACGTCCGATGTAATAAGTATCGCGCTGAGCGCCGCCATCGCGATGAGTACGATGCGGGGATAGAAGGCCGGCCCCACCGGCACCAGGACCGATTGTGGCAGGCCGCGGGTCAAGACAAGCAGGCCGAGGCTCAGCGCGAGGCAAAGCACTCCGGCAACGCCATCCCGGCCCAACCTCACCGCTTCAACAATCCAAGGTCGCGAGAGACGTTCTTATTGAGCTCATCATTCTCTTTCAGGAACACGGCATAGGCCTTGCTGTCGAGATAGCTGACGCGCGTACCCTGGATCTTCATCGCCTGCGCGAATTCGGCTTCTTTCGCCGCCTGGCCGCAGGCGGAGCCGAGCTTGGCGCGCACCGCCTCCGGCGTGCTCTTCGGCACCATCAGGCCGCGCGAGACCTCGAAGACGACATTGATGCCCAGCTCCTTGAGCGTCGGCACGTTGGGGATTTCGGGGTCGCGCTGCGGGCTGGCGATGGCGAGGAATTTGAGCAGGCCGGCGTCAACCTTGCCCTTCTGGGTGAGATTCGAGTCGGTGAGATCGGTGTGTCCGCCGAGCAGCGCATTCATGCGCGGCGCGAGACCGTCATAAGACACGTATTTGAATTTGATTTTGGCGGCCTGCTCGATCAGCGCCGGGAAGAAATGGCTGGTCGAGCCGAGCGTGGCGCCGACCGAGATCTGGCCCGGCCGTTGCTTCGCGTCTTCGAGCAGTTCTTGCCACGTCTTCCACGTCGTCTTGGGGCTGGCGGTCAGCACCGACGGCGTCGCCGAGATGAGGCATATCGGCTCGAAATCCCAATAATTGATGTCGGTCACGCCGGTGTAGTAAGTCGAATGGATGTAGTCATGCACCGCGTACAGCGTGTAGCCGTCGGGCGGCGCATTGCGCGCCTCGCGCGCGCCGACCGTACCGGAGGCGCCGCCGACATTGGCGATCACGACCGTCTGACCGAGATATTTCTGCATGACTGGCGCAAAGGGCCGGAAGATGTTGTCGGTGTCGCCGCCGGCGGGCCATGGCACGATCATCTTGATGGCGCGGTCGGGATATTCGGCAACCGCAGGCGCGGCTGCCGTCAGCGTCACGCCTAAAATCGATAGAACAGCAAGATATCGTTTCATGACGTGCCCTCCGGCGCTTCTTGGTTCGCTGCGACGCATGTTAACAGCCGCGTCATCACATGCAAGCAATGCGATTGGACCGGCGCACTTCACGTCAGAACCGCAGCGAGAGGCTGATCGAGCCGAAGAAATCCGGCCGATTCTGACCGTCGAATTCCTTCGTGCGCACGACCTGGGTGAAGGAGACACGCGCGGTATTGAAGAGGAGCGCGAAGCCCGCCTGGAAGTCTCCGACAATGGGCTTCTTCGACACCGAGTGACTTTCGGCGAAGGTGTTGCCGTCGAGGAAGATGTCACGGGCGACGGCGCGGCCTTCGGCGCCGACGAACAGATAGCCGGCCAGGCCGTCGTTCAATTTGAACGAGCCCGAGCCGGGCAGAGCCGGGCGGATGCGCGGCGGCCCGAAATCGGCGCCGAGATCGTGACCGAAGCGGAGCGTGGCGCCGACGGCGCCGTAGGTCGCCACGTTGCCGAGGCTGGCCGAGATGTGCGGAATTGCGTCGAAGCCAAGACCGCCGCCGGTCGGCAGCTCCCATATTTTTCGCCATTTGCGCTCGAAGACGAGGGCCACGCCCGGCTCGTTTTTGAGCTGGTTGTTCCAGCCGTTGGCCGGGTCGGCGCCAATCACGCGGTGCCAGTGATTCTGCACTTCGCGGCCGAACGCCGCCGGCCCGACAACGCCGACATCGAGTTCCAACGTATCGAGTCGGTTTGGCGATTCAGACTGCAGGGCGAATCCCGCATAGAGCCAGCCGGCGTAGGGACGATCATCGCGGATGAGATCGCGCCGCGTCTTGTCCTCAGGCGTGTAAATGTTGTGGCCGAGGGCCCAGCCGATGCGTCGTGACGCGCCGGGGTCGAGGAACGGAAGCTCGTCGCCGAGCGCACTTGCCCATTCCGGCAAGTCGGCATCGGCCGACAGCCACGCCAGGCGCACGCCGTTCGTATAGTGGCGATCGGAGTTCGTGAACGCGTACAGGTCGTTCTCGTTCACGAACGTCAGCACGCCCCGCGTATCGCGTTCGGCGGCTGGCTG
>JACQDQ010000052.1 GCA_016201015.1 Pseudomonadota bacterium | reverse complement strand
CGTCGACGACGTCGCTGCAGGGCTCGAAGCTGTGGCCGCGGCCGACTCCGTTCCACCCTATGCCGCCTACAACATCTGCACCGGGCACGCGACCACCGTGCGCGCGGCGGCAAGGCTGGTCGCCGCCCGCCTCGGCGCGCCGGAAGACTTGCTGCAGTTCGGCGCGCAACCTTATCGCACCGAAGATCCGCGGTGGCTCGTTGGCGACCCCGCCCGTCTGGCGCGCGCGACCGGTTGGCGACCTTCGATCAGCTTCGAAGACGGCATCGACCGCATCATCGAAGTGTCCCGGCTTGCGGCACAACCCACGCTATGAAGACGCAATATCTCACAATCATCACTATCTACTATGCCGCGCGGGCGCTTTGTCTTTATCGCTCTCTGGAGCCCTTCCTCGGAAAGAATTACTTCGCCTTCTACTGCATGGATGAACACTGCGCCGACCTGCTTGAAGGCCTGCATCTGCCCAAGGCGCGCATCGTGCGTATCGGCGAGTTCGAGACTGACGAGCTGCGCGCCGTCAAACCCGGCCGCGCTCTCAACGAATATTGCTGGACCGCAAAGCCGATCGTTCTGCGTCACGCCCTGGCGAGATGCCCGTCGCCAGACTGGGCGATCTATCTCGACGGCGACATGATGGCGTTCGGCGACCCGGACAACGGCTCGCCGCCGACGCGGCGGCAAATGTCGTGCTGACCGACCACCGTTTCGCCACGCCCGAATTCGCCGTGCTCGCCGCGCCGAGCGGGCGCTACAACGCCGGCTACATCGCCATCCGCAATGGCGCGGAAGGCCATCGCGCGCTCGCATGGTGGACGGAACGCTGTCTCGAATTCTGCCCCAACGTGCCGACCAACGGCGCCTGCGGCGACCAAAAATATCTGGAACAGCTTCCAGCGCTGTTCGACGGCATTCGCGTCTCGGCGTGCAAGGGCCTCAACGCCGGCCCGTGGAACATCGAAGGTTACCGCGTGGCGGCACGCGACGGAGCAGTCCGTCTCGACGACGACGAACTGTTGCTCTTCCACTTTCAGGGGTTGCAGATCTACGGGGCGCGGCTGTTCGACCTTTACGCCGGTCATATGAAGGTGCCGATGGAGGCGGCACGGCACATCTATCATCCTTATTTGCGCAGGCTGCGCGCGGCGATCGAAGAATTGCGCCAGGCCAGTCCGGGATTCCGCTTCGGCATCGATCCCCTGTTCAAGCATCCCCTGCGCATGGCGAACCAAGCGAGACGTCTGGCCCTTGGTATCAGCAATCTACGCTTCGCCTGAAGATCGATCGCGCATGGGCGAGGCCGCGGCCGCTCCACGCCCCCGCGTCCTGTTTATCACCTCGGCCGCATTCAATCGCGTGACCGGCGGCGGCATCACCTTCGGCAATCTGTTTCGTGGCTGGCCGGCCGACCGCCTGGCCACCGTCCACAATGACATGGTGCCCACGACGGATGACGTGTGTCGACTGTACTACCGCCTGTCGCGGCGCGAGATCGATCGCTGGCCGCGCCGTGCCCACGCCGCCGAGATGCCGGTTACCGGCCCCGCCCCCGCCGTGGCGCCGCCGGGCCTGGTGCGGCAGCTCAAGACCTTCGTCATCGGCAATGCCTGGCCGGACGCGGGTCGTCTCACGCCGCAGCTCGCGGAATGGATCGACGCGTTCCGGCCGCAGCTTCTCTACACGATTCTCGGCACGATCGGCATGATGGAGTTGATCGACGCGATCCGGACCCGGTTCGGCCTGCCGCTCGTCATCCACTTCATGGATGACTGGCCGTCGCATCTCTATCGCGGCGGTCTCCTGTCGGCATTGCCACGCCGGCGCATGCAGGCACTGATCCGCCGTCTTGTCGGCTCGGCGCGCGCACGCCTGGCGATCGGCGACGCGATGGCCCATGCCTACGCGGCGCGCTACAGCGCGTCGTTCACCGCGTTTCAGAACGCGCTCGATCTGACGCAGCTGCCGCTGGCGCTCGATGACGCCCCCAGGCCAGTCGGCGATCCCGCGCAATTGCTCTATGTCGGCTCGATCTTCGACAATGCCCAGCTCTCCAGTCTGGTCGACATCGCCCGGGCGGTGGCCGGGTTGGCGGCGGCGGGCCGGCGCATCCGCCTCGACATCCATAGCTCGGCCCATCTTGCCGAGCGCTTCCGGCCGCAGCTGGAGATTGCGCCCTGCGTGCGCCTGCACGATACGATCACCGACGATTCCGCGTTCTTCCGCCGCATCGCCTCTGCCGACATGCTCGTGCTGCCCGTCAACTTCGATGCCGACAGTCTGAGTCTCGTCCGCTTATCGATGCCGACCAAGCTGCCCGCCTATCTCGCCTCCGGAACGCCGGTCCTGGTCCATGGTCCGCGCGAGGCGGCTCAGGTGGCCTATGCCGCGGATGAAGGCTGGGGCCATGTCGTCGGCGCGCGCGATGCGGCAGTGTTGCGCGAGGCGGTGACGCGCCTGCTCGACGATCAGGCGTTGCGCACGCGGTTGGTCGAAACTGCCCGCGCCGTCCTGCGCAAAAATCACGATGCGGCGGCAGTGCGGCAGCGTTTTCAGGACACACTGATCGCGGCGGCAGCATGAGCGATGCGCCGAACGATGACGTCCGCGCCTTTTGGGAGCAGGAACCGTGCGGCACCGGCGAACGCGTCACCGGCCCGCTGGCGCCGGGCACGCGCGCGTGGTTCGAGGCGGTCGAGGAGAATCGCTACGCCAAGGAGCCGTTCATTCATGGGCTCGCCCAGTTCACCCGTCATCGCGGCAAGCGCATCCTCGAGGTCGGCGTCGGCGCCGGCACCGACCACCTGCAATGGGCGCGCGCCGGCGCCGAATGCCACGGCGTCGACTTGACCGACGCGGCGATCGAGACGACGCGGCAGCGGCTCGCGCTCTACGGACTGACCTCGCAATTGCAACGAGTCGATGCCGAGACGCTGCCCTTCGCCGACGGCACATTCGATCTCGTCTGGTCGTGGGGCGTGATCCACCATGCCGCGCATCCCGCGCGTATCATCGCCGAGATCCATCGCGTGCTGAATCCACGCGGCGAGTTCCGCGGCATGATGTACAAGCGGTGGTCGGCAAGCGTGCTCAAGGAGTGGCTGAAGCACGCCGCGCTTAAGGGCAAACCCTGGCGCACGCTATCCGACGTCATGGCGCATCATTTCGAGAGCCCCGGCACCAAGGCGTACACGCTGGCCGAAATCCGCCACCTGTTTGCCGGTTTTGCGCGTGTGGACGCGTGGCCGATCCTGACGCCCTATGATCGCCAGCTTTTGCCCGGCTGGCTCGGCCGCCTGTTGCCGGAGTGGCTCGGCATCTACATCGCCATTCGCGCGACGAAAGCGCCCTAGTCCCATGTGCGGCATTGCCGGATTGCTGAATTTTGACGCGGCGCGCAGCGCGGTGAGCGACAATCTGCTCGCGGCGATGCGCGACACCATGGCCCATCGCGGACCCGATGGCGTCGGTCTGTGGCGCTCGCCGGACGGCCGCGTCGGCCTTGCCCATCGCCGGCTCGCCATCATCGATCTCTCGGAAGCGGCGTTGCAGCCGATGCACGCGGCGGATGGCCGCCTGACCATCGTCTACAACGGCGAGATCTATAACCACGCCGAGATCCGCAAAGAGCTGAGCGCGCTGGGCAAATATGCCTGGAAGACCGACCATTCCGATACCGAAATGGTCCTGCATGCCTTCGCGGAATGGGGCATCGACTGTCTGCATAGATTCCGCGGCATGTTCGCCTTCGCGCTGTGGGACAGCCGCGACAAGGCGCTGTGGCTGGTGCGCGACCGCATCGGCATCAAGCCGCTCTACTACGCGCTCGACGAGCGTGGCGTGGCCTTCGCCTCGGAGATCAAGGCGATCCTCGCCGACCCCTCGCGCCGCCGCGCCGTCGATGACGAAGCGCTCTACCACTACCTCTCCTTCCTCACCACGCCGGCGCCCAAGACGCTGTTCAAGGACATCGCCAAGCTGCCCGCCGGATCGTGGCTGCGCATCGGCGCCGACGGCAAGGTCGCGCAGCAACGTTGGTGGGACGTGCTCGACCACGCGCGGCCGGCGCCTGCTCAAACCGAAGCTGCGCTGGCCGAACAGGTGCTGCACGAGCTGCGCGTCGCCGTGCGCCTGCGCAAAGTGTCCGACGTGCCGGTCGGCGTGTTTCTCTCCGGCGGCATCGATTCGAGCACCAATCTCGCGCTGTTCTCCGAAGGCGAGGACAGCCGCGTCAAGGCCTTCTCGATCGGCTTCCCAAGCGATCAGGCGAGCGTCGCCGACGAGATGCCGTACGCCCGCATGATCGCCGGCAAGGTCGGCGCCGAGCACCACATCTTCGAGCTGACGCAGCAGCATCTGCTCGACTTCCTGCCGCGCATGGTGGAGCTGCAGGACGAGCCGATCGCCGATCCGGTCTGCGTGCCGGTCTACTATGTCTCCAAGCTGGCGCGCGACAACGGCGTCATCGTCGCCCAGGTCGGCGAGGGCGCCGACGAACTGTTCTGCGGCTATCCCTATTGGCGCGCCATGCTCGACCTCGAGCGTGCCAACGCTCTACCAGTGCCGCGCGCGCTGAAATCCGCCGGTCTCGCCCTGCTGCGCCTCGCTGGGCTCGGCGACCGCACCTATAGCGAGCGGCTGCGCCGCGGCATCGCCGGACAACCCGTCTTCTGGGGCGGGGCCGAGGCCTTTACCGAAGCCGAGAAGCAGGCGCTGCTGTCGCCGGCGCTGCGGCAGCGCTTCGCCGGTTTTACCTCATGGGAGGCCATCGCGCCGATCCGCCGGCGCTTCGAGGAAGCCGCCTGGGAGAAGTCGCCGCTCGCCTGGATGAGCTATCTCGACCTCAATCTGCGCCTGCCGGAGCTGCTGCTGATGCGCGTCGACAAGATGAGCATGGGGGCGAGCGTCGAGGCGCGCGTACCCTTCCTCGATCACCGTTTCGTCACCTTCGCCATGGGCCTGCCGCAATCGGTGCGGCTGCCGGGCAGCGAGCTCAAGCATGTGCTGAAGCGTGCCGTGCGCGGCCTCATCCCCGACGCGATTATCGATCGCCGCAAGCAGGGCTTCGCCGTGCCGATCCGCGATTGGGTGCAGGACCGGCTCGGCGCCGAGATGCGCGAGACATTGCGCAAATTCTGCGCCGAGACCGAGTTCTTCGACTGGCCGGCGGTCGACAGCCTGCTGGCGCGGGGCCGGGGACCGCAAGCCTGGTATCTGTTCAATTTTGCGCTGTGGCATCGCCGATTTGTCGCTGCCTGAGAACAGCTATGGGCGCGTCAAGCGGCTGGACTTCGTCGCGCATGTCGTCCGCGAGGTTCGAGCGTGCACGATTCTCGACATGGGCTGCGGCACGGGCAGCCAGCTCACCCGCCCGCTGGCCGAACTTTTTCCCGACGTCGCCATTCTCGGCATCGATGCGGACGGCGGCTCGATTGCCTGGGCGCAGGCGCAGCCGCGCCCGGCGAATCTGAGCTTCTCCAGCGACGATGCGCTCGCGGCAGCAACCCGCTTCGACCTCGTCATCGCGTCGGAAGTCGTCGAGCATGTCGATGACCCCGTCGCCTTTCTTGCGCGGCTGAAGAGTCTCGTCGCGACGGGTGGGCGGCTGATCGTCACGGTACCGAACGGCTACGGACCGTTCGAGCTGATGTCGCTCATCGAGGTCGGCCTCAATCTCTCGGGCGCCCAAAATCTGCTGCGCGCCATCAAATACCGAGGCGCCGCGGCCAATCCGACAGCGAATGAAACGACGCTCGCCATCAGCCCGCATATCAACTTCTTTTCCGTCGCGGAGTTGCGACGATTATTCGTTGCCGCCGGCCTTGCCGAGCGCCGGTTTCGGCCGACGACGTTTCTCTGCGGCTACGGCATCGATTCGCTGATGCGCGCGCCCCGCGTCATCACCTGGAACGCACGGATCGCGGATCGCCTGCCGGCCTGGATGAGCAGCGACTGGATGTTCGTCTTGCAGCCGGTCGCCGAGACTCGCCCGGCGGCCTGGCGGCGCAATGCCTGGGCGCGCTTCCGCCGACGGCTCAACGAGCGGCGCTGGGGTCTCGTGCGCGGCACATGATGCGCAGCTACATCGAAACCGCGCGACGTCTGCCGCCGCGCGTGGTGTTGCGCCGCGCCGTCGATTTTGCCGGGCGCCAGGCCCACGCCTTCTTCGAGCGCCGCCGCGATTCGCACGCACAGACCTATGCGGCGAATGACGGCGGAGCGCTCGGTCGTCGCCTGCGCGATCTGCCGATCGCGGCAATCCGGCCGCATCGCGACTGGCTCGCCGGCATCACCCGACACTTCCTCGCCCATCGCTTCGATCTGCTCGGTTCCGGCTGGGTCGAAGTCCGCCATGGCCTTGCCGTGCGCGGCCTCGAGGGCCATCGCTATCCGCCCGGACCGACTGTCGCAGCGGACCCGGCCGGCGCGTGGCTCGGCGGCCGCATTAACCAATCGAACCGCGCCGAGGCGCAACGCATCTGGTCGTTGGTCGATGCCGGCTACCGGCCGATCGATTGGCATCTCGATGTCAGATCCGGCTATCGCTGGCGCGAGGATAGCTGGCATCTCGACGTGCCGTTCGGCCGCGATCCGGGCGTCGACATCAAGCTGCCGTGGGAGCTGGCGCGCATGCAGCATCTGCCGCAGCTCGCCCTCGCCTATCTGCTCGCCCGCGCCGACGAACCGGGTTTCGCGCCGGCCGAAACCTATAGGCGCGAGTTCCGCAACCAGACGCTCGATTTCATTACCACCAATCCGCCGCGCTACGGCATAAACTGGCGCATCGCCATGGAGCCGGCGATCCGCATCGTCAATTGGCTGGTCGCCTGGGATTTGTTTGCTCTCGGTGGCGCGGCGTTCGATGTGCCCTTCGCCGCGCTGCTCGCCCGGTCGGTGCGCGAACACGGCCGGCATATTGCGGCCAATCTCGAAGCACTCGGCGGCTTTCGCGGCAACCATTACCTGGCCGATATCTGCGGCCTCGCCTTCGCCGCCGCCTGGCTGCCGCAAGACGACGAGACCGATGCCTGGCTCGCCCTCTCTGCCCGCGAACTCACCGTGCAGACGCTGGCGCAGTTCCACGCGGATGGCTCGAACTTCGAGGCGTCGACCTGCTATCACCGCCTGTCCGCCGAGATGGTGATCTTCGCGACGGCTGTTCTGGCGCTGCTGCCGGCCGGGAAGCGCGTCGTCCTGGAAAGAGAGAAGCTGCTTCCTTTCGCTCCATCTCATGCCACGCGTATCGCCGCCATGCTGCGCTTCACTGAAGCTGTCACCAAGCCATCCGGCCGCGTCGTCATGATCGGCGACAATGACAGCGGGCGCTTGCTCAAGCTGGCGCCCACCTATCACGCGATGACAGTGGCAAAGGCACGGCGCCGCCATGCCTCGCTCGCCGGCTATGCTGATCTGCCCGACAACGAGACTCATTGGGTCGAGGATCATCTCGATCATCGCAGCCTAGTCGCGGCGGCCAGCGCACTGTTCGTCACCAGCGCCGAGAGTCGCCCATACGATCATCTCGAAGCCGTCCTCATACGCGCGCTGGTCGGCGATCGCACCCTGCCGACACCCGCCAGCGCGCCGCCGCGACCATTGCCGCATGAATCGCCACCAGCCGCGGCAACCCCGCTCACCCGCATCGAGGTCGTGACCGGCGCCGGCCTGCGCAACGGTGTCGCCGTAACACCGTTCCCCGATTTCGGCCTCTACATCTACCGTTCGCGGCGCCTCTTCCTCGCCGTGCGCTGCGGCTCGATCGGCCAGAATGGCCGCGGCGGCCATGCGCACAACGACCAGCTCAGTATCGAGCTGGCGATCGACGGCGAGGACTGGATCGTCGATCCCGGCACTTATCTCTACACGCCGCTTCCCGCAGCGCGGAATCGCTACCGCTCGATAGCCGCGCATTGCGCGCCGCGCCTTGGGCTGGGCGAGCCCGCGCGGCTCGATCGCGGCGTGTTCTGGATGCCCGACGATCCGCACGCTCGCTGCCATCGCTGCGGCGACGATGAATTCATCGGCAGCCATGACGGCTTCGGCGCTATCGTCGTGCGCCGCATCATCATCGCCGACGATCGTCTGATCATCGAGGATCGCACCGACGCGCCGGCCGCCGGCCCGCCGGCTTCGATCACCTGCACCGGCCGCGACGAGACGCGAAGCCGCCTGCAGCCGCAACTGCCGATTTCGCCGGGCTACGGCGTGCTGCTCGCCTCGTGAGGCTGCTGATCGTCACCTATTACTACGCGCCCGATATCGCGCCGCGCGCCTTCCGCTGGACAACGATCGCCGAGCGCTGGACCCGGCTCGGCCACGACGTGCACGTCGTCGCCGCATGGAAGCCGGGCCAAGCACGCGCGGAGACACGCAACGGCGTCAGCGTCGAGCGCGTCGGCGGCGGGTTGTTCGAAACGGCGCGGGTCAATCTCGGCGCCTCGGACCGCGCAACCGCCGCCTCCGGGCTCAGGTCCGTTCTCGGCCGGCTCGTTCGCGCCGTCTACACAGCGACCTGGCGCCGCCTCTACTGGCCCGATTTCGCCGCGCTGTGGCGCCGCCCGGCACTTTCCCGCGCCCGCCGTATTCTCGCAAGCGAACGGATCGACGGACTCGTCACTGTCTCTCACCCCTTCACCAGCCATCTGGTCGGCCTCGCGCTCAAGCGCGAGCTGCCGCGGCTGCGCTGGTTGGTCGATATCGGCGATCCTTTCTCGTTTTTCCACGAAATACCGATCAACAACCGTGCGCTCTATGCCCGGCGCAACACCCGGGCCGAAGGCGAGGTGCTGGCGGCGGCGGATGGCATCGCCGTGACGCTGGAAGCGGCGCGCACGGCCTATGCCCAGGCCTTTCCGCATTCGGCGGTCAAAATGGGGATCGTGCCGCCGCTGATGCCCGAGGTCGCGCTGACCACTCCGGTGCCCGCCAACGACAAGCTGCGGCTGGTCTATAGCGGCACCCTCTACCGCGCCATCCGCGATCCCGACTATCTGCTGCGACTGTTCGCCGGCCTAAACGCACGCGAGCCGCGTGCAGAGCTCCACCTATTCGGACAAGTGCATGACTGCGCCGAGAGCTTCGCGCCCTATCGCGACCGCATTGACCGCTCGATCTTCCTGCACGGGCCGGTCGCGCATGAGCGGGCGCTGACCGAGATGGGGCGTGCCGCCGCGCTGGTCAATATCGGCAACCGCACCGCCTACCAGGTGCCGAGCAAGATCATCGAGTACATGGCAGTCGGGCGCCCGATTCTCAATCTCGCGGCGGACGCCGATGACAGTTCGACCGAGTTTCTTGCCGGCTATCCCGACGCGCTGACGCTCGTCACTGGTATCACTCCCCCCGACGACGCGACGATCACCCGCGTCGCCACCTGGCTCGCGCGGCCGCCGTCGATCAGCGAGGAGGCGCGCGCTGGGCTGCTGCGCCCCTACACTGCCGACGCCATTGCTGCCGCCTATCTCGATCTCGTGCGCGGACCCGCCGCGTGAGCCCGCCGATCCGGCTGCTGGTCAACGGCATCCACGCCAAGGCCGGCGGCGGCCGCACGTATCTGCGCATGATGCTGCCGCACCTTGCCACGCATCCCGATCTTGTCGTTGACGTCGTGGTCACACGCGCACAGGCCGCCGAATTCGCGGATCTCGATCCGCGGGTGACGCTGCATCTCGTCGACCCGCTGCCGACGCTGCCTGGCCTGCTCTTATGGGAGCAGGCAATGCTGCCCATCCTCGCGCGACGCTGGGGCGCGCAGGCGACGCTGTCGCCGGCGAATTACGGGCCGATCTTGGCGCCGCGCCCGATTCTCAAGATGCTGAACGCGCTCGAGGTCGGCCGTTTCGAGCGGCGCTGGAGCAAGCGGCCCTATTGGTTCGCGCTGGGTATCGCCACCGTGATATGCCTGCTCGCTTGCCGGCGCGTGCTGGTGCCGTCGGATTATACGCGGCGCGCCCTGCCGCTCGGCCTCGGCCGGCCCCTCGCGCGCAAGATCGCCGTCGTGCCGATGGGCGCCGCGCCGATCTTCCGCCCGGTGGCCGGCGAAGGCCCGGCCGCGCCGCCTTTCGTCCTTGCCGTCGGCGACATGTATGTGCAGAAAAACTATCTCAACCTGATCGCCGCCTTCGCTGCTGTCGCTCGCGCCATGCCCGATGCCAGGCTGAAGATCGCCGGCCGGCCGATCGACGCCGACTACTTTGCGCGGGTGCAAGAAGCGGCGGCCCGGAATGGTCTTGCCGACCGCGTCGATTTCCTCGGCCAGCGCGCGGAGCACGAGATCGCCGCGCTCTATCGCCAAGCCACCGTCTTCGTCTTCACCTCGACCGTCGAGACCTTTGGCCTGCCGCTGGTCGAGGCGATGGCAAGCGGCGCCGCCGTGGCCAGCTCCAACACGACCGCGATGCCGGAACTCGGCGATGACGCGGTGCTCTATTTCGATCCGAACGACAGCGGCGATATGGCACGGCAGATCCTGGCCTTGCTCACCGATCCGGTACGGCGCGACGAATTGCGGCGGAAGGCGGCGGAGCGCGGCAAGCTGTTTACCTGGGCCGAGACGGCGCGCCGCACGGCCGAGATCGTTGTCGCCTGCGTCCGCGGCGAAACGCTCGCCGCGTCGGCGGTGGGTCGATCATGACCATCCCCGCCGTCGCGACGCGCCCTGCATGGACCGGCTACGCGCTGCCGGCCGTCGCCGGGTTGCTCCCGCCGCTCGGTGTCGTCGCACCGAATGGCGCGACACCGCTGCTGCTCGTCGCGGCGCTCGCGGCGATTATCGCCACCCCTTGGCAGGCGCTGCTTAGGAATCTCCCACGCGTCTTTGCCGCTGGT
>JACQDQ010000051.1 GCA_016201015.1 Pseudomonadota bacterium | reverse complement strand
TGTCGCCGCTGCTCACCTACGCGATGAGCCTCGGGCTCGGCGCCGAGCCGTTTCAGCCGCGGCGCGCCGCCGGCATCCTGCTCGGCCTCGCCGGCACGCTGATGATCATCCTGCCGCGGACCAGCCTGCCCGCGCCTGATTTGGCGCCGTGGGCCGTGCTCGCGTTGCTGACGCCGGCCTGCTATGCCGTCGGCAATATCATCATTGCCCGCTGGCGGCCGCCGGGTACCGGGTCGCTGGCGCTGGCCTGCGCCATGCAGGTTGTCGCGACGATCCTGCTGATTCCCGCCGTGCTGGCGACCGACAGCTTTCATCCGCTGTGGCCGCCGCTCAGCACGGCCGATGTCGCCATCATCAGCCATATGGTTGCCGCCGCGCTCGGCGCCTTGCTGTGGTTCGAGCTCGTCCGCATGACCGGCCCGGTGTTCATGAGCCAGGTCGCCTATGTCGTCACGCTCACCGGCGTGCTGTGGGGGATGTATTTCTTCGACGAGCGCCACAGCCCGTGGTTCTGGGCGGCGGCGGCGACGATCTTTCTCGGCCTGATGCTGGTGGTGCGCCCGGCGCAAGCCGCCGTCAGGCATTCGCGCGGATAAAGTCGCCGAGCTGCGGCAGCACCTCGGTCCGCCAGCGGCGGCCGTTGAAGATGCCGAAATGGCCGACGCCGTTCTGCAGATGATGCTTGTGCTTGTCCGCCGGCAGGCCGGGACAGAGGGCGTGCGCGGCATAGGTCTGGCCGACGGCGGAAATATCGTCGAGCTCGCCCTCGATCGTCATCAGCGCGGTCTTGCGTATGGCGCGCGTCTCGATCGGCCGGCTGCGCGAGACCATGGTGCCGCGCGCCAGCGAATGTTCATGAAAGGCGATGCGCACCGTCTGCAGGAAGAACTCCGCCGGCAGATCCATCACCGCCAGATACTCGTCGTAGAAGCGGCGGTGCCCCGCCGCGCTCTCGCCGTCGCCGCGGATGAGATGGCGGAAATGGTCGAGCGCCGAGCCGACATGGCGGTCGAGATTCATGCCCATGAAGCCGGAGAGCTGGATGAACCCGGGATACACCCGGCGCATGAAGCCCGGATGCGGCAGCGGCACGGTGGTGATGACCATGCGCTCGAACCAGCGCAGCGAGCGCGTCGTCGCCATGCGGTTGACGCGGGTCGGGTTGACGCGCGTATCGATCGGGCCGCCCATCAGCGTCATCGAGCGCGGCACGGCCGGATTGCCGTCGGCCGACATCAGCGCGACCGCGGCAAGCACCGGCACCGACGGCTGGCAGACGGCGAGGACGTGGATTTCGGGCCCCAGCAGCTCGAGGAACTCGACGATGCAATCGACATAGTCGTCGAGGCTGAATTGGCCGCGCGAGACCGGCACCGCCGACGCGTTGATCCAGTCGGTGATGTAGACGTCGTGGTTGGGCAACATCGCGACGACGGTGTCGCGCAGCAGCGTCGCGTAGTGGCCGGACAGCGGCGCGACGATCAGCACCTTGGGGTCGTCGCGCCCGCCCTCGCGCACGAAGTGCAGCAGGTCGCAGAACGTCGTGCGGGCCGCCGTGACGACGCGGATCGGCACCTCGGCGCCGTCGATCGTCGTCGTCTTGATGTTGAATTGCGGCTTGCCGTAGCGCCGCGTCGCACGCTCGAACAGCTCGGAGCCGGCCGCCATCGCCCGGCCGAATCGCGTGTAGGCAACCGGCATATAGGGATGGCTGAACATGTGCTGCCACGCCTCGGCGGTCAGCCGGACCGGCGACATCATTGCATGTTGAAAGTCATAAAGGTGGTACAGCATCTTCGGTGTAGCCCTAGATGTTGTGGCCGTGCACCCTACACCGAATGGTATACAGCAACAACGGTAAATGCCGTGCGACTATGCCGGCCGTTCCGCGCGATCGATCAGATGGACGAAGGAGCCCATGACGCGCCCGGCCCGCCGCCCGACCGGGCCGAGCGGCCGGCCGCTCGCATCGACCGCGGAAAACAGCGCGTCGCCGCCGCCTTCGTCGACCACCGACGCATAGTGAAACTCGTGTCCGCGATATGCCGCTCCTGGTGTCCCCAGCGGGCCCGCTGCGGCCAGCGCCACACGGCGATAGCCGAGATGGAGCTTGTGCCAGGCGAACGAGGATTCGAGCGGCAGCAGCCCGGCCATGGCGTGGCGGCGGCCCTCGGCGTCGACCAGGCCGCGCCCCAGCACCATGTAGCCGCCGCACTCGCCGTAAATCGTCGCGCCGCGCGAAGCTGCGCCGCGTAGGCCGGCGAGCAGCGTCGTGTTGCCGGCCAACCGTCCGGCGTGCAGCTCCGGATAGCCGCCGGGAAGATAGACAGCGTCTGAGTCGCTGCCGGGTGCCGCGTCGGCCAGCGGCGAGAACTGCGACAATTCGGCGCCGGCGGCTCGCCAGCCGTCGAGCAGCGCGGGATAGGCAAAGGCGAAGGCGTCGTCGCAGGCGACGGCGATGCGCTGACCGAGCGGCGGAATGGGGACGGCGGTCTCATCCGCGAATGTGCGCGCCGCCGGGCGTGCGAGCGCGCGCAACCCGGCGCAGTCGATGGCCGGCGCGACGGCGTCGGCGGCGCGGTCGAGGAGTGTGTCCAAATGGCCGTGCTCGCGCGCCTGCACCAGCCCGAGATGGCGCTCGGGCAAGGCAAGCGCCGCATGGCGTGGGACACAGCCCAGCACCCGCAGACCCGGCAGCGTGGCGGCCATCGCCTGCAGCAGCGTGTCG
>JACQDQ010000504.1 GCA_016201015.1 Pseudomonadota bacterium | reverse complement strand
CGACTGCCCGGTGCTGCAGGTCGTGCTGGCGGGCGGCGACGAAGCCGGATGGCGCGCCGGCCCACGCGGCCTCGCCAGCCGCGATGTTGCCATGTCTGTGGCACTGCCGGAACTCGACGGCCGCGCGCTGAGCCGCGCGGTCGCCTTCAAGGACGTGATCGCCCGCGACACGGCGAGCGAGGTCGATGTGATCGGCTACCGGCCACGTGCCGATCGCGTCGCTTTCGTCGCCGCGCTTGCCGCCGCCTGGGCCCGCCTGCGGCGCACGCGGCCGGCCGAGCGACGCGTCGCCGTCGTACTCGCCAACTACCCCAATCGAGACGGCCGCATCGGCAACGGCGTCGGCCTCGATACGCCGGCCTCGACGATCGCGGTCCTGCGCGCGCTCGCCGCTTCCGGCTACCGTGTCGCCGACATTCCGGCCGACGGCGACGCGCTGATGCGCCGCCTGATCGCCGGCCCAACCAACGATCTGCGGCGGCGCGACGAACGGCAGCTCGAAGACCGCCTGCTGCTTGTCGATTATTCCGCGTTCTTTTCCGGCCTCGCACCCGGGGTTCAGGCGGAAGTGACCAAGCGCTGGGGAGCGCCGGAACGCGACCCCAGCTTCCGCCCCGGCGAGCTCGATTGCGGCGGCTTCGCCATCGCCGCGCTGCGCTTCGGCCACATCGTTGTCGCCGTGCAGCCGGCGCGCGGCTACAACGTCGATCCGCGGGCGAGCTATCACGATCCCGCCCTGCCGCCGCCGCACAACTACATCGCCTTTCACGCCTGGCTGCGGCACGGCTTCGGCGCCGACGTCGTCATTCATCTCGGCAAGCACGGCAACCTCGAATGGCTGCCGGGCAAGGCGCTCGCGCTGTCCGCCGAGTGCTTCCCCGAGGCGGCGCTCGGGCCCTTGCCCAACCTCTACCCGTTCATCGTCAACGATCCCGGCGAGGGCACGCAGGCCAAGCGCCGCAGCGCCGCCGTCATCATCGATCATTTGACGCCGCCCTTGGCGCGCGCCGGCAGCTATGGTCCGCTCGCGGCGCTCGAACGCTTGATCGACGAATACTACGAGGCGGCGAGTCTCGATCCGCGGCGGCTGAAGCCGCTGGCGGCTGAGATCCGCGAGCAGGCCGTGGCGGCCGGTATCGACCGCGATTGCGGCATCGCCTCGGACGCACCCACCGACGCTGCTTTGCAGAAGCTCGATGCCTGGCTGTGCGAGCTCAAGGAAATGCAAATCCGCGACGGGCTGCATGTCTTCGGCAGCACGCCCGACGGCGACCCGGCGGCCACGCTGCTGCTCGCCATCGCCCGCGCGCCACGCGGCGCGGCGCCCGAGGCGGCCTCGCTCACCCGCGCGCTCGCTGCCGATCTCGGCCTTGGCTTCGATCCGCTCGACGCCGATCTCGCACGGCCGTGGAGCGGTCCAACGCCGGCGGTGCTCGGCGCGGCGGCCGGCTGGCGCACCGCCGGCGACACGGTCGAGCGGCTGGAGCACCTGGCGCTCGATCTCATCGCCGGGCGCGCGGCACCCGACCCCGCATGGCGGCGCATTGCGGCCGTGCTTGCCTGGATCAATTCTGTATTGCGGCACGCCGTCACCGCCTGCGGCGCGCACGAGATCGCCGGCCTGCTCGCCGGCCTCGACGGACGGCGCGTCGCGCCCGGCGCCTCCGGTGCGCCGACGCGCGGGCGGCCCGACGTGCTGCCCACCGGCCGCAACTTCTACTCGCTCGATCCGCGCGCGGTGCCGACGCCGGCGGCCTGGCAGCTCGGCTGGAAATCGGCCGAGTTGCTGCTCGCGCGCCATGTGCAGGACCATGGCGACTGGCCGCGCGCGATGGCGCTGTCCGCCTGGGGCACCAGCAACATGCGCACCGGCGGCGACGACATCGCGCAGGCCCTCGCGCTCATCGGCGCGCGGCCGACCTGGGACGCGGCTTCGCGGCGGGTCACCGGCTTTGAAATCCTGCCGCTGTCGCTGCTCGACCGGCCGCGCATCGACGTGACGCTGCGCGTCTCCGGCTTCTTCCGCGACGCCTTCGCCGGCCTCATCAATCTCTTCGACTCCGCGGTGCGTGCGACCGCCGCACTCGACGAGCCAGATGCCAAGAACCCCATTGCCGCGCGGACGCGCGAGGAGACCCAAAGCCTGATCGCCGCCGGCCTGCCGGAGCGGCTCGCGCGCCGCCATGCCGGCGCACGCGTGTTCGGCGCCAAGCCGGGTGCCTATGGCGCCGGACTGCAGGCCCTGATCGACGAGCGCGGTTGGGAGAGTACGGCCGACTTCGCGCGCGCCTATGTTGCCTGGGGTGGCTATGCCTACGGCGCCGGCGCCGAGGGCGAAGCGGCGCACGCGCTGTTCGAGACGCGCTTGCGCGGTGTCGATGCGGTCGTCCAGAACCAAGACAATCGCGAGCATGACCTGCTCGACAGCGACGACTATTATCAATTCGAAGGCGGGCTCGCCGCCGCCATCCGCCACGTCTCCGGCCGCGCGCCGACCGTCTACCACAACGATCATGCGCTGCCAGAGTCGCCGAAGATCCGCACGCTCGACGAGGAGATTGCCCGCGTCGTCCGCGCGCGGGCGGTCAATCCCAAATGGATCGCCGGAATCATGCGGCACGGCTACAAAGGCGCCTTCGAGATGGCGGCGACGGTCGACTACCTGTTTGCCTTCGCCGCCACCACCGGCGCCGTGCGCGATCATCATTTCGACGCCGTCTATGACGCCTATGTCGCCGATCCGCGCGTGCGCGACTTCATGGCCGACGCCAATCCCGACGCGCTGGCCGAGCTATGCGCGCGTCTGCTCGAGGCGCAAAGCCGCGGCCTGTGGCGCCCGCGCTCCAACAGCGCGCATGAGATGCTGCGCAGTCACGCGAGGACCGCATGACCATGCCCGACGCCATCGACCGCGAGCATGCGGAAAAGAAGGCGCGCATCAAGGAAGCGCGCGACCGCATGATGGCGACGAAGACGGAGCAGCGCGGCCTGCTGATCGTCCATACCGGCAAGGGCAAGGGTAAGTCGTCGGCCGCCTTCGGCATGGTCATGCGCTGCCTGGGGCACGGCTTTCGCGTCGGCATCGTGCAGTTCATCAAGGGCGCGTGGACGACCGGCGAGGCGAAGTTCCTCGCGCGTTTCCCCGATCTCGTCACCATCAAGACGATGGGCGAGGGATTCACCTGGGAGACGCAGGATCGCGCGCGTGACATCGCGGCCGCCGAACGGGCCTGGGCCGCCGCGGCGGAGATGCTTGCCGATCCGGCCTATCGCATGGTGGTGCTCGACGAACTCAATGTCGCGCTGCGCTATGACTATCTGCCGCTCGGCCCGGTGCTCGCGGCGCTCGAGGCGCGGCCCGCCGATCTGCATGTCGTGGTCACCGGCCGCAACGCGCCGGCCGAGCTGCTCGAAGCCGCCGACCTTGTTACCGAAATGACCCTTGTCAAGCATCCGTTCCGCTCGGGCGTGAAGGCACAGCCCGGCGTCGAATTTTGAGGAAAAGGAGAGGAATGATGATGAAGAAGCTTGCCCGCCTCATCGCTGTTGGCGTCGCGTTCGGTCTGTTCGCCGGCACCACGCCCGCCGGCGCCCAGAACAGGGAACAGGAACTTGTCGACAAGGCCCGTGCCACCGTCGAGAAGCTGCGCAAGGATCCCGAGCTCGGCGGCCTCAATCAGACGCTGGCCCAGGCCAAGGGCGTCCTCGTCATCCCTTCGCTCATCCGCGCCGGCCTGATCATCGGCGGCGAGGGCGGCAGCGGCGTGCTGCTGTCGCGCGATGCCAAGGGCGGATGGAGCTATCCGGCCTTCTACACGATGGGCAGCGGCAGCATCGGCCTGCAGATCGGCGCCGAAGAGGCCGAAGTCATCCTTGTCATCGTCACCGACAAGGGTCTCGATCAGGTGGTCAAGAATGAGTTCAAGCTGGGCGCCGATGCGAGCCTGGCGGTGGGCCCGAAGGGCGTGGGCGTCGCCGCGGCGACGACGCCAAATCTGCGCGCCGACATCTACTCCTATGCCAAGACACGCGGCGGCTATGCCGGCATCTCGTTCGACGGCTCGATCATTCGCGGCCGCGAGGAGTGGAACAAGGCCTATTACGGCAAGGCGGTGACCACACGCGAGGTTCTGTTCGAGCACAAGCACGCCAATCCCGCCGCCGATGGCCTGCGTACGGCGCTGACGGCGCGCTGACCCGCATGGGGGGAACGCGCCGCACGCCCGCCCTGATGCTGCAGGGCACCGGCTCGCATGTCGGCAAGTCGCTGCTGGTGGCGGGGCTGTGCCGTGCCTATACCCGCGCGGACCTGCGCGTCCGCCCGTTCAAGCCGCAGAACATGTCGAACAACGCCGCCGTGACCGCCGATGGCGGCGAGATCGGCCGCGCCCAGGCCCTGCAGGCGCGCGCCTGCCTGGTGCCGGCGTCGGTGGACATGAATCCGGTACTGCTCAAGCCGCAATCGGAGATCGGCGCCCAGCTTGTCGTGCAGGGCCGCGCCGAAGGCGTCGCCGCAGCGCGCGACTATCATGCGCTCAAGGCGCGGCTGCTGCCGCGCGTGCTCGACAGCTTCGCGCGGATCGCCGCGGACGCCGATCTCGTCGTGGTCGAGGGCGCCGGCAGCCCGGCCGAGATCAATCTGCGCGAGGGCGATATCGCCAATATGGGCTTCGCCGAAGCAGCCGACGTGCCGGTCGTGCTGGTCGGCGACATCGATCGCGGCGGCGTGATCGCCAGCTTGGTCGGCACGGTGGCGCTGCTGGCCGCGCCCGAGCGCGCGCGGCTCAAGGGATTCATCGTCAACAAGTTCCGCGGCGATCCGGCTCTGTTCGACTCGGGCCTCGCGGCGATCGCCGAGCGCACTCTCTTGCCGAGCCTCGGCCTCGTCCCATGGTTCGCGGAGGCGGCACGCCTGCCCGCCGAGGACGCGGTCGGGCTGGACGGCCGTGCGGTGGCGTTCCTGCGCGATCCCGACCGGCCGATCCGCGTTGCCGTGGCGCGCCTGCCGCGCATCGCCAATTTCGACGATCTCGATCCGCTCGCCGCCGAGCCCGACGTCGCGCTCATTCTGGTGACACCCGGCCAGCCGCTTCCCGGCGACGCCGACCTCGTCATCCTGCCCGGCTCGAAGGCGACGCGGGCCGATCTCGACGCCCTGCGCGAGGCCGGATGGGACATCGATCTCCGCGCCCATCTGCGCCGCGGCGGCCGCGTGCTCGGGCTGTGCGGCGGCTATCAGATGCTCGGCCGGCGCATTGCCGATCCCGACGGCATCGAGGGGCCGGCCGGAGAATCCCCGGGGCTCGGCCTGCTCGATGTCGAAACCGTCCTGGCGCCAGCGAAGACGCTGAGAGAAATCCGCGGCCGCGATGCGCTCAGCGGCGAGGCGCTCAACGGCTATGAGATGCATATGGGCGCGACCGCCGGGCCGGATTGCGCCCGCCCGATGCTGCGGCCGGAGGGACGATCGGAGGGCGCACGCAGCGCCGACGGCCGCATCGAAGGCTGCTATCTGCATGGGCTATTCGCCACCGACGGCTACCGCCGCGCCTATCTCAACCGCCTGCGCGTGGCGCGCGGCCTCGACGCCAAGGCCGGAGGTCTCGCCTACGACGCCGAAATCGACGCCGTGCTCGATCGGCTTGCCGCGCATCTTAAGGCTTCGCTGGATCTCGATCGCATCCTGGAGATCGCCCGTGCACGGTGACTCCGCCATTGCCGAACCGGTCGTGCAGGAGACGCAACGCCGTTTCCTCTGCGTAGGGGCGGGTCTGCGACCCGCCCGTCGCCCTTTCCATCGGCGCGGCCGCAGGCCGGTTAAAAACCGGCCGCTACGCGGAGGCCGGCGGCCCGGCCATGACGATCCTTGGGATTCGACGATTGATCCCTTAGCGAATTGCCAGCAGCCCGACCAGCGCCGCATGCACCAGGCAGGCGACGATGAAGACATAGAGCGCGCGGCGGATGTCGTGGCTGGTGGCGCGCGCCCGCCCGTCGCCGATCCAGGGATCGCTCACCTGCTCCGCGCCATAGCGCCGCGGACCGGCCAGCGCGACGCCCAGCGCCCCGGCCATGGCCCCTTCCGGCCAGCCGGCATTGAGCGAGCGGTGTTTCCCCGCGTCGCGCCACATGGTGCGCAGCGCGGCGCCGGGATTGGCGGTCGGCGCGATGACCGCGGCGATGGCGAAAATGAGGCCGGCGATGCGCGCCGGCAGGAAGTTCATGGCCGTGTCGAGCCGTGCCGCCACCATGCCGAAAGCGAGATAGCGCGGCGAGCGATGGCCGATCATGCTGTCGAGCGTGTTGACCGCCTTGTAGGCGAGCATGCCGGGCAGCCCGGCGATCACGTACCAGAAGACCGGCGCCACGACGCCATCGGCAAAATTCTCGGCGAGCGATTCGATGGCGGCGCGCGCGACGCCGTGCTCGTCGAGACTTTCCGGATCGCGGCCGACGATATGCCGGACCACATCCCGGCCGGCTGTCAGCCCGCCGGCATCGAGTGCCGCGGCCACCGCCTTTACGTGATCGTGCAGGCTGCGCTGCGCCACGAGCACGGCGGCAAGAAAGGTCTCGATCGCCCAACCCCAGGCGAGCTGGCGCGTCATCTCGAGGATGACAATGCCC
Source organism: Pseudomonadota bacterium (assembly GCA_016201015.1). Taxonomy (GTDB): domain Bacteria; phylum Pseudomonadota; class Alphaproteobacteria; order CACIAM-22H2; family CACIAM-22H2; genus JACQDQ01. Next base: position 2,888 of record JACQDQ010000504.1, on the reverse strand, counting down.
GCCGCGGCGGCGCCGAGCGCGACCGCGGCAGCGACCACTGCGCCGCGCAGGCGGCGCGTCGCTTCGTCGCGCGTATCGCGGTTGAGGCGCCGCTCGAGAAATTCGATCGTGCTGCCGGCGACGGCAACCGGATGCGGCACCCAGCGGAACAGCAGCGGCATGTCGCCGAAGACCGCATCGACGGCGAGCGCCAGCAGCAGCAGCACCAACGGATCGACCAGCGCGTGCGGGACGAACGACACCATGCAGGCGAACATGGCGGGCCGCCCAAGCGCCGTCAATCGCGTTGCCTGAAACCCAAGGAGCGATGATGACCGACACCGCCGTCTTGATCTGCGGCCATGGCAGCCGCGACCCCGAGGCGATCACCGAGTTCGCCGCCATGGCGAAGCTGATCGAGGCGCGCCTGCCGCAGTACCATGTCGGCGCCGCCTATCTCGAATTTGCGCGGCCGATCATCCGCGACGGGCTCGAGTCGCTGCGCAGCGCCGGCGCCTCGCGCATCCTCGCCGTGCCCGCCATGCTGTTCGCCGCCGGCCACGTGAAGAACGACCTGCCCTGGGAACTCAACAGCTTCGCCGCGGCCAACCCGGGCGTCGGCATCGAGTACGGACGCGATCTCGGTCTCGACCGCAAGCTGCTCGCAGCAGCGCGGGCACGGCTTGAGGAGGCCGAAGCGTCCTCGCCGCGCGCCGTCCCGCGCGAGGAAACTATGCTTCTCGTCGTCGGCCGCGGCACCAACGACCCCGACGCCAACGCCAATATCGCCAAAGTGGCGCGCCTGTTGTGGGAGGGCATGGGCTATGGCTGGACCGCGGTCGCCTATAGCGGCGTCGCCCACCCGCGGGTCGACGCCGCATTGGCGCGCGCCACACGGCTCGGCTTTCGCCGCATCATCGTGTTCCCCTATTTCCTGTTCACCGGAATCCTGGTCAAGCGCATCTATGCGCAGACCGACCAGGTCGCGGCCCTGCACGGCGATGTCGAGTTCATCAAGGCGGATTACCTCAACGACCACCCGCTCGTGCTCGACGCCTTCGTCGAACGTGTCGACGGAATCCTTACCGGCGACAATTTGATGAACTGCCGCCTGTGCAAGTATCGCGCCCAGGTGATCGGCTACGAGGGCGAAGTGGGCGCGGCCCAGGTCGGCCACCACCTGCATGTGCGCGGCATCGGCACCGACGCCGATCACCATCACGATCACCATCATCACCGCCATCACGATCGTGATCATGGCCATTCACATGATGGACACGATCATAATCATCACGACCGGAAGAATGGCGCGTAGGTGCAGAGCGGTCTCATGATCGACTACGTCCGCGATCCGGCCGAGATCTATCGCCGTTCCTGGGCCGCGATCCGCGCCGAGGTCGATGTCGCCCGGTTGCCGCCTGATATCGCGGCACTTGCGCTGCGGCTCGTCCATGCCTGCGGCATGCCGGATATCGTCGACGATCTCGCCTTCTCTCCCGGCGCGGCGACGGCCGGACGCAATGCCCTGGCGGCGGGGGCCGCGGTGCTGTGCGATTCGGCGATGGTCGCCGCCGGGATCATTCGCGCCGGCCTGCCGGCGCGCAACGCCGTCATTTGCACCCTCGATGCCGAGGGCGCGACGTCACGCGCCGAGGCCGAGCAGACGACGCGCTCCGCCGCCGCCGTCGCCCTGTGGCGGCCGCATCTCGGCGGCGCCGTCGCGGCAATCGGCAATGCGCCGACGGCCCTATTCCGCTTGCTCGAAGAGATCGATTCCGGCGCACCCAAGCCGGCGCTGATCCTCGGCTTTCCCGTCGGCTTCGTCGGTGCCGCCGAAGCGAAGGCGGAACTGGCGGCCCGCCCGCGCGACGTGCCGTTCGTCACATTGCGCGGCCGGCGCGGCGGCAGCGCGCTCGCCGCGGCGGCGGTCAATGCGCTGGCGCAGCCGCTCGCGGACATCGCGTCGTCATGACGCCCTGGCTGTCCATCATCGGCCTCGGCGAAGACGGGCTCGACGGCCTGGCGCCGGCCGCGCGGACCTTGCTCGACGCGGCCGAGACCGTGGTCGGCGGCGCCCGCCATCTCGCCATGCTGCCGAACGGCGCGGCCGAGCGGCTGACCTGGGAAGTGCCGCTGACCAAGACGGTGGCACAGATCGCCATGCGCCGCGGCCGCCGCGTCGTCGTGCTGGCGACCGGCGATCCGATGTGGTTCGGCGTCGGCGTCACGCTGGCGCGAAATTTCCCCCGCGCCGAGATGATCATCCTGCCGCAGATCAGCGCCTTCACCCTGGCCGCCTCGCGCATGGGCTGGGCGCTGGCCGAAACCGAGACGATCACGCTGCACGGCAGGCCGCTCGATCTGCTGGCGCTCCACCTGGCGCCCGGCGCGCGCCTGCTGGTCTTGAGCGAGAATGGCGACACGCCGGAAGCCGTCGCTCGCTTCCTCGCGACGCGCGGCTGGGGACCGAGCGCCATCGCCGTGCTCGAGCATCTCGGCAGCGCGCGCGAGCGCCGTATCGACGGCATCGCCGAGACTTGGTCGCTGCCGCGCGGCGCCGACCTCAACACGCTGGCGATCGAATGCCATGCGGCCCCCGGGACAAAGATTCTGTCGCGCGCGCCCGGCCTGCCCGACGAGGCGTTCGCCCATGACGGACAGATCACCAAGCGCGAGATCCGCGCCGCGACGCTCGCCGCGCTGGTGCCGTTGCCCGGCCAGCTGCTGTGGGACGTCGGCGCCGGATGCGGCTCGATCGCCATCGAATGGATGCGCGCCGCCCGCTTCGCCCAGGCGATCGCCATCGAGCGCGCGCCGGCACGCCAGGCGCTCATCGCGCAGAACGCCGCCGCGCTCGGCGCGACGCGCCTGCAGCTCGTCGCCGGCGAGGCGCCGGCCGCGCTCGCCGG
>JACQDQ010000487.1 GCA_016201015.1 Pseudomonadota bacterium | reverse complement strand
GACGGCCAGCACCACGCCATCGACCGCCACCGCCGCCACCCGGCGCGGAAACGGCGCATAACGCGGCGGGACCGCCGCAGCCGCGCCCACCGCCGGAGCCAGGACCATGGCGGCCAAGCGCTCTCAGCGCAGCTCGCGGATATCGGCAAGCCGGCCGGTCACCGCGGCGGCGACGGCCATCACCGGACTCATCAGCCAGCCCCTCCTTCTCCGCCTGCTGCTTCACCAGGCCGGAGCCGGGCACGACCATCGCAATGACATGGCCGGCCACCTTGCGGCCCTTGGCCACCTCGGCCGCGGCGCGCAAATCCTCGATCCGCGCGTTGGTGCAGGAGCCGATGAACACGCGGTCGATCTTGACGTCCTGCAGCCGCGTGCCGGGCTTGAGGCCCATATACTCGAGCGACCGCAGCATCGCCGCGCGGCGACCCTCGTCGGCGACGTCTTCGGGATCGGGCACCGCACCGGTGATCGGCAGCACGTCCTGCGGACTCGTCCCCCACGTCACCTGCGGCGCAATGTCAGCCACGCGCAACGTGACCTCCTTGTCGTAGGTCGCGCCGGGATCGGAGGGCAGCGTCCGCCAATGGCCGACTGCCTTGTCCCAGGCGGCGCCCTGCGGCGCGAAGGGCCGGCCCTTGAGATAGGCGAAGGTCGTCTCGTCCGGCGCGACCAGGCCGCCGCGGGCGCCGGCCTCGATCGACATGTTGCACACGGTCATGCGGCCTTCCATCGACAGCCCGCGGATCGCCGCGCCGGCATATTCGATGACATGGCCGGTGCCGCCGGCGGTGCCGATCTTGCCGATGATGGCGAGGATCAGATCCTTGGCGGTGATGCCGAACGGCATGTCGCCGTCCACCGTGATGCGCATGTTCTTGGCCGGCTGCTGGATCAAGGTCTGCGTCGCCAGCACGTGCTCGACCTCGGAGGTGCCGATGCCGAAGGCGAGCCCGCCGAAGGCGCCATGCGTCGCGGTGTGGCTGTCGCCGCAGACGATGACCAGACCAGGCTGCGTCAGGCCCTGTTCCGGGCCGATGATGTGGACGATGCCCTGGCGCAGATCCGACATGCCGAAATAGGTCACGCCGAAGTCGCGGCAATTCGCTTCCAAAGTCTCGACCTGGATGCGGCTCTCCTCGTCCTTGATGCCGGCGCTGCGGTCGGTGGTCGGCACGTTGTGGTCGGCGACGGCGATCGTCAGGTCGGGACGGCGTACGCGGCGGCCGGCCGCGCGCAGGCCCTCGAAGGCCTGCGGGCTCGTCACCTCGTGCACGAGGTGGAGATCGATGTAGATGAGGCAGGTGCCGTCGTCCTGTCTGTGGACGAGGTGGCTGTTCCAGATCTTGTCGAACAGCGTCTGCGGCTTAGCCATGGCTGCGTCCTTCCAAGACTGAATCGGTCGCCATTGCGCTCATGCGGCCGTCATCCGGCCGCGGCAATGGGCTCGACGCGCTCGATCGCCCCGCCGCCGTCGGGTTTGAGCACGACGAACGCCTCGTAGCCGTCGGCCGCGAGCGCCTGCAGTTGGCGGCCAAGCTTCTTGTCGCGCGGCAGCAGCGAGGCGGCATAACCCGCGGCGCGCAGCTCGGCCGATTTGGCCAGCGCCGCGTCGAGCGCAACGGCGGGATCGACGATCAGCGCCAGGCGCTTGACCGGCGCGCCGGCGGCCGCCTTGCGCTCCTGCAGGACGGTGATGATGCGCTCGAAGCCGATCGAGAAGCCGCAGGCCGGCACCTCCTCGCCGATCATGCGGCCGATCATCTTGTCGTAGCGCCCGCCGCCGGCGATGGAGAAGGGCACGTCCTTATGGCCGATCTCGAACACTGGCCCGGTGTAGTAGCCCATGCCGCGCACCAGCTTCGGGTCGTACTCCACGCAATATTCGCCATTTGCGACAGCGTTGACTGCGTCTCTAATTTGACGGAGTCGTCTGAATAATGTGCGAGGTTCGCCTTGCGGGGATGGGTCAGACGATGTCTCTTCATCCGCCATCAATTCTTGCAGCCTATCGATCATCAAGAAAACGGCGTCTACACGGTCAGGCGAATATCCGTGTGCAGACAACTCTGCCGCTACTCCCTCGCGCCCAATCTTGTCGAACTTGTCGAGGACGATGAACATCGCGTCGTGTTGCTCTTCAGGAAAGCCATGAAGTCGAGCCATACTTGCGAGCAGACCGCGATCATTTATCCGAATGGTAAAGCCCTTGAGGTCAATCGCCATCAACGCGGCGGCAGTGGCGACGATCAGCTCGGCCTCGGCCAACTCGGACTCGACGCCGATGACGTCGATATCGCATTGGGTGAACTGGCGGAAGCGGCCGCGTTGCGGCCGCTCGGCGCGCCAGACATTGCCGATCTGGATCGCCTTGAAGATGCGCGGCAGTTTCGCCCGGTTGTTGGCGTAGTAGCGCGTCAGCGGCACGGTGAGGTCGAAGCGCAAGCCGAGATCGACCAGCTCGTCGAGCGACACGGCCGAAGTAACGGCCTCGCCCGCCTCGCCGCGCTTCAGCACCTTGAAGATCAGCTTTTCGTTCTCGCCGGCCTGGCTGCCGGTCAGCAGGCCGATATGCTCGAGCGACGGCGTCTCGACATGGCGGAAGCCGAACTGGCGATAGGTGTCGAGGATGCGCGCGACCACCCAGTCGCGCAGCTCGACCTCGGCCGGCAACTGGTCGCGCATGCCGCGCGGCGGAACGATGAGTTCTTTCTTCATTCGCGACTTCGCTCTCTTGCGCCCCGGCTCAACAATGCACCGCGCTTACGCCTTGGCCGTAACCTTGGCCGCGGCCTTCGTCTCGGCCGCGCCTTCCAGCAGCTCCGTCTCGCTCACCTCGGCGGCGGTGGCTGCACCGGCCTGCTCGGTGATACGCGCCTTCTTGCCGGTGAGGCCACGCAGATAATAGAGCTTGGCGCGGCGCACGCGGCCGCGGCGGACCACCTCGATCTCGGCGATGCGCGGGCTATACAGCGGGAACACGCGCTCGACGCCCTCGCCGAACGAAATCTTGCGCACGGTGAAGGACGAATTGAGTCCGGCATTGCGCCGCGCGATACACACGCCTTCAAAGGCCTGCAACCGCTCGCGGGTGCCCTCGATCACCTTGACGCCGACGCGGACCGTGTCGCCCGGCCGAAACTCGGGAATCTTGCGGCCAGCCGCGAGCTTGGCGATCTGGTCCGCTTCGAATTGCTGGATGATGTTCATGGCTCTGCGCTCCTTCTTGAGTTCCTATTTATCGCAATGCGCGCCCGCGCGTCCGTTCGGCGGCAAGATAACGTGCCCACAAATCCGGGCGCCTCTCTTGCGTGATCCGCTCGGCTTCCTCGCGTCGCCAGGCGCGAATTTTCTCGTGATTGCCGGAGACGAGAACCTCCGGCACGCTGCGGTCCTGCCACAGCCGTGGACGCGTATAGTGGGGATATTCGAGTAGGCCGAGCTCGAAGCTCTCCTCGGCCAGCGACTGCTCCGCGCCGACGACGCCGGGCAGCAGACGCACGCAGGCATCGATCAACGCCGCCGCCGCGGGCTCGCCGCCCGACAACACAAAGTCGCCGAGGCTCAGCTCCTCGAGTCCGCGCATCTCGATGACGCGTTGGTCGACGCCTTCGAAGCGGCCGCACAACAGGACGACTCCCGGGCCGCTGGCCAACGCGCGCACCCGCGCCTGACTGATCAGTTGGCCGCGCGGGGTGAGATAGATGGCCGGGCGGCCCGGCGCCTGCGCCGTCGCCGCGCCGAGCGCCGCGTCGACGACATCAGGCTTCATCACCATGCCTGGCCCGCCGCCGAGCGGCGCGTCATCGACCGTGCGATGCTTGTCGGATGCGAAATCGCGGATGTTGATCGTCGACAAGGACCACAGGCCCATGCCAAGTGCCTTGCCCGCCAACGACTGACCGAGCGGGCCCGGAAACATCTCGGGGAAAATGGTGAGGATCGTCGCCGACCACGCGCTCATGGCGAAGCCTCGCCGCAAAGCACGGCGCGGCGCCGCGGCGCTCCGCAAATGCGGACGAAAAGACAGATGTCGCCGCCAGTCGTCGTGCTCTCTCTCATTCTCGTATCCGTTCGTCCGCATTCCTTTGGTCGTCGGCTGCATTCTCTGCCGGCGGCTCGACGACGATCCGCCCGGCCGCCACATCGACGACCGGTACCGCCTGCTTGGTGAACGGCAGCCACAGCACGGGTGCCGTCTCCCGCTCGATCTCCAGCACGGCGCCGGCGCCGAAATCGTGCACCGCCCGCAGCCGCCCGATAACTTGCCCATCCCTGTCTTCCACGCGCAGCCCCTCAAGATCTGTCAGGTACCATTCATTGCGCTTCGTCCGCGGCAGCGCCGTACGCGTCGTGTACAGGCGCAGTCCTCGCAGTGCTTCCGCGGCATCGCGATCAGCGATCCCATCGATCCGGGCGATCACCTGGCCTCGCACCTGCCCGCGGATCCGCAGCGTGAAGCTGCGCGTTCCCTCCTCGTCGGTAAGCGGTCCGTAGCCGGCAATCGCCTCGGGCCGCTCGGTAAAACACTTGATCCGCACCTCGCCGCGCACCCCGTGCGCGCCGGTAACGGCGCCGACCAGGATTCGTCGCTTTGTGCCGCTCAGGCCTGGGCCTCCTTCGGCGCCTCGGCTGCCGCGGCGGCCGCCTTCATGCGTTCCTGCGCCTTGGCGCGCGGAGCGCTCTTCTGTGGCGTCTCGTGGATCTCCGGCTTGGGACCCAGCTTCGCCTGGAAGAGGAAATGGGCGACGCGCTCCGACGGCTTCGCTCCCACCGACAGCCAATGCTTGATGCGCTCCTCATTGAGCACCACGCGTTCGGGGTGCTCCTTGGCGAGCATTGGATTGTAGGTCCCGAGCTTCTCGATGAAGCGGCCGTCGCGCGGCGAGCGGCTGTCCGCGGCGACGATACGAAAGAACGGCCGATTTCGCGCCCCGGCCCGAGCAAGGCGGATTTTCACTGCCATGTTTGTCGTGATTCCTTTCTCTAGTGGTGATGTCAGGTCGACTTGAACTGGTCTTCGAACACGCCGGGCGCATGGCACACGGCCTCAATCTTGTGCCCGTCGGGATCGAAGACGAACGCGCCGTAGTAATTGGGGTGGTATTCGGGCCTGCGCCCCGGCCTGCCCTCGTCGCGCGCGCCGCGCACCAAGGCCTCGCGGTGGAACATGTCGACCGCCGGACGGTTCGGCGCCACGAAGGCGAGATGGGCGCCGGTACCCGGCGTGACCGGACCGTAGCCGCCGTAAATCCAGAATGCCGGCTTGTTGGGCGGACCGTAGCCGGCGTAAGCCTTGTCGCCGAAATCGAATTCCATGACGCGGCCGTAGCCGAGCGTGCCGAGCACGGCGTCGTAGAAGGCGCGGGCCCGCTCCATGTCGGAAACGGCAACGGAAATATGGTCGAGCATCGCCGCCACCCTAGCGACGGAACAGAGAGCCGAGGCCGGAGCGCATGACGCCCTTCTCGCCCAGCCTGGTCATCTGTTTCATCACGCGGCTCATCTCCAGGTACTGCTTGACCAGGCGATTCACCTGCTCGACCGAGGTGCCGGAGCCGCGCGCGATGCGCCGGCGGCGGCTGCCGTCGAGCAGCTTGGCGTTGCGCCGTTCTTTCTTCGTCATCGAGTTGATGATCGCTTCCTGGCGCCGCACCAGCCGATCATCGATCTTCGCCCCGGCAATCTGCTTCTGCAACTTGCCCATGCCGGGCAGCATATCCATCACGCTCGACAGGCCACCCATCTTGCGCAGCTGCTTGAGCTGCGTCGCCATGTCGTCGAAATCGAACTCGCCCTTCTTGACCTTGGCGGCGAGCTTCTCGGCCTCTTCCTGTTCGACGGTCTCGACCGCCTTCTCGACCAGGCTGACGACGTCGCCCATGCCCAGGATGCGGCCGGCGATGCGCTCGGGATGGAAAACGTCGATCGCGTCGAGCTTCTCGCCGATGCCGATAAGCTTGATCGGCCGCCCGGTGATCGCGCGCATCGACAGCGCCGCGCCGCCACGCTGATCGCCGTCGACCCGGGTGAGGACGATGCCGGTGATGCCGATCTTCTCGTTGAATGCGCGCGCCAAGTTCACCGCGTCCTGGCCGGTCAGCGCGTCGGCCACCAGCAGCGTCTCGGTCGGCTTGACCGCGTCGCGCACCGCAGCCGCCTCGGCCATCAACTCGTCGTCGATCGCCAGGCGCCCGGCGGTATCGAGCAGCACCACGTCGTAGCCTTCGCGGGCGGCGCTCTCCGCCGCGCGCCGCGCAATTTCGACCGGCCCCTGACCCGGCACGACCGGCAGCGTGGCGATTTCGGCCTGCTGGCCGAGCACCGCCAGCTGCTCTTGCGCCGCCGGGCGGCGCGTATCGAGCGAGGCCATCAAGACCTTCTTCTTGTCGCGCGTCGCGAGCCGCAATGCCAGCTTGGCCGTGGTCGTCGTCTTGCCCGAGCCCTGCAGGCCGACCATCAGGATGCCGACCGGCGGATTGGCGCGCAGATTGATCTCGGACGCGGTCGCACCGAGCATCTCGATCAGATGGTCGTGGACGATCTTGATCACCATCTGGCCGGGACTGACGCTGCGCACGACGTCCTGGCCGATCGCCTTGAGCCGCACGGCGGCGTTGAAGTCCTTGACCACCTGCAAGGCGACATCGGCCTCGAGCAGCGCCGCGCGCACCTCGCGCAGGGCGGTGTCGACATCGCCCTCCGACAGCGCGCCACGCCGCTTCAGGCGGTCGAAGGCTTGGCCCAGCCGTGACGTCAGACTTTCGAACATGTCATTCGCGCGTCCGCCGCAAACTCAACGGCCCCGGTGCGCGAAACTCGCGGACCGGGGGAGACCCCTGTGGGGGCCAAGGGGCGTTGCTTGTCCCTTGATTGCGGCGGACCGTAGCCGCGCCCAGGCGGCAAGTCAAGGCACCGCGCCGGGCCGCCTACACGACAGAATTATCCAGGGGCAGCAAGCAGTTCGATGCTGAGACGGGGCAGAAGGTTCTGAGCCAGGCGCGGCATGGACGGCCGAACGCCTCAGGCCTTTGACCTCGTCAGCCACTCACGCGACAATATCCGTGCGGCTCCCGCACAGGCCTTTCAGCCAATTCCGACCCACCCTCCGATCTCTTCTGAGTCACACCAAGGATACAAACATGGCCAGCCCAGCCCTCGCCGTCACCAATTCACCGATCGTCGCCGCCTACCGCGCGCGAACCCCAGGCTCGGCCAAGCTTTCGGCGGAGGCGCAGGCCGTGCTGCCCAGCGGCGTCACCCACGACTCGCGCTTCATCGAGCCCTACGGCCTCTATGTCGAGCGGGCGTCCGGATCGCACAAATGGGACGTCGACGGCAACGAATATGTCGACTATTACGGTGGCCACGGCGCGCTGCTGCTGGGCCACAACCACCCGCGCGTGACCGCAGCCGTCCATGCGGCGGTCGATCGCGGCAGCCATTTCGGCGCCAATCATCCGCTCGAGGTGCGCTGGGCGCAACTGGTGCAGCGCCTGGTTCCCTCGGCCGAGCGCGTGCGCTTCACCTCGTCCGGCACCGAGGCCTCGCTGATGGCGGTGCGCTTGGCGCGCGCCTTCACCGGCCGGCCGCGCATCGTGCGTTTCCGCTCGCACTTCCACGGTTGGCACGATCACATGTCTTCAGGTTGGGCGTCGCATTTCGACGGTACGCCGACCATAGGCGTGCTCAGGGACATCGCCGAGAACGCGCATCTCGTCGACACCGGGGACGTGGCGGGCCTCACTGCGGCACTCGCTCCGGGCAATGTTGCCGCCGTGCTCATCGAGCCGACCGGCGCCTCGTTCGGCATGGTGCCGGCGACGCCCGAGTTCGTGCACCGGATGGCCGAACTGGCGCAACGTCACGGCGCCCTGGTGATCTTCGACGAGGTGGTGACCGGCTTTCGCGTGGCGCCGGGCGGCGCACAGGCCGAGCTCGGCATCCGGCCCGACCTCACCACACTGGCCAAGATGCTGGCGGGCGGCCTGCCGGGGGGCGCCGTTGCCGGCCGCAAGGATGTGATGGACGGCCTCGATTTCGCCGCCGCCCGCGCCAAGGGCCGCGAGAAGATCGGGCACCCCGGCACCTTCAACGCCAATCCGATCTCGGCGGCGGCCGGTATCGCCGCGCTGGAAGTGGTCGGCGGCAGCGACGCGTGCCGGCGGGCCAACGAGTTCGGCGCGCGCCTGCGCGAAAGCTTCAACGACGAGATCGAGCATACGGGCGTTCCCTGGGCTGCCTACGGCACGTATTCGGGTCTGCACATCTTCATGAACGGGCGGCGCGCGGGCACCCGCCCGCACGATTTCGATCCGACGGCGCTCAGCTATGTCGAATTGAAGACCAAGCCCGCTGCGATCGTGCAGAAGCTGCGGCTCGCCATGAACCTGGGCGGCGTCGATCTCAACGGCTGGCCCGGCGCGCTGGCCTCAGCGGCCCATGACGACGGCGATCTCGACCGCACCGTGCGCGCGTTTCGCGAGGCGCTGATCCTCCTGCGGCGCGAGGGCGAGATTTGAAAGCAAGCCGGATCAAGCCGCGCGAACCTTCACCTCCATGCGGCCGATGCCCTGCATGTCGACCGTCATGACGTCGCCCGGCTTGACCGGCGCCACGCCGGCCGGCGTCCCGGTCATGATGATGTCGCCCGGATACAATGTGTAGAAGCTCGAGGCGTATTCGATCAGGCGATCGACGTTGAAATCGAGGTAGCGGGTGTTCGATTTCTGCCGCGTCTCGCCGTTGACCTTGAGCTCGAAATCGAGCGCGTTGGGATCGGCGATCTCGTCCTTGGTCACCAGCCACGGCCCAACGACGGCGTAGCTGTCGATCGATTTGCGGAAGCTCGGCAGCTCCGGACCGCGTACCGTCATATCGAGCCCGATCGCGTAGCCGGCGATGTAGTCGCGCGCCTGGGCACGCGGGATTTGCGAGCCGGTCTTGCCGATGATGACGGCGAGCTCGGCCTCGTGATCGTTGCGGCGGTCGGGGAAGCGCAGGGCGACGCCCTCGGCCGGCCCGACCAGCGCGCTGTTGGCCTTGAGGAACAGGCCCCAATCGCCGATCGTCTTGATCTCGCGGCCATGGGCGATGCCCTGGTCCTTCTTCGCCTCCTCGATGTGATCCTTGTAGTTGATCGGCGCGCCGATGATCTTGCTCGGATTGGCGACGGGCGACAGCAGCCGGACGGCGGCGAGCGGCTTCGCCGGCGCCGAGTTCTTGTGCCTGGCGATGTCGGGCAAGAGGCGGCGGAGATTGGCGATCAGCTGATCGCCGGGCGGCACCGGCCAGCGCATGGCGGGCAGCGTCGACAGCAGCGGGCTGACGTCGTGGACCGAAACGCCGTCGATCAGGCCGAGGCGGTTGTCGTCGAAGCGGCACAGACGCATGCGAATCCCCGTTGACGAACTGGAAGAGTAAATCATCTTAGCGGCGCGACCGCCGCCTGTCTCAACTCGCCGTCTGCTCCGACAGCCGCTTGACGGACCATCCGGCAAGACGGCATTGCTTGGCGGGACGCGCATGAACTACCGCCACGCCTATCACGCCGGGGGCTACACGGACGTCGTCAAGCACGCCGTGCTGGCGCTCCTCATCGAGCGGCTCAAGGCCAAGGACACGCCGATTTGCGTCCTCGACACGCATGCCGGGATCGGCCGCTACGACCTGCTGGGCGAGGCGGCGCAAAAGACCGGCGAATTCCGCGACGGCATCGCCCGCGTGCTCGCCGCCGATGCCCGGCCGGCCGCGCTTAAGCCGTATCTCGACGTGGTCCGCACGCTCAATCGCGGGCCGGCGGAGCTGCGCTGGTACCCGGGATCGCCGCGGCTGGAGTTGGCGCTGCTCCGCACGCAAGACCGGTTGGTGCTGGTCGAGCTTCATCCCGAGGACGCTGTCGATCTGGCCAAGGCCTTCGCCGGCCACGCCCAGGTCAAGGTGCACGCGATGGACGGTTACATGGCGCTCAAGGCCTTCCTGCCGCCCGCGGAGCGGCGCGGTCTCGTCCTCATCGATCCACCCTACGAGGTGACCGACGAGTTCGCCCGCATCACGCGCGCGCTTGCAGGTGCGCGGCGGCGCTGGGCCACGGGCGTCTACGCCGTCTGGTATCCGATCAAGCATCGCGCGCCGGTTGCCGCCTTCCACGCCGCGCTCAAGAAGGCCGGGCTCAGGAATGTCCTGATCGCCGAATTGTTGATTCAGCCGGACACCGACGCGGATCGCCTCAACGGCTGCGGGCTTGCCATCGTCAATCCGCCCTGGCGGATCGAGTCGACGCTGACCAGCCTGTTTCCTCAGTTGCTTGTCTGCTTCGGCGCAATCGGGCGCGGGAGCGTCAACGTCACGATGCTGATACCCGCGTGAGACGCGAGCGGGCGGCGCGGCCCGCTAAGCGCTCGTGCCGCCGGCCGTCCAGCTCCATCACCGGTGGGAAAACGTTGGATTGATCGCACACGGAACCACGCGGCGACTTCCCGCCGCCGCGCCGTCGGCGCGATTGGCGGTGCCCCCCGGACGCCGCGAGGTCCTGGCCGGCTGATTTAGGCGGGCGCCGACCCGGTGACCTCTACCGATACCGCCTCCGGCCCCTTGCGTGCCGTCACCACCTTCATGCGCACCGACTGACCCGGCATCAAGCCGTTGAGGCCGGCATTGCGCAAGATCGTGATGTGCAGGAAGACGTCCTTGCCGCCATCGTCGGGCGAGACGAAGCCGTAGCCCTTGATCGGGCTAAACCACTTGACGACCCCGGACATCTCCTGCGCGCCCTCGGTCGAAATCGGATGCGGCTCGTTGCCCATCGGCATCGGCCGCGGCCGTGGACTCGGTGCGCGTGCAGCGCTGTTGTCGACCTCCAGGACGCGCACCACCTGCCGTCCCTTCGGGCTCTGCCCGATCTCGACCAGCACGCCCGCCCCTTCGCCGACGCTGTCGTACCCTGCCTGCTTCAACGCCGACAAGTGAAGGAACGCTTCCGGCGATCCATCGGAAGGTGTAACGAACCCAAATCCTTTTGCGGTATTAAACCACTTCACCGTGGCGCGGACAGGCGCGCCATCACCCATACCGACCATATCTCACCCATTCCCTGTTCGGCTGCTACGCATTGCTTTTTGGACGCCATATTTGCTCGGCGCCTAAAAAATCCTACCATCCCTTCAATCAGGGGACAAATCCTGTTTTCATCGGCAATGCCGCAGCAGAGATCGCAGTCTCATTGTCTAAGACACTGTCGAACAACGCGGATCGGTTGGTCGACGGCACCGAGACGGTTGCAAAGCGAGAGCGTCTGTGGTCCAAAGCGCGCCATAGTCGATCGACCAGAACGAGAGTTGATCATGCCTCGTTTCGCGACGTTGGATAGCCTTTCTCCCGCCGGCAAACGGGTTCTGGTGCGGGCCGATCTCAACGTGCCTATGAAAGACGGCAAGGTTGCCGACGCCACACGCATCGAGCGGTTGGCGCCGACGATCCAGGAGCTGGCCCGTGCCGGCGCCAAGGTCGTTGTCCTGTCGCATTTCGGACGGCCACAAGGAAAACCCGACCCAACCATGTCGCTCGCCCCGCTCGCGCTGGCGCTTGGCCGCGCGCTCGGCGGCATGAACGTCGCTTTCGGCGCCGACTGTGTCGGCAAGGCGGCGGAAACAACGATCGCCGGGCTCAAGGCGGGCGAGGTCGCGCTGCTGGAAAACTTGCGCTTCCACAAGGCAGAAGAGGACAACGATCCGGCCTTCGCCCGGCAGCTCGCCGCCCTCGGCGACATCTATGTCAACGATGCGTTCTCGTGTGCGCATCGCGCCCATGCTTCGACCGAGTCCATCGCTCGGCTGCTCCCGCACGCCGCCGGACGCCTCATGCAGGCCGAGCTGGAGGCGCTTGGACGCGCGCTCGAAGCGCCGACGCGACCGTTGGCGGCCGTCATCGGCGGGGCGAAGGTGTCGACCAAGCTCGACGTCCTGGGCAACCTGCTCGGCCGCGTCGACGTCCTCGTCATCGGCGGCGGCATGGCAAATACATTCCTCCACGCGCGCGGCATCGATGTCGGCCGCTCGCTATGCGAGCGGGATATGGCCGACACCGCCCGCCGCATCCTCGCTGACGCCGCGGCGGCCAAGCGACGCATCGTGCTGCCCATCGACGCCGTCGTGGCCCCGGCGCTCACCGCCGGCGACAGGGCACGGACCGTCCCCATCGGTCGCGTGCCGCCCGACATGATGATCCTGGACATCGGACGACAATCGATCGAGGACGTCGTGAATTCGCTTGATGGCTGCCGCACCGTGGTGTGGAACGGCCCGCTCGGTGCCTTCGAGTATCCGCCGTTCGACGCCGGCACCAATGCCGTGGCCAAAGCCGTCGCCGGACGGACGCGCGGCGGTGGATTGCTGTCGGTGGCCGGCGGCGGCGACACGGTGGCCGCGCTGGCCCATGCCAAGGTCGAGGGCGCGTTCTCTTATGTCTCGACCGCCGGCGGCGCGTTTCTCGAGTGGCTCGAGGGCAAGGAGCTTCCGGGAGTCGCTGCGCTGATGGGCTGAACCGCCGCGCTCAGCTCTCCAACTGTTCGTAGACGATACGCACCAGGCGCAGCAGATCGTCGCGCTCGAGCCGGCCGGTCAGGGCGTAGCCCATCTTGCGTTCGAGCCAATAGAAGACGCTGACGCCATCGCGCTCCTGGGCGAAGCGAAAGGCCGTCTCCGGCTGATCCTCGGCCGCCGTCTTGATGAACAGCGTGATGCGCTGGCCGCCGGCATTTTCGTACATGAACTGGCAGGCGACGCCGCCCTCCGCCGCCGGCAGCAGCCGACCGCCCATCAGGCGCCAGCCGCTCGTCTCGAGATGCGGCGCCTTGATCGTCTGGCCGAGGCGCCGCGACAGCCAAGTAACCAGATGGGCCTCTTCCTCGACTGCAACCTCGACCGGATGGCGCACCTCGACAGCATACACAGCGTGAGCGATGGCCGCTTGCGCCGCCAGCAGCGGCGCCGGCGGATGTCCGGTCGAATCGTCGAAATGCATCAGACCGCGCGCGGTCCATCCGCCGGCGGCGCCCAAAACAACGAGTCCGGCGACCGCGACCGCTCGCGCAAGGCGGGAACGGGTCCACGACCGAGGCTCCTGCATTTTCGCCGACAACGGTTCCGCCAGTACGGGATCGAAGCGACGGTGCAGCTCGACGTTCAGCCGTCGATAGAACGCCACGCGGGACCCCGCCTCGGGGCTCTGGGCGATCCAGACTTCCACCTCCGCCCGCCGCGCGGGATCGAGCCGGCCATCCGCGTAGGCATGCAGGTCGTCATCGCCGATCGGGGCGCGGGGGTCGCTCACTTGACCCTCCGCAGCATCGCCCCGCCGTTGCCGGCGAGCAGATCGCGCAGCCGCTCGCGACCGCGGTGCAACCGGCTCATCACCGTGCCGATCGGCACGCCGAGAACGTCGGCCGCCTGCTGATAGCTCATATCCTCGATACCGACGAGCAGGACGACCTGTCGCTGGTCGAGTGACAGCCGCGCCAGTGCGTCCTCGACTGGCGCGAGGTCCAGTCGATCCTCTTGCGTGGCGCGAATGGGAAAGGCCGCGCCGCTGTCGTCGAGCGATACCAAGCCGGGACGACGGCTTCCGTCGCGAACGGCATTGGCGTGAAGGTTATGCATGATCGTGAACAGCCACGTTCTCAGATTGCTGCCGTCCCGCCACAGATGGAAGCGGCTCCAAGCCCGCTCCAGGCAGTCCTGAACGAGATCCTCCGCCATGGCCCGATCGCCAAGCAGGGCCCGCGCATATCGCCGGAGGTGCGGGATATGCGCGACGATCGGATGCTGGCCCGTGTCCTTTTCCATCGCCCCCGCTTGGCGAGGCGCCCGGTCCGGCCGGGGCACCGGACCCGACCGCTCGGCTAGAGGAGCGCAAACCGCTGCTTCGCCTCGGCCAGTCTATCCATGAAATGCGGGTACGATCCAGCCCGACACGGCGGCGCGAGGCGCACGACTGATACTTTGCCAGGACTCGTGCATGGCGGCATGCCACTCGCTCCACTTGGACGCTGCCGTGGCGGACAGAACGGCCTATGTCGATATTAACACCGGCTGGTGCCGGCTATTCCCGAGCGGACGCTCCGGCGCGGCGGCTCACGCCCGGCCGGACAGGACAAGCTTGTCGTAATAGCCGAGGACGTCGCGCAGCTCGCGCGGATCGACCATGCGCTCGTCGGGCCGGGCCTGACGTGCCAGAAGGAACATCGTCGCAAAGACGTGCTTGTCTATCCCGTTCGTCTTGCACAGTTGGGCGAGCGCCTTGCCGCCGGGCTCATAAATGGCGCGGCGAACCTTTGAAATCGGCAGTCCGGCAAGTCTGGCGAAGACAGCCTCAAACAGCGCCACCTCGCCGGCCCTGAGCAAGCCGACGAGAATCGTCGGATCGGCGCATGTTCCCGCGGCAAGGGCAGCAGCAAGCTTGTCGGTCGTATCGCCGAGCGCCGCCACTCGGCCATGGTCGGCGATGATGTCGTTGAACGCGTCGGCAATCGCCCGGCCAAGCAGCTTATGGTCGACATCGTAGTTCATCGCGATGTGCCGCTGAAGCGCAGCCGATACCCAGCCGTACATCCTCACCGCGAGCTTCGCGTCGAGATCGTGCCGCCGCAGCAGCGGTTCCTGCAATTCGGTCGCGGCACGCGAGCGTCCGACGATCTGCTGGAACGTCTCGCGACCGATGCGCGCCGTCTTGTTCTCGAGCAGCGTGCGGATCACCTCGTTCTCACCGGCCGCCACCAGTGCCGCCGAAAGCGTCTCGCTCAGTCTTTGCCGCATGGCGATGGTCAGACGGTGGCGCAGCGTCCTATGTTCGATGACTTCGAGCAGATCCTCATCGGTCAGCACCTCGCTGCCCAGCAGGATCGGACGTGCGACTTCGACCGCGTCGTTGGCGAGGTCGATGATGAGGTCACGCGGCACGTTCGTCCCGCGCGCCAGGCGCTCGGCCAGCGTCTGCCGGATTGGGATTTCGATATCGTGGATCAGGCGCCGCAGGATCTCGGTCGCGATGCCGCGCTCCTGCGCCGCCGACTCCGTAACCTCGTCAGCGAGATAGCCGCTGATTTCCATCGCCAGGCGCGCCCGCGACTCCGGCGAGCGGTCGCGCGCCAGCGTCAGCAGCTGTCCAATTCGGCCTGCCTCCAACGACGCCATTTGAGCTTCAATATCCATCGATGCGACAATCATTCCATTGTCTTTCCTAACGCTTAGAAAACGGTTAAAATTACCTCGCATACGCCAAAAGTGGCACCGATGGGCGCAACGCGAACGATCCTGGCAGGACTCGCCGTCGCCATCGGCGCGGCGATCATTCCCGCCGGCGCCCAGGTAGACCAGACGCCCGGCCTGCGCTTTACCGTGCGGCCGTCCGATCTTCCCGCACCCTATGCGACTCCGAGCGCCTCCAATCCACCGCGCGGCGTCTCGCGCCCGGCCGACGCCGGGTTGCGCGTGCCTACCGGCTTTGTTGCCAACGCATTCGCCGAAAATTTGAGTCATCCGCGCTGGCTCGAAGTCGCCGCAAACGGCGACGTTTTTCTCGCCGAAAGCAACTCCGGCCGCATCACCCTGTTGCGCGATGCCGATCGCGACGGCCGCGCCGAGACCATCGCCACCTTCATTGCCGGTTTCGACCAGCCGCACGGCATGGCGATCCGCCCCGGCTGGTTTTACATCGCCGACGCGAACGGCGTGTGGCGCCTTCCCTACGAGCCGGGCGACACGCGCCCACGCGGCCCCCGGCAGATGGTGACCGCGCGCGGAGCGTTCGGGCCGCCGGGCGGACATTGGACGCGGAATATCGTCTTCCGTCCTGACGGCAATGCGTTTTATGTCACGATCGGCAGCAGCGGAAACATCAATGAAGACCGGCCGCCGCGGGCGACCATCGTCGAGTTTGGCGCGGACGGGACAGCGCCGCGCGTCTTTGCTAGCGGATTGCGCAATGCGGTCGGAATCGCCTTCCGTCCCGGTTCGTCCGAGTTGTGGACCGTGGTCAATGAGCGCGACGGCCTGGGCGACGGACTGGTGCCCGACTATCTGACGCATGTCGTCGACAACGGATTCTATGGCTGGCCATACGCCTATATCGGGCCTAATCCGCAACCGGGATTTGCCGACCGGCGGCCCGACCTGGTGCGACGAACGCTGGTTCCCGATTTGCTGTTTCAAGCGCATTCGGCGCCGATCGGCCTCGCTTTCTATACCGGCACGTCGTTTCCGCAGGAATATCGCGGCGATGCTTTCGTGGCGTTGCGCGGTTCATGGAATTCCGGCACGCCGACCGGCTACATGATCGTCCGCGTGCCGTTCCGCGACGGCCAACTCGTGGGGCATTACGAGATCTTCGCCAGCGGATTCTGGCTGGGAGGAACCGACACGGCACGCGTGTGGGGCCGGCCGGCGGGGCTTGCGGTCGCCGCCGATGGTGCCCTGCTCATTGCCGACGACACCGGCGGATCGGTCTGGCGCGTTGCTTGGCGCGGTCGATAGTCGTTAACGATTGCTTAGCCGACCGCACCTATGGTGGGCCGGCAATGCAGATACCGCCCGGCTCCTCGCTGCTCCAGGCGCTGTCGCGACTCGCCGACGGCGTGTCGCCGCCCGCGGCGCCGGCCAAGCCGAACGGCGTCGCGCCGACACGCCCGGCTGCAGCGACCGCCGGGACCGCTCCGAGCGCGCCGGCACCCGCTCAACGCGGATCCACGGCCGGACCGGTGCCTCCGGCTGGTGGCCTCACGTCGGCAACACCACGGCCGCGCGGCACATTCATCGACATTCGCGTCTGATACTGCGCCCTTGCTGCGGTGGCGGGCCCGGATCACACTGGCCCGGTCATGGCTAAGCCGGCCGGTCCCTCAGTTCGCGCGGTGCCCGAGGGCGATACGCAGTCGCGCCTCGTCTGTCCCGATTGCGGCTTCGTTCAGTACGAAAACCCGAAGGTCGTCGTCGGTTCGGTGACGCGCTGGCAGGGCCGCGTTCTGCTGTGCCGCCGCAATATCCCGCCGCGCAAGGGGTTCTGGACCCTTCCCGCCGGCTACCTCGAGCTCAACGAGACCTCCACCGCCGGCGCCATCCGCGAGGCCTGGGAGGAAGCTCGCGCCCGCATCGAGATCGACACCTTGCTCGCGGTCTACAACATTCCGCGGCTCAGCCAGGTGCAGCTTATCTACCGCGCCAGGCTGCTCCAGCCGGATATTTCGCCGGGCCCCGAAAGCCAAGAGGTGAGTTTATTCGGCTGGGACGAATTGCCGTGGGATGATCTCGCCTTCCCGTCGGTGCGCTGGGCGCTCGGCCATTTCCGCGAAATCGGCGAGGCGGAGAATTTCCAGATACGCACCAATGCTCCGGGCGAGACCGGCGACTACTAAAGGTCACGAGCGTCCGATCGTGAAGTTCATGGCGAGCAGCCCGGCCACGAC
>JACQDQ010000050.1 GCA_016201015.1 Pseudomonadota bacterium | reverse complement strand
CCGCCACCGCAGTCGACTGCCGCGTGGCATCCTCCGCGTTGGTCGTCAGGACCTGCGCCGTGGATTGCATTGAGGAAGCCGCCTTCTTCACCGTCTCGAGCGCGCTCTTCATCTGCGCATCGAAGTCCTTTACCGCCGCATCGGTGTTATTCTGGCGCTGCTGACGCTCGGCGAGCATCGCCTCCTGGTAGACCGAGATGGCGAAATCCATATCCAGCATCACCGCCGTGTTGACGGCCGTGATCAGTGCCGTGAGCTTGCCGGCGTTCCACCGGTTGGACTTGATCGCGAGCGCGACGAGGCGGTTGAGGACGAAATTGTAGCCGCCGATATACCAGCGCGGCTCGAGACCGATCTTGTTGTGAACGAGCCCGATCGTGCGCACGCCCTGGATGTAAGCTTCATCGAAGCGGC
This sequence comes from Pseudomonadota bacterium, assembly GCA_016201015.1. Classification (GTDB taxonomy): domain Bacteria; phylum Pseudomonadota; class Alphaproteobacteria; order CACIAM-22H2; family CACIAM-22H2; genus JACQDQ01. The sequence continues at coordinate 3,325 of JACQDQ010000050.1, read as the reverse complement.
CGGAGAACAGGCGCGCCCAGTGCGTGCCCTGGGCCTGTTTCAGGCGCGATATCTGGTTGCCAAGCAGCCTAGCCAGCTGCGGCTCGTTGGTCACATGCTTGTAGAAGCCTTCGAGGACATCCGGCAGCGCCTGTTCGACCAGCGGCCAGAACGCTTTCAACAGCGCCCCGGTTTCGTCGCTGATTTGCATGAAGCGGAGACGTACGTCGCGGTCGACCTGATTGCTGGCCTGGCTCATTGCAAAATCGTTCCTTCTTTCTCCAGAGGTGACGGTGAAACCCATTCGGTGCCGAGCGCGATTTCAACCGGCCGGTGGATCCGCAGATCCTTGGCTGTGGCCGATTGGCGGTCCCAGCGCCTGTCTGATTACTCGAAGAAAGGTTTATTCATGATTAACGATTGGGCAATGTATATGTCAGACGGGATAGATTTCTCAGAGTTTGTAAATAATTTCATGCTCCAAACAGGTTAGAAAACTTTTCGGGCATTCGCCGGGAGTAAGCACATGCCGACCGTGCTCTTCGCCGCGTCGAAGATATGCACGCGGCCGGGATGGCGTATCTCGAGCCTCAGCCGCGCGGCACGGATCAGTCAGGGTCGAATGGTGCCGGTTGGCAGAGCAGGGAGTGGCAGGAAGTCAAAGCACCGAATCCGCCGGTAGCGTATCGGAGGCGGGACGGTCCGCGCCGTCGCGTTTCCGCGGCACGGTATGCAAGGCGCCGAACAGCGTGTCGACGATCTTGCCGTCGCCCGACAGTGGCGCGACGACACGCTCGTAGTAGAGGAATTCCCGATGCGCCCACGGCGCGTGATATTCGGAATAGATCGGCGCGCGGGTTGTCACCACCTCCTGATAGTGATCGAAGATGCGCTTCCACTGCGGGCCATATTCCTGCTCGTTGATCCGCACGCCGGTATACTCGCGCCCCGCCCAGTCGCGAATCGCCGTACCCACCAGGCGGAAGCGAAAGGACAACGGGCCGTAAATGACGTCGACGAGATAGACGTATGGCAGCAGCGCCGGGATTTCCTCCGGTCTGATGTCGGCACGGCTTGGCAATCGATCCCCCGTGGTCTTGCCGGCCCAGTATTCGAAGGCCTGCCGGACCACCCGTGTCTTGAACTGCCAAGACTTAGCCATAGTGAAGATTACACCCCACCTGCCAAAATACTTCCATAGTTTAAGCTCCGCTAGAAAATCGTTTCCCCGGCCGGCGCCGCCGTGACTACGCGCACGCGGCCGGGCGGGCCGATTTCAAGCCGCAGCGGGAAGAAGGCAGCCGCGCTGCGGCGGTGCGAGATGACGATCAGCGTCTTGCCGGCCAGCGCGCCGATCAGTTCCTTGAGGATCCCCAGCTCGTTCGCCTCGTCGAGAGAGTTGAGAGCTTCGTCGAGGATGATACAGGGCTGATCGGCGAGGAAGGCGCGGGCGATGGCGATGCGCTGCTGCTCGCCGCCGGAGAAGGGCTGGCCCTTGTCGCCCACGCTCGCGTCCGGCCCCAGCCGCTCGGCCTTGAGGCGCCGTTCGAGCCGCGCCACACGCAGCACCGCGGCGAGCCGCGCTTCGTCCGGCGACTGGTGCAGCGCGATGTTGTCGCGCACCTTCCCGGGCAGAAACGCCGGCTGGGCGCGGGCGAAGAAGAAGAAGCGCTTGCGCTCGGCGAGCGAGAGCCTGCGCGCGTCGCGCCCGCCGACCGTGATGCGGCCCGCCTGCGGCTCCGCCAAGCCGAGCAGCAGCATGAGGATCGAGGTCTTGCCGGCACCGCTGTCGCCGAATATGCCGAGCCGCTCGCCCGGCGCCAGGCGGAACGAGATGTCGTCGAGAATGGTCTCGCCGTGCGCGCCGCGGAAGGTCACGCCCGTGAATTCGATGGCGCCGAAGCTGGCGGGCGAATGCGCGGCCTTGGGCGGCGGTGCGGCGCCGGCCTTGGCCGAGATGCGGGCGAGCGCAGCGCGCGCATCGTTGAACATCGGCCATGCCTCGCCGATCTGCGACAGATTGGGGAAGATCAGCACCGTGTAGTAGACGAAGACCAGGAACTTGCCAACCGGTGGCGTCTCGCCGCCCGCGGCGACGAACAGCAGCACCAAGCAGATCGCCGAGGAGACTCCGATGGTGAACTCGATCAGGCCGTGATACGCGCCGTGGCGGCGCCACAGCGTCAGATTGGCATCGAAAAGCTTGCGCACCAGCGCCATGATCCGCACCAGGAACACGGCGCGCAGGCCGCTGAAGCGGATGTCGAGATTTTTCTGCTGCAAGGTGGCGAGCAAACCGAGATAGCGCTCGTCGAGCGCCATCTTGGCCAGGTAGCGCAACTTGCGTCCGTGGGCGTAGAGCGCGATCGCCGCGGCCAGCACGGCGATCTCGACGACGAGAATCCAGAACAGCCACACCTCGACAAAGAGGATTATCACCAGCATCAGGCCGAGCTGCAGCGCCGCGACGGCAGTCGCCACCAATGCCTCGCGCAGCAAGCGCTGCACGCATTCGACGTCGCCGGACGCGGCGGCAATCACGGACCCTGCGTCGCCGGCGCTCACCATTGCCCACGGGCCGGCGAGGAGGTTGCGGGCGATGGCGCCGCGGATCGAGCGGATGATGCGCTCGGTAACGCGTGCCGTGCGGAACTCGGCGGCGAGACGCAGCGCCAGGCTTGCGCACTCGATGGCGATGATCATCGCGACGTAGAGCCAGGCTCGATTCACGAATCCGGCCGCCGCCGCTTCGATCTGTCCGAACCAGGATGCGGGCGAAGGTGGTTCGACCAGCGCCCTGATCGGCAGCGGGCGCAGCACGACGCCTAGGCAGTGGAGGGCATCGAGCGCGAAGACGACGCCGAGCGCCCTCCGCCAATGCGGGTCGTGGCGGCGGAGCAACTGGTCGATTTCGCGCAGGAACATGCGATTGCGCCTTCATTTCGACCGTAGGGGCGGGCCTGCCGACGCCGTTGGCGTCGCCAGCCTGAGCCGCAGACCTGGCGACGCCTTCGGCGTCACCAGCCTTCGAGACGCCGCATCGCTTACTCGCGATGCGGCTCCTCAGGAGGAGGTCTGCGAGTCGAAGGGTCAAACCCGCCCCTACAACGTTTACGCAATACAACTGTGCCCACGCCAAGAGCGTTGAACAAGCGCCATTGACGCGCGCCATGCGGCCCCCGAACATGCAGACATGAGCAATAACGGGCGGCCCGCGCAATCCGGTTCCGACCTGCTCCTCCCCGACCTGCGAGCGCTGTGCGCGGCCGCGCTCGGCGCGGTGGAGAAGCTGCTGTCCGCCGCGCGCCAAACCGTCGGCGCACGCGTCGCGCCGGCCGGGTTCGAT
>JACQDQ010000494.1 GCA_016201015.1 Pseudomonadota bacterium | reverse complement strand
GTCCGGGGGCAGCGACATCGCGCCGAAGGCATGCATCAGCCCCAGCGTCAGACCGGCGGCGTAGAGATTGTTGCCGGCGGCCCAGCCGACGCCGAGCGTCAGGGCGATGATGGAGATCGGATCCATGGGCACACTCCTTCGTTGCCGCTAGCGAATCGGTCGCTGGCAAATCAAGCCTATAACGCCCCCGCGCGGCCGGCTATTCCCGGCGAAAACGGGGCTTGGGTCAAGGCGGCCGACTATTTCGGCGCCGCCTTGGCCTCGTAGCGCCGCTGCCACTCGGCGAGGATGCGGTCGCGGTTGGCGGCGGCCCAGGCAAAATCGTTCTTGATCAGCGACTCCTCGACGCCGTCGGGGTAGCCGGGCATCGACGGCGTCACGCCGATGGCCGCGACCAGCGTGGCGTAGCGGCCATACAGCTCGTTGGCCTTGCGGCTCGCCGCCCAGTCGGCGAGTTTCCTGGCGGCGTCGGGATGCTGCGTGCCGCGGACGATGCCGGCCGCGTCCACTTCCCAGCCGCCGCCCTCGCGCATGACCAGCACGTCGAGCGGCGCGCCGGCGGCCTTTTGCGCCGCGCCGACCAGGTCGTAGCCGATCGCCAGCGGATATTCGCCCTGCGCCGCCAGGCGGCAGGGCTGGCTGCCCGAATGACTGTAAAGCGCCACGTTGTCGTGCAGCCGGTCCATGAATTTCCAGCCTTCCGTCTCGCCGAAGATTTGCAGCCAGGCGGTGACGTGAAAGAAGCCGGTGCCGGAGGAGGCGGGATGGGGCGCGATGATGCGTCCCTTGAACGCCGGATCGAGCAGGTCGTGCCAGGATTGCGGGCGCGGCAGATTGAGCTTCGCCGCCTCGCGCGTGTTGAAGCAGATCGCCGCCGCCCACGCCTCCATGCCGACCCAGCGCGGCGGCGCGGCGGCGTCGCGGAACAGCGGCTTGATCGCGGCAAGATTGGCGGGCGCGTAGGGCAGCAGCATGCCCTCCTTGTCCAGCAGCATCATGCTGGTGATGGCGAGGCCCCAGATGAAATCGCCGCGCGGGTTGTCCTTCTCGGCGAGCAGCTTGGCGGTCAGCGTGCCGGTCGAATCGCGCTGCCAGACGATCTCGATGTCGGGATGGTCGGCCTCGAAGCCCTTCTTGAAATCGTCGATGAACTCGGGGACCAAGGTCGAGTAGACGACTAGGCGCGTCTTGTCTTGAGCCGTGGCCGAAGTCGCGACGAGTGCGAGCGCGGCAACGACGGCGAGTCGAATAAACGTGGCGAGAATGGGCGACATCGTTCCTCTCCCTACGCCGGAATGATCCGGATCAGGTTCGAAGGGTCACCGCGACGGCCCTGTGGCCCGGCGGTCTCTCAGCCCCCTTGCGGGGCTCCCCTCGGAACAATTGCCTATTAAAGCGCAGTCTGCCGGCGGGTCAAGTGCCGTGCGTCTACCGCCCGACGGCGTAGGCCTGTTGCAGCCGCGGCGTCGCCGCCGCGCGCAGCTCGCGCCCGGTCTTCGAGGCGGCGCAGTTGCGCCCCAGCGCCCAGTCGCCGGTGAGATGTGTGTCGTGGCCGCGTTTTTTCAATTCCGCCACCGTCGCCGCCGGAAAGCGGCTTTCGAGGATGATCTTGGCCGGATTGGCCTGGCGCGGATAGAACGAGTTCGGCCAGTGGTCGCACTGCATCTGCGGCGCGTCGATCGCCTGCTGCAGGTTGAGGCCGTGCTCGACATGGCGCAGGAAGAACTGGACGATCCACTGGTCCTGATTGTCGCCGCCGGGCGAGCCGAAGGCGAGATGCGGCTTGCCGTCCTTGAGCGCCATGGTCGGCGTCAAGGTGGTGCGCGGCCGCCGCCCCGGCGCCAGGCTCGACGGCAGGCCTTCCTCCAGCCAGAACATCTGCGCCCGCGTGCCGAGCTGGAAGCCGTAACCCGGAAGCACCGGCGAGGAATGCAGCCAGCCGCCCGACGGCGTCACCGCCACCATGTTGCCGTGGCGGTCGATGACGTCGAGATGGCAGGTGTCGCCCTCGGCCGGACCGCGCGCGGCGCGCGAGCGGGCAACGCCGGCGGCGCCGAAGCCGCCCTCGTGGCGCGCGATATCCGCCATCTCGCGCTCGACTTTAGTCGGCTCGCCGATTCCCGCGGCGGCGATGGCGATGCCGGTCGGCAGGGTCGGCAAACGCGGCGCGAGGCCGTCCGGCGAGCCCGGACGCAGCTCGCGCGAGGCGACGGCGCCGATCAGCTTGCGGCGCGCATCGTTATAGGCATCGCTCAGCAACGTCTTCATCGGCACGGTGACGAAATTGGGGTCGCCGTACCACGCATCGCGGTCGGCATAGGCGAGCTTCTTCGCCTCGACCAGCGTATGCACGAAGTCGGCGCCGACCGTGTCCATGGCACGGATGTCGAAGCCCTTGAGCAGGGCGAGGACTTGCAGCATCACCGGCGATTGGCTCCACGGGCCCGCCTTGCACACGGTGAGGCCGCGATAATCGTAGGTGACCGGCGCCTCATAGCTCGCCTGCCAGCCCGCCATGTCGGCGGCGGTCAGCACGCCGCGATGGCGCTGGCCCGAGGCGTCCATCACCTCGGTCTTGGTGGCGATGGCGGTTTTCAGCACGAGGCTGATGGAGAGGGGAGTTGCGTTGAGAAACGGCACGTCGTTGACCGCGTCGAGGGTCTGTTTTGCTTTCATC
>JACQDQ010000493.1 GCA_016201015.1 Pseudomonadota bacterium | reverse complement strand
CCGGCGCCGCTGCCGCCGCCAGCCGGCCGCCGGCGATGCGCGACAGATGCTTGCGCACGCAGTTGAACTCCGTGATCGTCGCGCCGGATTTGAGCAGTGCGCTGGTGAGGGCGCGCATGTCGTCGAATTCGATGCCGGGCGCGGGCAGCGTCAACAGCGCCGAGCCGCCGCCGGAGATCAGGCAGAGGATCAGATCGTCGGCGCCGCGGCCGGCGACCGTCGCCAGGATCTGCTCGGCCGCCGCGCGGCCCGCCGCATCGGGCACCGGATGCGCGGCCTCGACGATGCGGATGCGGCGGCTCGGCAGGCCGTGGCCGTAGCGGGTGACGACCACGCCCTCGATGCCGTCGCCGTAATGATCCTCGACCGCATGCGCCATCGCCGCCGCCGCCTTGCCGGCGCCGACGACGATCAGGCGGCCGCGCGGCCGCGGCGGCAGATGGGGCTTGAGACATTCCGCCGGGTCGGCGCGGGCGATCGCCGTCCGGAACAGGCCGAGCAGGAATTGGCGCGGATCGCCGATCATGCCGCGACGGCCGTATGGAGGTTGCGGCAATACGTCTCGCGGCCGAACAGCGCGGCGATCAGCCCGGCCAGCAGCCACGCCATCACCAGCAGAAAGGCGACGGCATAGGCCGATGACGGATAGATGCGGGCACCGGCAAGCATCTCGCCGGCCCAATACAGATCAAGCACGACGCCGATCCCCTGCTGCAGCACGGCGACGCCGACGATGCTCACCATGTTGATGAGGCCGGACACCGTGCTGCCGAGCTCCGGCGGATTGTGCTCGCGCGCATAGGCGAAACTCAACGTCATTGTGCCGGAGGCCAGCCCCTCGACGAACAGCAGCGCCTGGACGAGCCAGAGCGGCAGCCCCGGCACGTAGAGCGCCGCGCCGAGGCTCGCCAAGGCGAGCGCGGAGCAGACGACGAGCGGTGTGCGCCGCCGCCGCAGGCGGTCGGAGATCCAGCCGAAAAGCGGCGCGCCGAGGCCCCAGCCGATCAGCATCGCCGTGGTCGTCGCGGCGGCGGCGGGGCGGTCGAGACCGTAGGCGGTCATCAGGTACGGCACGCCCCACAACCCGGCGAAGGCGAGCATCGAGCCGCCGACGGCGGCGCAATAGACCGTCGCCACCCAGCTCTGCGGCGTCGCAAAAACGAATCGCAGGCTGACGATGACGCCGGAGCGGCCGCCGCCATGTCCGCCCGGCGCTAGCATTCGGTCGCGCACGATCGCGGCAATGGCGACTGCCAGGGCGATGCCGACTACAGCCGTGACGACCATGGTCGCGCGCCAGCCCTGCGTCTCGACCAGCGCCGCCAGCGGCGCCTGGCCGCCGACGCCGCCGATCAGGCCGAGAAACAACGTGCAGCCGGCAAGCATGGCGAAGCGCCGTGGCGCGAACCAGTCGGCGGCAAGCTTGAGCGCGCCGAGAAAGCTGAAGGCGGCGCCGACGCCGATGAGCAGCCGGCCGAGATAGGCGACGTGGATATCGGCCGCGGCGGCGAAAATTGCCGCGCCGACGGCGGCAAGCGCGCAGGTGAGCGCCAGCGGCCAGCGCGCGCCGAAGCGGTCGAGCAGGGCGCCGACGGCGAGCTGCAGCCCGCCATAGGCGTAGTAGTAGATGGCCGACAGATGGCCGAGCTGCGCCGCGCCGACGGCGAGGTCGCGCATCAAATCGGCGACCATGACCGACGGGCTGACGCGCAGGAAGAAGCCGTAGCAATACGCCGCCGCGCCGAGGCTCCAGGCGACCCAGGCGAGCGTCCCGCCCTTCGCCTGCGGCACAGTCACGACGAGCGGCCCGCGTTTTGTGACACGAGAGCATTCTCCAGCATCGCGCGCTTATAGCCAATCGTCGGCGAGCGCTCCAGGGAACTTCCGGCATGGCACCCCTGCACGGCGCACAGCTCATCTAGCCGACCGCGCGAATTGCGCTATAGTCGCGCGCCATGCCCGCCGTCTCCGCCGTCCCGCATCGCGCGCCGCTGCTCGCCCCCGACGAGCCGCCGCCGGTCGAGCTGTTCAACGGCGCTGGGCGCGCCGGTGTCCTGCTGGTCTGCGATCATGCCAGCCCGCGCGTGCCGCGGATGCTGGGGCAGCTCGGCCTGCCGCCGGCGGCGTTCGGCCGTCATATCGCCTGGGACATCGGCGCGGCCGACGTGGCGCGGCAGCTGGCGACGGCGCTCGACGCGCCGCTGGTGCTGTCGGGCTATTCGCGTCTGGTCATCGATCTCAATCGCCGGCTCGGCGATCCCACCTCGATTCCCGCGATGAGCGACGGCACGGCGGTGCCGGCAAATCGCGTCATCACGGCGGATGAGGCCCGCGCGCGGGCCGCGGCCTTGTTTGATCCCTACCATCAGACGGTGGCGGAGGTCATCGGCGGCTTTGCTGCGCGGCAGGTCGTGCCGGCGATCGTGTCGATCCATAGTTGCACGCCGGTCTTCAAGGGTTTCGAGCGGCCGTGGCATATCGGCGTCCTCTGGAACCGCGATCCGCGACTCGCCGTGCCGCTGATCGAGCGTCTGGGCGCAATGGGCGACATTGCCGTCGGCGACAACCAGCCCTATTCGGCACGCGATGGCCATGGCCACACCGTGGCCGAGCACGCCGAGCGCGGCGGCTTGCCGCATGTCCTGCTCGAGGTGCGGCAGGATCTCATCGACACCCATCAGGGCGCCGCACGCTGGGCCGATGCGCTGCACCGTGCGCTGGCGCCGCTGCTCGCCGACCCCGCCCTGCATCGCGTCAAGGTCTACTGACCAGTCCGATGCCCGATCCGTCCTTCACCGTCGGCCTCGAGGAGGAGTATCTGCTGGTCGACCGGAAGACGCGCGAGCTCACGCGCGATCCGCCATCCAGCATGCTGGCGGAGTGCGAGAAGCGTCTCGAAGGCCAAGTGAGCCCGGAATTCCTGCGCTCGCAGATCGAGGTGCAGACGCGCGTCCACCACAATGTCGGCCAGGCGCGCGCCGATCTCGCGCGGCTGCGGCGCACGGTGAGCGAGGTGGCGGCGGCGCACGGCCTTGCCATCGTCGCTGCGGCTACCCATCCCTTCGCCGAATGGGGCGGGCAACAGCCGACGGGACGCCAGCGCTATCTCGTGCTCGAGCGCGACCTGCAAGGCGTCGGCCGGCGGCTGCTGATCTGTGGCCTGCACGTGCATGTCGGCATCGATGACGACGAGCTGCGCATCGACCTCCTGAATCAGGCCGGCTATTTCCTGCCGCATCTGCTCGCCCTCTCGACCTCGTCTCCGTTCTGGCGTGGCGAGGACACCGGGCTCAAATCCTATCGCGTCGCGGTGTTCAACGAGCTGCCGCGCACCGGCCTGCCCGACCATTTCGAGAGCTATGGCGAGTATCAGCGCCAGCTCAACCGCCTGATCGCCGCCGGGCTGATCGAGGATGCGACCAAGCTGTGGTGGGACATCCGGCCCTCGGCGCGATTTCCGACGCTGGAAATGCGGCTCACCGACATTCCGACGCGGCTCGACGACAGCATCAGCATCGCCGCGCTGTTCCAGTGCATCCTGGGCATGCTGTGGCGCCTCAAGCGCAGCAATCAGCGCTGGCGCATCTATCCGCGCATGCTGGTGAACGAAAACCGCTGGCGGGCGCAGCGCTACGGCTACGACCAGGGCCTGGTCGATTTCGGCAAGGGCGAGGTCGTGCCCTATGCCAAGCTGCTGGAAGAGCTGATCGAGCTCACTGCGCCCGAATCCGAGCGCTTCGGCTGCCGCGCCGAAGTCACCGCCGCGCGCAACATCCTGAAGCGCGGCACCTCGGCGCACCGCCAGGTGACGATCTACAACGAGGCGATCGAGCGCGGCGCCACGCGCGAGGAGGCCCTGCGCGCGGTGATCGACTGGCTGATCGCCGAGACGGCGGTAGGGGTGTAGCGGGACAGCTTCCGCGCCGTGTATTGGATCGCCAGGCCACCCTGCCTATATAATCGGGCGGCCCTTAGAGAGGGAGTTGCCCATGGACGACAAGACGCGCACCGAGCTCGAAGCCGCGACCTTCCGCCGCCTGGTCGAGCATCTGCGCCAGCGCGCCGACGTGCAAAATCTCGACCTGATGAACCTCGCCGGATTCTGCCGCAACTGCCTGTCGAAATGGTACCTGGCCGAGGCACAGACCAAGGGCGTGAAGCTGACCGACCCCGAGGCGCGCCAGATCGTCTACGGCATGCCCTACGAGGAGTGGAAGAAAAAGCACCAAAAGGAAGCGACGGCCGAGCAGGTCGGCAAGCTCAAGGCCCAGGGCGGCCCGCACCAGCATTGATTGTGCGGCTCTGGCCGCCGCCCACGGGGCGCGCGCGAGGTTGGAATGTAGGCGCGGGTTTGAAACCCGCCCCTACGATTTTGTACGCGCGGACAGACCCCAACGGCGAATTCTCGCCCGCAATTCACCCAATCCACAGCCCACGGCGGTCTTTGCTTGCCCCGGCCGCCGCCGCGCCGCTATAGAACGCGGTCCGTTGGCGGGCTAATGCGGGAGGCGGGAAGATGGCGGACGGCACGGTCGGCGGCGTCCATGTGGCGAAACTCAAATCCGTGGTCGAGCGCATCGAGCGCCTCGAGGGGGAGCGCGCCGAGCTCGGCGCCGATATCCGCGAGGTCTATTCGGAAGCCAAGGGCAGCGGTTTCGACACGAAGATCCTGCGCCAGCTCATCAAGCTCAGGAAAATGGATAAGGCCGACCGCCAGGAATTGGACGATCTGCTCGACACCTATCGCAAGGCGCTGGGCGTGTGACGCGGCGGCCGACTGCGTCGTCCGCCCTACAGCGACACGCAGCCCGGCCGGCCCTAAGCCGACTTCTTGGCGCGCTTGGCCTTCACTGGTTTCGGCTTGATCGATTTGCCGTAATCGAACGCCTTGGCCACCCAGGCGCCGAGCTTCTTGCGGTCGACGAGCAGCGCCGCCGGCACGCAGACGTATTCGCGCATTTTCCGGCCGGCCATTGGCTCGAAAATCCGCGCGCCCGGCATCCGAAGCAATTCCTCGCGCGCCGCTTCGGGCAGGCGCAGCAACATGTCCTCCTGGTGCAGCCCCATGAACAGATTGCCGTTGGCGAAAGCGGCAGGATAGCCGAACATCTTGCGGCCCTGCGCCGGCGGTCCCGGCATCACCGCGTTGAACAACTCGATCAGTTCCGGCGGCGATTTGCGCCATTTCATCGCTATGCTCCAATTGGCATTCCGAATATCGCCGCGGCTTCCATCGCGGGACTGGCCATTGCCGCGTGCAGGCGATAGGCTGATTGATAAGACGGGGTTTCGGGCACAGAATCAAGGTAGCCGGTTGATGCTTGGGGGCACGGCGGACGGCCGCGGCGGCGCGGTCTCATGATCTATCAATTCAATTTCCGCGACGTCTTCGCTCAGTTCGATACCTTGGTCGACGGCGCGCTGCTGACCCTGCTGCTGTCCGTCGTCACCATGGCGATCGGGCTCGTCATCGGTATCGCCGGCGCGCTAGCGCGGAGCTGGGGCGTGCATCCGCTGCGACTCTTGACCGCCGCCTATGTCGAGGCGATCCGCAATACGCCGCTGCTGATTCAACTTTTCATCGTGTTTTTCGGCCTCCCCAGCGCGGGCCTGCGGCTTGATGCCGGTACCGCCGCGGTGGTGGCGTTGTCGGTCAATCTCGGTGCCTATGCCATCGAAATCATTCGCGCCGGCATCCAGGCGATTCACAAAAGCCAGGTGGAGGCGGGGCTGGCGCTGGGCCTGTCGCGGCTGCAGGTGTTCCGCTACGTCGTGCTGTTCCCGGCGCTGAAGGTGATCTACCCGGCGCTGGCCAGCCAGTTCATTCTGTTGATGCTGGCGACCTCGATCGTCTCGCAGATTTCGGCGACCGAGCTCTTCCACATGGCCAGCATCCTGCAGTCGCGCACCTTTCGCGATTTCGAGGTCTATATCGTCACCGCTGGCATGTACTTGGCGATGGCGCTGACGTTCCGGCTGATCTTCGCGCTCATCCACCGTGCGGTGTTCCGCCGATGATCCGCGAGCCGAATGCGCTGGACGTCTTGTACCTGATCGCGGCGGCGCGCTGGACGCTGGCGCTGACCGCGCTCGCCTTCGTGGGCGGCGGACTGAGCGGTCTGCTGGTCATGCTGATGCGAGTCGTCCCGGCGCGGCCGATCAATTGGCTGGCAATCGGCTGGATCCAGGCGATCCAGGGCACGCCGCTCTTGGCCCAGCTTTTCGTATTCTTCTTCGGCTTCGCCATCTTCGGCTACCGCGTGTCGCCGTGGGTGGCGGCGGGAGCCGCCTTCTCGCTCTACGCCTCGGCGTTCCTCGCCGAGATCTGGCGCGGCTGCGTCGAGGCCGTGCCGCGCACACAGTGGGAGGCCTCGGCGGCGCTCGGACTGGGCTTCGGCCAGCAGCTTCGTTACGTGATCGTGCCGCAGGCGTTCCGCATCGCCATTCCGCCGACGGTCGGCTTTCTGGTGCAACTGGTGAAGAATACCTCGCTCGCCTCGGTGATCGGCTTCGTCGAGCTGACGCGCGAAGGGCAGATCACCACCGGTGCGACGTTCCGGCCGTTCACTGTATATGGCATCGTCGCGATACTGTATTTCTGTATCTGCTTTCCGCTGTCGCAGTTGAGCCGCCGTCTCGAACGGAAACTGAATGTCGCTCATTAAGCTGGAACAAGTGACCAAGCGCTTCGGCGCGCTGACCGTGCTCGACCAGGTGTCGCTGTCGGTCGAGCCCGGTGACATCGTCGCCGTCATCGGCCGCTCGGGTTCGGGCAAGAGCACCATGCTGCGCTGCATCAACGGCTTGGAGCCGATCCAGGCGGGGCGCATCGTGGTCGGCGACACCGTCGTGAACGACCCGGCGACCGATCTGCGCAAGCTGCGCCAGCAGGTCGGCATCGTCTTCCAGAGCTACAATCTGTTCCCGCATCTGTCGGTCGCGCGCAACATCATGTTGGCGCCGACTGTGGTGAAGAAGATGCCGCCTGTCGAGGCACGGCGCCTCGCCGAGGAAGTGCTGGCGCGGGTCGGGCTCGGCGAGAAGATCGACGCCTATCCCGACCAGCTTTCGGGCGGGCAGCAGCAGCGCGTTGCGATCGCGCGCTCGCTCGCCATGCATCCCAAGCTGATGCTGTTCGACGAGATCACCTCGGCGCTCGATCCCGAGCTGATCGGCGAGGTGCTGAAGGTGCTGGAATCGCTGGCCCGCCAGGGCATGACCATGATGCTGGTAACGCACGAGATGGGCTTTGCCCGCAACGTCGCCAGCCGCGTCGTGTTCATGCATCAGGGCAAGGTGTGGGAGGAGGGCCCCGGGCGCGAAACGCTGGGCCGGCCGCGCACGCCCGAGCTTGAGAGCTTCTTGGGCTCGGTGCTGCATTGAACGAGGTTTCACAACGAGGGGAGTGCTCATCATGAAACGCTTGCTACTTACTGCTGCCGCCGTCGCGGCTCTGCTGATCGCCGGCGCGCCGGCCAAGGCCGACAAGTTCGAGGATATCCTCAAGGCCGGCACCGTGCGCATCGGCGTGCCGCTGGACGTGCCGCCCTTCGGCTCGGTCAACGCGCAGCGCCAGGCCGAGGGGTTCGACATCGACCTCGCCAACATGGTCGCCAAGGGCCTCGGCGTGAAGGTCGAGCTGGTGCAGCTTACCGGCGCCAACCGCATCCCCTTCCTGCTGACCGACAAGGTCGACATCGTCATCTCGGTGATGGGCCTGACCCCCGAGCGCGCCAAGCAGATCATGTTCACCGCGGCCTATGCCGACACGTCGCTCGCCGTCTACGGGGCAAAGAGCCAGAACGTGAAATCGGCCGATCAGATCGGCTCGCTGAAGGTGGTGGCCGCCAAGGGCACCACCCAGGATTTGGGTCTCTCCGAGATGAATCCCAAGGCCAGCATCATGCGCACGGAGGACGACGCCACCGCCGCGCAGGCCTACATCACCGGCCAGGCCGACATGATCGCCACAAACAGCCTGATCATTCCCGACCTGATGAAACGCGCGCCGAACAAAGAATTTGACCTGAAATTCGTCATCCGCCGTAGCCCGGCGCATATGGGTGTGCGCATGGGCGAGCATAGCCTGGCGCGCTGGCTCGACAGCTTCATCTTCTTCAGCAAGATGAACGGCGAGCTCGACAAGCTGCACCAGAAATGGCTGGCCGCGCGCATGGCGGAGATGCCGACGCTGTAGAGCGATTCTCGCCAAGATGAATCGCCAGACTATTTTTCTCCGTCATGCCCGGGCCGTGACAACCACGAAGCGCAAAAGCATTCTGCGTAGGGGCGGGTCTCTGACCCGCCCATATCCATCGGCGAGAACGAGGGCCGGTTGGAAACCGGCCCCTACGCAGAACGCAGCGATCCGGCCATGACGAGGAATGTGAGTCCGGGCCGATTTATTCGGATGCCGCAATAGTCGCGGCGCGCACATCGGTCGAGGGGGACGAACATGGAAGTCGAATGGTCGCGGCTCAAGGCATCGGAGATTGCCACGCTAGTGCGGCAATCGGCGATCGTTATCGCGCCGATCGGTGCTACCGAGCAGCACGGGCCGCATCTGCCGAGCATGGTCGACTGGCGCTGCGCGCAGGAAGTGGCGCAGCGCGCCGCGCGGTTGATGCAACCGCGCCACCCGGTGGTGGTCACGCCTGTCATGCCGTTCGGTATGTCGGAGCATCACATGTCGCTGTCCGGCACCATCACGCTCGACTACGCGACGATGGCCTCGCTGGTCGGCTGCGTCGTCGAATCGGCGATCCGCCACGGTTTCAAGCGCATCTTCGTGCTCAACGGCCATGGCGGCAACACCGAGGCGCTGCGCACCATCGTCACCGAGCTGACGGTTAAACATCGCCTGCCGCTGGCCACCGGCACCTATTGGGACATCGCCGCCGAGCCGATCAAGAAGCTGCTCGACCGCCAGACGGCGCTGCTGCACGCCTGCGAGGCCGAGACATCGATGATCATGGCCATGTCGCCGGAATTGGTCGATTCCGAGATCCTATCGCAGATGCACGGGCCCTATGTAACCGGATTGTCGGCGATCCCAGGGGTCAATCCCGGCGTCTATCGCTGGCGCCAATTGGCGAGCCGCTCGCCCAACGGCATGATCGGCGACGCCGCCACGGCGAGCGCGGAGAAGGGCAAGCGCCTGCTCGAGGCGATCGCCATCGCCGTGACCGAGGCGCTGTTGGACGAGCGGCTGTGGAACGAGCCGATTTGAAACCAGTGGCATTATCGACGTCGAGGGAGTGACATGGACCAGCCGAAGCGCAGCCGTCTGCATCTGGAGATCGATCTCAACCGCGACGGCAAGCAGACCGGTTTCATCCGCCTGCCGCATTCCGTGCATCGATCCGCCTATGGCTGGATCCCGATCCCGGTCGCCTGCATCAAGAACGGCGAGGGGCCGCGCGTGCTGCTGAACGCCGGCAACCACGGCGACGAGTGGGAGGGGCAGGTGGCGCTCGGCCGCTTCATCCGGGAAATCGATCCGGCGCAGATACGCGGCCGCATCATCATCCTGCCGTCGGCGAATTTTCCGGCGGCGATGGCCGGCACGCGCACCTCGCCGATCGACGACGGCAATCTCAATCGCAGCTTCCCCGGCGATCCCGACGGCGATGTGACCAAGCAGATCGCCTATTTCATCGAGCACGAATTGCTGCCGCATTGCGACTACGCCTTCGACCTGCATTCCGGCGGCAGCTCGCTGGTCTACATCCCGAGCACGCTCGGCCAGCGCGACGGCGACGCGGCGCGCACCGAGAAGCTGATCGGCCTGATGCGCGCCTTCGCCGCGCCGATCGCCTATCTCGGCCTGGCGCTGCAGGGGGCGGACCGCACGCTAAGCGCGGCGGCGCGCCGCCAGAACGCGCTCAGCATGGGCACCGAGCTCGGCGGCGGCGGCCAGGTGACGCCGTCGGCGCTGAAGATCGCCGAAGGAGGCATTCGGCGCGTGCTGGCGCATCTCGGCGCCTATAGCGGCCCGGTGACGGCGGCCTCGCCGACGCGGCTGCTCGAGGTCGGCGGACCCGATTACTACGCCTATGCCCCAGACGGCGGCGTGTTCGAGCCGCTGGCGGAATTGGGCGATGAGGTCAAGGCGGGCCAGCCGGCTGGTCTGATTCATTTCCACGACACGCCGTGGCGCGAGCCGTCGCTGGCGCGCTTCGGCCATGGCGGACTCGTCGTCTGCAAGCGCGTGCCCGGGCGCACCGAGCGCGGCGACTGCCTGTTTCACCTGGCAACGGATTGGCGGGGCTAACCGCGGGGCGGTCCTACTCCGCCGCGGTCGCCATCGGCGCGGGATTGCGGAAGCAGGCGAGCAGCTCTGCCTCGCGCGCCTTCGCCTTGGCGATGCTCGCGTCCTTGATGTGGCCGTAGCCGCGGATCTGCTCGGGCAGCGCGGCGAGCTCGACCGCGAGCCCGTGATTGTTGGCGTCGAGCTTGGCCGTGAGTTCGTCGACCAGCGCCTCGTACTCGCTGATCAGGCGGCGCTCGGCCTGGCGTTCCGCCGTGCGGCCGAAAATGTCGAGCCTGGTGCCGCGCAGGAACTTGAGCTGCGCGAGCACACGGAACGCGGTCAGCATCCACGGGCCGAATGTGCGTTTGATCAGATGCCCGGTCCGCGGATCGCGCTCGGCGATGGCCGGCGGAGCGAGGTTGAATTCGAGGCGGTAATCGCCCTCGAATTGCGCGGCGAGCTGGCGGTGGAACGTGCCGTCGGTATAGAGCCGCGCCACCTCGTACTCGTCCTTGTAGGCGAGCAGCTTGAAGTAATAGCGGGCGACCGCCTCGGCGAGGCCGAGATGGCCCTTCGCGCGCTGCGCTTCGACCGCGGCGACGCGGCGGACCAATGCTTGATAGCGGCCGGCATAGGCGGCGTTCTGGTAGGCGGTGAGGAACTCGATTCGCCGCGCGACGATCTCGTCGAGCGTCGTCGACAGCTTGTGGCCGACCACAGCGATGGCCGGTGTCGCCGCGCGCTCGACCGCGGCGCGATCGTGCGCCGCCGCCCGGCCCCAGCGGAAGGCGCGCGTGTTCATCTCGACCGACACGGCGTTGAGCTCGATCGCCTTCTCGATCGCCTCGGCGGAAACCGGAATGAGTGCCTTTTGATAGGCGAAGCCGAGCATGAACAGGTTGGTGGCGATCGAATCGCCGAGCAGCGACGTCGCCAGATCGGTCGCGTCGACCAGATCGAGCGCCTTCGGCCCCAACGCGATCTCCAGCGAGCGGCGGAATTCCGCCAGCGGCAGATGGAAGTCCGGGTTGCGGGTAAAGGCGCCGGTGAGTGTCTCGTGCGTGTTGACCACGGCGCGGCTGGTGCCAGCGGCGAGCTTGGCGATCGCCTCATCGCCCGCGCCGACGACGATGTCGCAGCCGAGCAGCAGATGCGCGTCGCCGTCGGACACGCGCACGGCATGCAGATCCTCGGGCCGCGCGCCGACGCGGATATGCGACAGCACGGCGCCGCCCTTCTGGGCGAGGCCGGTCATGTCGAGGACCGAGCAGCCCTTGCCCTCGAGATGCGCGGCCATGCCGACCAGCGCGCCGATCGTCACCACGCCGGTGCCGCCGATGCCGGTGACCAGGATGTTGTAAGGGCTGTCGAGCGACGGCAGCTTCGGCGCCGGCAGGTTTGCCGCCGGATCGCCGCTTCTGCCGGCGGTCGGGCGCGGCCGGCGCGGCCGGCCGCCATGCACGGTGACGAAGGACGGGCAGAAGCCCTTCAGGCACGAGAAGTCCTTGTTGCACGACGATTGGTCGATCGTCCGCTTGCGGCCGAACTCGGTCTCGACCGGCGCGACGGAGAGGCAGTTCGATTGCACGCCGCAATCGCCGCAGCCCTCGCACACCAGCTCGTTGATCAGCACGCGCTTGTCGGGGTCGGGGAAGGTGCCGCGCTTGCGCCGGCGCCGCTTCTCGGCGGCGCAGGTCTGGTCGTAGATCATCGCCGTGACGCCGGGCGTATCGCGCAGCTCGCGCTGCACGGCGTCGAGCGCGTCGCGGTGGTGAACCGTCGTGCCCGCCGGGAAACCGGCGTCGGCCGGGTATTTGTCGGGCTCGTCGCTGACCACGGCGATGCGGGCGACGCCCTCGGCCGCCACCTGCCGCGCCATCTGCGGCACGGTGATGCCGCCCTCGGCCGGTTGGCCGCCGGTCATGGCGACGGCGTCGTTGTAGAGGATCTTGTAGGTGATGTTGACGCCTGATGCCATCGCCGCGCGGATGGCGAGCGAGCCCGAATGCGTGTAGGTGCCGTCGCCGATATTCTGGAAGATGTGCTTGGTCTCGGTGAAATCCGCCTGGCCGATCCACTGCGCGCCTTCGCCGCCCATATGGGTGAAGGTCGCGGTCTCGCGATCCATCCACACCGCCATGTAATGGCAGCCGATGCCGGCCGCGGCGCGGCTGCCTTCGGGCACGCGCGTCGAGGTGTTGTGCGGGCAGCCGGAGCAGAAATAGGGGGTGCGCTTGACGGTGGTGTGCGGTGCCTTGAGCTGCCGCTCCTTGGCGTCGAGGAAGGCCAGACGCTCCTCGATATGCGGCGTCGTGAAGAACGGCTGCAAGCGCCGGGCGATGACGCGGGCGAGCTGTGCCGGCGCGAACTCGCCGGCCGAGGGCAGAATCCACTCGCCCTTCTCGTCGAACTTGCCGACCACGCGCGGGCGGACATCGGCGCGCCAGTTGTAGAGCTGCTCCTTGAGCTGGTTCTCGATGACCGCGCGCTTCTCCTCGACGACCATCACCTCCTGCAGGCCCTCGGCGAAGTGGCGCGCGCCTTCGCGCTCCAGCGGCCACGACATGCCGACCTTGTAGACGCGGATGCCGATCTCGGCGGCCAGCTTCTCGCCGATGCCGAGATAGTCGAGCGCCTCGCGCACGTCGAGATAGGACTTGCCTGTCGTGATGATGCCGAAACGGGGCTTCGGGCTGTCGAGGATGATGCGGTCGAGCTGGTTGGCGCGGGCAAAGGCGAGCGCGGCATAGGCCTTGAACTTGTGCAGGCGGAATTCCTGGACGTTCCAGTCATCCGGCCAGCGGATATGCACGCCGCCCTCCGGCATCTCGAAGTCGTTGGGCGTGTTGACCGTGACGCGATGCGGGTCGACATAAACCGAAGCCGAGGCATCCATCGTATCGGCGATGCACTTCATCGACACCCAGCAGCCGGAATAGCGGCTCATCGCCCAGCCGAGCAGGCCGTAATCGAGCACCTCCTGCACGCCCGAGGGATTGAGCACCGGGATCATCGCGCCGATCATGAGGTGCTCGGATTGGTGCGGCAGGGTCGAGGATTTCGACGCATGATCGTCGCCGAGCAGCACGAGTGCGCCGCCGTGGCGCGAAGCTCCGGCCATGTTGCCGTGGATCAGCGGGTCCATGGAGCGGGCGACGCCCGGCCCCTTGCCGTACCAGATGGAGAAGACGCCGTCGTATTTGGCGCCGGGAAAGATATTGACCTGCTGGCTGCCCCACACGGCCGTCGCGCCGAGATCCTCGTTGAGGCCGGGCTGGAAATAGATGTGATGGCGCTTGAGGAACTTGCCGGCGCGCCACAGCGCCATGTCATAGCCGCCGAGCGGCGAGCCGCGATAGCCGGAGATGAAGCAGGCGGTGTTGAGCCCGGCCGCCTCGTCGCGCCGGCGCTGCATCATCGGCAGGCGGACGAGGGCCTGCGTTCCGGTCAGGAAGACACGACCCGATTCGAGCGCGTATTTGTCGTCGAGGGTCGCGGCCAGCAACGCCATGTTCTAGTCCCTCACGCCGGTCGTTCCGATTTCGTAAGTTAACGCACGGCTCCGCAAGGTACAATTGCTTGTACCGCCGTGCCGCAAGAACGCAATGGCTTTATCGGGGTAGGGCAGCCGCCTTGCAAAGAATTGCGCCTGCGCCGCGGGTGAATGACCGGAAATTACCGCAAGTCAGGTAGGGGTATCGGCGATGCCCGATGCGCCTTGTCAGTGGCTCAT
>JACQDQ010000006.1 GCA_016201015.1 Pseudomonadota bacterium | reverse complement strand
GATGGCGGCCTGGCGCATGAGATCGGTGTCGTTGAAGATGAGGGGCCCATCGACGCGGACCTCCAGCGGACGGCCGTTTTCGATGAATTCCCAGGCATAGATCCCGCCCGCCTTCACCAGGCGGTAGCGGATGCAGCGGTGTGCCGAGAGTTCGCGTGGGGTTGTCGGGGGCGGGTTCCGGGCGAAATAAGACGGAGCGCCGACGACGGCTCTCCGCATGTCGGGGCCCACGCGGACAGCGATCATGTCCTTCTCGACGATGTCGCCGAAGCGGATGCCCGCGTCGATGCGGTTCGCGACGATGTCGGTCAGGTTGTCGTCGATGATCATATCCACCCGGATATCGGGATGTGACGCAAGGAAGCCCGGCAGGGCAGGCATAACGACAAACGAGACCGCATGCTTGGTTGCGGTGATACGGACGGTGCCGGACGGCTTCCCCCGCAGGGCGCCGACCGCGTCTACACCTGAGGCGATCTCCTTCAGTGCGGGGCGCAGTGAGCGCAGCAGCGTCTCGCCCGCTTCGGTCGTCGACACCGAGCGCGTGGTCCGCGACAAGAGCCGCACGCCGAGCCGCTCCTCCAGAGCCTTTATGGCGTGGCTCAACGCCGGCTGGGACATGCCGAGCTCGGCCGCCGCGCGGGTAAAGCTTCCCTGCTCCGCGACGACAGCGAAGGCGGCAAGGTCGTACAGGTGGTCCCGCTTCATTCATGCACCGCATGCATAAGCCTAAGTGGTTTATAGCGGCTAATCGAAATCAGGAACCAGGACTATCTGGTTGTCAGCGATCCGGGGCGGACTGATCCGGCGGCCGCCGGTGCGGTCTTCCGAAGGAGCAGACTCGGTCCGATCAGATCCTAGAACTGACTGGCAATGACATGTCTTTCAGAAATGAACAATGCAACGGAGGCTGAAGTGATGAGTAAAGTCTGGTTTATTACCGGCGCCGGCAGCGGTATTGGCGCAGGCACCGCCAAGGCGGCCCTTAAGGCCGGCGACCGCGTGGTCGCCACTGGCCGAAACCTCGATAAGGTGCGGAAAGCCCTCGGCGACGTGGCCGGCGAGAACCTCGCGTTTGTCCAGCTGGACGTGGCCGACGAGGCGCAGGCTAAGGTGGCGGTTGAGGAGGCGGTGCAGAGGTTTGGCCGCATCGACGTCCTGGTCAACAACGCGGGCTACAGCCTCCTCGGCAACTTCGAGGAGATGACCACGCCCGACATCGAGCGCCAGTTCGCGACGAGCTTCTGGGGCGTCGCATACGTCATGCGCGCCGCGCTGCCGGTGATGCGCCGGCAGCGGTCGGGCCACATCGTGAACATCAGCTCTGTGGCCGGTGTGGTTGGCCTTAAGCACTGCGGAGCTTACGGCGCGACCAAGTTCGCAGTGGAAGGCCTCTCGCTAGCTGTAGCGCAAGAGGTGGGGCAATTCGGCATCAAGGTTACGGTCGTCGAACCGGGCTTCTTCCGCACGGACCTGCTGGATGCCCACAACATCAAGTACATCGACGGCACGATCGCGGACTACGCGGCCGAGGGCTCGGCCGAAGCAATGTGGTCGCCCTATCATGGCACACAGCCGGGTGATCCGGCCAAGCTGGGCGACGCGCTCGTGGAACTCGCCAGGATGGCGACCCTGCCGCAGGTGTTCGTCGCCGGCAGTGACGCCCTCGCCGCGGTTGCGCCGGTCGTCGAGGGCCGGCTGAAAGACATGCGCGTCCACGAGGTGCTGTCCCGGTCTACGGACGGCATCTCCTAAAGATCCACCAAGCATACGGCCGCATCCAGCGGAGCGACACGAAGCACCGCTTCGGAGGAGTTCATGGCATACGATCTAAACGTCAATGGAGAGCAGCGCAGCGTGGACGTTGATGGCGATACGCCGCTGCTCTGGGTCATCCGCGACGTGCTGGGAATGACCGGCACCAAGTACGGATGCGGCATTGCGCAGTGCGGCGCCTGCACCGTCCATATCGATGGCGAGCCGGCGCGGTCCTGCCAGACCCCGGTCGAGAGCGTCGGGCGGTCGGCGATCACAACGATCGAGGCGATCCACAATACCCCGAGCGGCCTCAAGGCTCAGAAGGCTTGGCAGGATCTCGACGTGGTGCAGTGCGGATACTGCCAGTCCGGGCAGATCATGTCGGCGGCGGCTCTACTGTCCGAGAAGCCTAACCCGACAGATGCCGACATCGACGCCGCCATGTCCGGCAACATTTGTCGCTGTGGCACCTATGTTCGCATTCGCGATGCGATCAAGTACGCCGCGAAGCTCGACGGCAACGCGAAGCAGGGAGGCTGAAAATGTACATGAAGGATTTTTCCTCCGAGGTATCGTCCGTCGACACCCGGCTGTCGAGGCGTTCCTTCCTGCGCGCCGGCGTCGCCGCCGGGGGCGGCCTGCTGATTTCGATCAACGCGCCGATGTTTCGCGCGGCTGCCGCGGACGCATCGGCTGCGAACTTCGCGCCGAGCGCTTTCATCAGGATCGACAAGACCGGCCACGTGACCGCCGTCATTCCGCAGGTCGAAATCGGGCAAGGCGTCTATACGTCGATGCCGATGCTGATCGCGGAAGAGCTGGAAGTGGAGCCCAGCCAGATCCTGGTGGAACACGCGCCGCCGGACGACAAGCTTTACGCAAATCCGAAGCTTGGGTTCCAGGCAACAGGCGGCTCTACCTCCATTGCCGCGTTCTACGAGCCGTTCCGGCAGGCCGGCGCCGTGGCGCGCGCAATGCTGATCGCGGCCGCCGCAGAGACATGGGGCGTCGACGCGTCCGGCTGCCGGGCCGAGAACGGAACCGTGATCCATGATGCCAGCAACCGGAGCCTTACCTATGGCGACCTGGCGGCCAAGGCGGCCGCGCTCCCGGTGCCGGATAAGGTCGCGCTGAAGGATCCGAAGGACTTCAGGATCATTGGAAGGTCGCTCAAGCGGCGAGATTCCGTCGACAAGACGACTGGCCGGACCCAGTACAGCATCGATTTCATTATCCCCGGCATGAAGATTGCGGTGGCTCAGGCTTCGCCCATCATTGGCGGCAAGCTTGTCGGTATGGATGAGAGGGCGGCCCTTACCGTCTCAGCCGTTCGGAAGGTGGTTCGTTTCGATGATACTGTGGCGGTCATCGCCGACCACACAGGCGCAGCAAGAAAGGGGCTCGCTGCGCTGAACCCAAAATGGGAAGGCGGCGCGGCGACATACTCGACAGCCGATCTGGTGGGCGATCTCGACAAGGCAATCGCCGGCAACGCCGTAGTCGCGACCAATGAAGGCGACGTCAAGAACGCCGTCTCCATTGCGGCAAAGACCCTCGAAGCCAGGTACGAGGCGCCGCTGCTCGCTCATGCGACGATGGAGCCGATGACCTGCGCCGCTCGGATCACGGCCGACGGCTGCGACATCTGGGTCGGGACGCAGGTGATCGCCCGCGTTCAGTCGGCGGTTGCCGCGGTCACCGGCTTTCCCGCCGAGAAGGTGCGCGTACACAACTTCCTGATGGGGGGCGCGTTTGGTCGCCGGCTGGAAACGGACTACGCCGTGCAGGCGGCAATGATCGCCAGGCAGGTCGACTTCCCGGTCAAGGTCATCTGGACGCGCGAGGAGGACTTCCGGCACGACGCCTTTCGTCCGCACTATGTCGACAAGCTCTCGGCGGGGCCCGATGCGAATGGGATCCCGACGGCCTTCTCGCACCGCGTCGCTGCTTCCAGCGTGATGGCCCGCTGGGCACCGGCCTGGTTCGTCAACGGGCTCGACCCCGATGCGGTCGACGGCGCGGCCGGGCCCTACAAGTTCCGCAACCAGCTCATCGAGTACAGCCGCTCGGAGCCCCGGGCGGGGATGATGACCGGTTGGTGGCGCGGCGTCGGGGTTACCCACAACTCCTTCACCGTCGAAAGCTTCGTTGATGAGATGGCCGCGGCCGCCGGCAAGGACCCTGTCGATTTCCGGAGACTCCTGCTGGCGCAATCGCCGCGCGCAAAGGCCGTCCTCGACCTTGCGGCCGAAAAGGCCGGTTGGGGCACGCCGATGCCTGCCGGGAGAGGTCGCGGCATCTCGGTGATCCTGCTGTTTGGGACTTACGTGGCGCAAGTTGCCGAAGTCTCGGTCGACGCCCGGGGCGACGTTCGGCTTGACCGCGTCGTCTGCGCGGTCGACTGCGGACGGGTCGTCAACCCCGACGGCGCCAAGGCGCAGATCGAGGGTGGTATCATTTTTGGCGCCAGTGCGGCGCTCTACAACGCGATCGACATCGAGAAGGGGCGCATCGTGCAGACCAACTTCGACACCTACAGGGTCATGCGGATCGACGAGGCCCCCACGATCGAGGTCTATTTCGTGGATAGTGACCAGCCGCCCACCGGCACTGGCGAGCCTGGCACCGCGGCAATCGCAGGAGCAATCGGCAACGCGGTCTCCGCGGCTATCGGCAAGCGGCTGCGCAAGCTTCCGGTTGGTAGGGGCGCGATCAACGCTTCAGAGAGTCGCCAACCATACCAACGGCTTTGATGGCTGAGTCTTCGGCATTCCGGGCGGCGTGGTTCTATGGCGCGAAGGGAGATTCGCGCCACTGCGTCAGCAGTGACAATCAGCACGGGCTATTCGGCGGCGGAACTGCGGCGGCCGGCGATTTCCGTGGCCAAGGAGGGCGGTCCGTGCAGATCCTGTCGCTGAACCGCGTCGTAGGAGCGCTGACGTACTGGCGTGACGGTCTCGCGGCGAAGTGCGCCCTGAACGGGCAGCGCAGCAAAAACAAAACCTTGCTGCGTCGGCCATGTTCGGCTTTTGCCTCGGCCCAGAAAACAGGAAGCAGGTCGGAGCTGCGCCACGGTCGTCTGCTAATGGCACTTCTGCGACATCTCGCGACAAGGTAGACGACGGCCGCGATCGACCCTGAAAGCGGACGCCCCGGAACTTCCGTCATTGAGGGAATACGAGTTCCAAGGTCTAGCCGCGCCCGCCTATCAGCGGCCCCCTACTACAGCATGGCCCTTGACAATTAGGAACAAAACGGTCATAATAAGCCCAAATCGAACTTGGATTGGTTCTGGACATGCTGACGACCGACTTGGCCCTGCCCGCCGGAGCACCCGGCTCCGCAAGCTCCTCGACCATGGCGCGGGGGGCGGAGGCGCACCGGCGCGCGACCGCGCCCGCAGCGCCCGTTCCGTCCGCCCGGAATAACCCTAGTTCCTATCGGAATCGGCCGAAACACCATGCGTTCCGATTGGCACCGGCCA
Organism: Pseudomonadota bacterium; assembly: GCA_016201015.1. Classification (GTDB taxonomy): domain Bacteria; phylum Pseudomonadota; class Alphaproteobacteria; order CACIAM-22H2; family CACIAM-22H2; genus JACQDQ01. The sequence goes on along the minus strand of JACQDQ010000006.1, from coordinate 1,334 downwards.
ACGGCTTGAACCGGCTAAACAAAATGACCCTATTTCCTATCGGACCAAACGGACGAAACGGAACAGGGGGGTGCGTGTATGAGCCCCTAGTCGCCGCCCGCCGCGGCCGCGCTTCATCCGGCGGATCGCCGCCAGCGGCGCTTGACGCCGCGGCGGCGGCCCCGGACACTCGCGCGGCAAAATATAACGCTAGGGGAGGATCACCGATGCACGCTGTCCGGAACATTGCCGGCGCCGTTTTCGCCGCGGCCCTCGCGCTGGCGGCCGGGCAGGCCGCCGCCCAGGCCTGGCCGGCCAAGCCGGTGCGCATGATCGTGCCGTTCCCCGCCGGCGGCTCGGCCGACACGCTGTCGCGGCTGCTGGGGCCGCATCTGACCGAGCGGCTGGGCCAGCCCTTCATCGTCGACAACCGGCCCGGCGCCGGCGGCAATATCGGCACCGATCTCGCCGCCAAGGCGGCGCCCGACGGCTATACCTTCCTGATGGGGGTGAGCTCGATCGCCATCGCGCCGAGCCTCTATGCCAAGCTGTCCTTCGACCCGGTCAAGGACTTCGCGCCGGTGGCGCTGATCGCCTCGACGCCGAACATCCTCGTCGTCAACCCGGCGGTGCCGGCGACTTCGGTGGCCGAGCTGATCGCGCTCGCCAAGGCGAAGCCGGGGCAGCTCAACTACGCGTCGGGCGGCAACGGCGCCACCAACCATCTGGCCGGCGAGCTGTTCAAGCGCATGACCGGCACCGACATCGTCCATGTCCCCTATCGCGGCAATCCGCTGGCCGTGCTCGACGTGCTGAGCGGCCAGGTCGCCATGATGTTCGATTTCATGATCACCTCGCTGCCGCATGTGAAGGCGGGCAAGCTGCGCCCGCTGGCGGTGACCGGCACCAAGCGCTCGCATCAGGTGCCGGAGCTGCCGACCGTCGCCGAATCAGGGGTGCCGGGCTACGAGGCGTCGACCTGGTTCGCGGTGATGGCGCCGGCGGGCACGCCGGGAGACATCGTGGCGAAGCTCAACGCCGCGCTCAACGCCGTGCTGCGACTGCCCGACGTCAAGGAGCGGCTCGACACGCTCGGCGCCGAGCCGCTGGGCGGCACGCCCGACGACGTCGCCGCCCTCATCCGCACCGATCTCGTCAAATGGACCGCGGTGATCAAGGCGGCGAATATCCGGCTCGAGTAGAGGTTGCCGGTGTCAGACCAGATGGCAGGCGACGCGCTGGCCGGGCGCCACTTCGCGCAAGCGCGGCTCCTCGGCGCGGCAGCGCGCCTCGGCCAGCGGGCAGCGCGTGTGGAAGCGGCAGCCGGCGGGCGGCGCCGTCGGACTGGGGATCTC
>JACQDQ010000005.1 GCA_016201015.1 Pseudomonadota bacterium | reverse complement strand
CTATGTGCTATGATTTTCAATAAAAGTTAGAAAGTAGATTTTGCCTCAAATCAATGCGAACTTTAACCTCACCTTCCGAATACCTCACCCAGCAGTGGCTAGAATAAAATGAATGTTTTCAATTACTTTAGGGATGAGATTGCCGCAACGATAGAGGATGTGGCAGCGGCTGGCGAATTGCCGAGAGAGATGAATATCAATAGCTTCGCGGTTGAACCGCCGCGTGAATCGACGCATGGCGACGTCTCGACCAACGTCGCGATGGTCCTGGCCAAGCCTGCCGGCATGAAGCCGCGCGACATCGCCGACCGTATCGCCGCGCGGCTCAAAGCCAATCCGGCGGTCGAAGGCATCGAGATCGCCGGGCCCGGCTTTATCAATTTACGGCTCAAGAGCGGGTTCTGGCATGAGCGTTTGCTCGAGATCCTGCGCGAGGGCGAGGCCTATGGCACCTCGACGATGGGCGGCGGGCGGGCGGTCAATGTCGAGTACGTCTCGGCCAATCCCACCGGGCCGCTGCATGTCGGGCATACGCGGGGCGCGGTCATCGGCGACGCGCTCGCCTCGCTGCTCGCCACGGTCGGCTTCAAGGTTACGCGCGAGTATTACATCAACGACGCCGGCGCCCAGGTCGACCAGCTCGCGCGTTCGGCGCATCTGCGCTATCGCGAAGCGCTCGGCGAGACGATCGGCGCCATACCCGAAGGGCTCTATCCCGGTGACTACTTGAAGCCGGTCGGGGCCGCGCTCGCCGCGCGCGACGGCCGCCAATGGCTTGGCCGCCCCGAGAGCGACTGGCTGGCCGCGGTCCGCGAATTCGTGACCGCAGCGATGATGGACCTGATCCGCGCCGATCTCGCTCTGCTCGGTGTCAACCACGACAAGTTTTCTTCGGAACGGCAGATTACGAGCAGCGGCCGCGTCGAGGAAGCGCTCGAGATACTCGCCGCCCGGGATCTGCTTTACACCGGTGTCCTCGAGCCGCCCAAGGGCAAGAAGCCGGATGACTGGGAGCCGCGCCCGCAGCTTCTCTTCCGCTCGTCGAAATTCGGCGACGACAGCGATCGGCCGCTCAAGAAATCGGACGGCTCGTGGACCTACGTGACGCCGGATATCGGCTATCACTTCGACAAGATCCGCCGCGGGTTCTCGCGCATCATCGATGTCTGGGGCGCCGGGCACGCCGGCTACGTCAAGCGGATGCAGGCGGCCGTCGCCGCGCTCAGCGAAGGCAAGTCCGCCCTCGAGATCAAGATTTATCAGAATGTCAGCTTCGTCGAGAACGGCGTGCAGGTGACGATGTCGAAGCGCTCCGGCCGCTTCGTCACGCTGCGCGACGTGATCGACGAGGTGGGGCCCGGCGTCGTGCGCTTCATCATGCTGACGCGCAAGCACGACCAGCATCTCGATTTCGACTTCGTCAAAGTGAAGGAGCAGTCGAAGGACAATCCGGTCTTCTACGTGCAATACGCGCATGCGCGCACGCGCTCGGCGATGCGCCAGGCAGCGGCGGCCTTGCCAGGGATCGACCTCTCCGATGACGTGCTGGTCAAGGCTGATTTCGCGCTGCTCGCCGATGCCGACGAGCTGTCGCTGATCAAGCTACTGGCCGGCTGGCCGCGGCTGCTGGAGGCGGCGGCGGAGGCGGGCGAGCCGCACCGCTTGGCCTTCTACCTCTATGACCTGGCGTCGGCGTTTCATGCGCTGTGGACGCGCGGCAGGGATGAGACGGCGCTGCGCTTCATCGTCGCCGAGAATCGCGCGCTGACGCTCGCCCGCCTTGGGCTGGTACGCGCGATCGGCTTGGTTGTCGCCTCGGGTCTGCGCGTCATGGGCGTCGAACCGGCAGAGGAAATGCGCTGAATGCTTCCAGACGACCAGGAACAGGCAGCCGAAGCGGCGCCCGAAGCGGCGCCTGCCAAGCAGCGGCCGCGCTGGATCCGGCTGCTGCCGCTGGTGGTGGCGGTGACCGCGCTAGCTGGATTCGGCGGCGTGGTCGGCTATACCTACATGACGAAGCATACCGCCGAAGATCCGGGCATCGCACCGTTGATCCGCGCCGAGCAGCGGCCGTTCAAGGTGAAACCCGATAAGCCCGGCGGCCTCGAGGTGCCATTCCAGGATCAGGAAATTTTCAGCCGCGTCGGCCAGGCCGGCAGCGGCGAGGCGGCGCCAAGCCCACGCTTCGAGCGACTGCTGCCGCCGCCCGAGGCGCCGCTGCCCCGCCCGGCAGCGACACCGCCGCCGCCGATCCCGACGATTCCGCCAAGCCCGCAAGTGACGCCGCCGCCGGAAGCCGTGGTCGTCTCGCCGCCCGAGACGACGACTGCGATCGCGTCCTCGCCGCCGCCGCCCGCACCCGCAGCACCGCCGGCCGCGCGACAGGCCGCCGTGCCGCCGGCAGCGAGCGCCACGCCACCCGCGGCGCGCGCGTCGCCCGCCCCGCCGCCAGCGGCCGCGACCGGTAGCGGCTTTCGCATCCAGCTCGGGTCGCTCAAGACCGCCGAAGATGCCGATCGCACGGCCGAGAAGCTGAAGCAGACCTATGCCGATCTGCTCGGCGGCCTGACCTTCAGCGTCGCGCGCGCCGACCTCGGCGATCGTGGGACGTTCTTCCGCATTCAGGCCGGGCCGCTCGACCGCGACACGGCCACCGATCTCTGTGCCAAGCTCACGGCGCGCAAGCAGGGGTGCATTGTTGTCCGGTCGTGACGCCGATCCTGCGCGCGCCGTCATCTTCGGCTGCGCCGGCCCGGCGCTGAGCGATGCCGAACGCGCCTTCTTTGCCGAGGCCGACCCGCTCGGCTTCATCCTGTTCGCGCGCAACGTCGAGACGCCTGTACAGGTCCAGCGTTTGACGCGCGCTCTGCGCGATACCGTCGGCCGCGACGACGCGCCGATCCTGATCGATCAGGAAGGTGGCCGCGTCGCACGGCTGAAACCGCCGCATTGGCGTTTACCGCCGCCGGCCGCCACCTTCGGCGCATTGGCGCGGCGCGATCCTGCAATCGCCGGCGAGGCCGCGCGACTCAACGGCCGCCTGATCGCCGCCGAACTTACCGCTCTCGGCATCACGGTCGACTGCGCGCCGGTGGCCGATCTTCCGGCGCCGGGCGCGCATGGCGTCATCGGCGATCGCGCCTATGGCGACGATCCCGACAGCATCGTCCGTCTCGCCCGCGCCATGGCCGACGGTCTGCTCGACGGCGGTGTCCTGCCGGTGCTCAAGCACATTCCCGGTCACGGCCGCGCCCGCGCCGATAGCCATGCCGAGTTGCCCAGCGTCGACGCGCCGCGCGCGCTGCTCGAGCAGACCGATTTCGCGCCGTTCCGCGCCCTGCGCGATCTGCCGTGGGCGATGACCGCGCATGTGCGCTACACGGCGATCGATCCGGCGCGCCCCGCCACGACCTCCGCCATCGTCATCGCCGAAATCGTGCGCCGCCATATCGGCTTCGACGGTCTGCTGCTGTCCGACGATTTGTCGATGAATGCGCTGGCGGGCGGCTTGACCGATCGCGCGCGCGACGCGCTCACCGCCGGCTGCGACATCGCGCTCCATTGCAATGGCCGTCTCGACGAGATGCAGGCAGTCGCCGCCGTCGTGCCGCCGCTCGCGCCACCCGCGGCATTGCGCCTGGCGCGCGGCGAAGCCGTGCGACGCCGCGGCGGCATCGACGAAACGCCTGGCGCCATGCTAGGTCGTCTCACCCGTTTGCTGGCGGCTGCATAATCATTTCAGTCAGGTTCCATGTTCAGTCAATTCGCCGATGTCGCTCACGCCATTTCGGTCTGGGTTCTGCCCGCCCTCATGGCGATCACGCTGCACGAGGCGGCGCACGGCTACGCCGCGGATCTGTTCGGGGACGACACGGCAAGGCGCCTCGGGCGCATCTCGATGAACCCGCTGCGCCACATCGACCGCTTCGGCACGATCCTGTTGCCGGGCCTGCTCCTGCTGCTCAAGGCGCCGTTCCTGTTCGGCTACGCCAAGCCGGTACCGGTCAATTTCCGGCGGCTCAACAATCCGCGGCGCGACATGGTGTGGGTGGCGGCGGCCGGGCCGGGAATGAATCTCGCGCTGGCCATCCTTTCGGCCTTGATGTATCACGGGCTCGGCTGGTTGCCCGACCGAGTCGCGCCATGGGTCGCAGAGAACCTGGTGAACTCTATAATTATCAATGTGATGCTGGCCGTCTTTAACATGTTGCCGATACCACCTTTGGATGGCGGGCGAGTCGCCGTCGGGCTGTTGCCCGACCGCTTGGCCTTTCCCCTGGCGCGCCTGGAACCGCTCGGCCTGGTGATCGTATTGGGTGCGATATTTCTGCTGCCGGAGCTCGGCCGCGCGATCGGCATCGATCTCAACCTGTTCGGTTGGTTGCTCGGCGGTCCGGTCGAATTCTTGGTGGACGCGTTGGCGGCGCTCGCCGGCGCAAGCTGAGGCCGCCGCATGACAGAGGCAACGGACTCCGCATTCGAAAGCGACCGCGAGCGCCGGCCGGCCAATGGCGCCGAGCTGGTCGTCGATCTCGAAGGCTACGAAGGCCCGATCGACGTGCTGCTGTCGTTGGCGCGCGAGCAGAAAGTGGATTTGACGCGCATCTCGATCCTGGCGCTCGCCGACCAGTATCTCGAATTCATCGACCGTGCCCGCGAGATCAGGCTCGAGCTCGCCGCCGATTATCTGGTCATGGCCGCCTGGCTGGCCTATCTCAAGTCGCGGCTGCTGCTGCCGACGCCGCCGGAGGATGAGACCGAGCCGACGCCGGCGGAGATGGCGGCGGCGCTGGCCTTCCAACTGCAGCGCCTGCAGGCGGTGCAGGATGCCGGTGCGCGTCTGATGGCCCGGCCGCAGCTGCGTCGCGACGTGTTTGCGCGCGGCGCGCCGGAGGGCATCCGTGTCGTCGCCAAGCCGGTCTACGAGGTGTCGCTCTACGATCTGTTGAAATCGTATGGCGAGCAAAAGGCGCGGGCGATCACCGGGCGCCTTGAAATCGCGCCGAGCGAGCTTTACTCGATGGAGCTGGCGCTCGAGCGCCTGACGCAAATGCTCGGCCGGTTCCCTGACTGGGTGACGTTGCTGACCTTTCTGCCGACCGGGCTCGCCTCTCCGTTGGTTCGCCGCTCGGCGCTTGCCTCCGTGCTGGCGGCCGGGCTCGAGCTTGCGCGCACCGGCCGCATGCAGCTGCGCCAGGATCGCCCGTTCGGCCCGATCTTCGTGCGCAGGGTTGCCGACAATCCGGTGGCCGAATTTCCTTCCGCTGACAGGGCAATGCCATGACATCCATACCCGCCATTCCGATCGACCCCACGGTCGTCGCGGCTCCGGCCGAGGCCATGCCCGGCCCGACGACGACCGACGCCGCGATCGATCCACAGGCGCTGCGTATCGTCGAGGCGGTGCTGTTCGCCTCGGCCGAGCCCGTGGATGCCCGCGCCCTCGCCGCGCGGCTGCCTGCCGGCACCGATGTCGATGCCGCCATCGCCGCGCTCGAGGCGCATTACGCGGGCCGCGGCGTGAACCTGATGCGCGTCGCCGGGCGGTTCGCCCTGCGCACCGCGCCCGACCTCGCCGGCGTGCTTAAGCTGGAGACGGTGGTCGGCCGCAAGCTGTCGCGCGCGGCGGTGGAGACGCTGGCGATCATTGCCTATCACCAGCCGATCACGCGGACGGAGGTCGAGGAGATCCGCGGCGTGGCGCTCTCGCGCGGCACGCTCGATACGCTGATGGAGGCGGGCTGGATCAAGCCCAAGGGCCATCGCGAGACGCCGGGCCGGCCGGCGACCTGGGTGACGACGGAGGTCTTCCTGTCGCATTTCGGCCTCGACAGCCTCGACGACCTGCCCGGCGTCGAGGACCTCAGGGCGGCCGGCCTGCTCGATGCGCGCCCGGCCATCAGCGCCTATCGCGAGACCTCGGAAGACCCTGCCGCGGACGAGGCGGCACCGGACGAGGCGTCGGCGCCCAGCGAAACGGCCGCCGAGATCGTGCACGAAGACCACGAGCCGCACCGCCAGGCTGGTTAATACGGCGGCGCTGCGGCGTCGCCGGCGCCTCTCCCGGCCCGCGACAGGGGCCGGGTCGGGGGCTCGCGGACAGGCGTAAGCCTTTGTCTTTCCGGCGCGGGACCCTACATAGCAGGTAGGCCGGGCAGGGTCGCGTTGCGGCCGGCGAGTAATTTTGCCACTATCCCGCAGGAATGCGCGGCAGCGAGACCTATGGTCCGCCGCGGAACAACGGAGAGCGCGTCATGGGTTCGATGAGCATATGGCACTGGCTGGTCCTGCTGGTGATCGTCCTGTTGCTGTTCGGCGCCGGCAAGATCCCCAAGCTGATGGGCGACATGGCCAAAGGCGTCAAGGCGTTCAAGGCCGGCCTCAAGGACTTCGAGGATGAGCCGGCCAAGCCGGAGACGGCGCCGCCACAGCCGGCCGCCGCACAAGCAATTCCGGGCGAGGCGAAGAAGGAAGCGCCACGCGTCTAGCCCGGCGGTGGACGCGGCAGGTACTGGGTAGAGGCGGCCATGCTCGACTTTAGCTGGGGCCAGATCGTCCTTGTCGGCGCCGCCGCGCTGATCTTCATCGGCCCGAAGGAACTGCCGGGGGCGCTGCGCACGCTCGGCCAATGGATGGGCAAGGCGCGGGCGATGGCACGCGAGTTCCAAGGCAATATCGACGAGATGATCCGCGAGTCCGAGCTCGATCAGCTCAAGAAGGAAGTGCAGAAGATCGAGAGCGGCGAGCTGGCGCGCGAGATCGAACAGACGATCGACCCCAAAGGCGAGATGAGCAAGGCGCTCGCGGCACCCGATATCTCGCTCGAGCCTTCGACGGGTACGCCGTCGGCGGCGACAATCGAACCGCCGGCGACGACGACGACTAATCCGTTCGGGGAGACGCCGCCGCCGAATGCGGCCGCGAGCGAGACAATTCCCGCCGCGAGCGAGACGCCGCCCGCCGCGGCAACGCCGCCGCCGCGGAGCGCAACAGGCTGAGACCGTGGCCAACGACCCCAGCACGCCAGAGGATCCCGACAATCACAAGATGCCGCTGCTCGATCACCTGATCGAGCTGCGTCAGCGGCTGATTTATTCGGTGGTGGCCTTCCTCGCGTGCTTTCTCGCGGCGTACTACTTCGCGCAGCCGATCTTCGATTTTCTCGTCGAGCCGCTGAAGAAGGTTTACGAGGGCCAAAGCGGCCGGCGCATGATTTTCACCGCGCCGACCGAGGCCTTCTTCACCTACGTCAAGGTCGCCTTCTTCACCGCCTGCTTCGTCTCCTTCCCGATCATCGCCGCGCAGATTTGGGCGTTCGTCGCGCCCGGCCTCTACCGCAACGAGAAGAAGGCCTTCCTGCCGTTCCTGGCGGCGACGCCGGTGCTGTTCCTGCTCGGCACCGCGCTGCTGTACTACGTGATCCTGCCCTTCGCGTTGAAGTTCTTCGCCAGCTTCGAAGTGATGGCCGGCCACGGCGCGATGCCGATCCAGCTCGAAGCCAAGATGAGCGAATATCTCTCGCTGGTCATGACGCTGATCTTCGCCTTCGGCATCAGCTTCGAGCTGCCGGTGCTGCTCACCTTGCTGGCCAAGGTCGGCATCGTCAGCGCCGAGGCGCTCGCCTCGAAACGGGGCGCGCTTGGTCGAGAAGCAGCGCGCTGCCGCCGAGGCCGCGGAGGACGCGGGCGAGCTTGCGCCGAAGCCCGCGGCGGCGCCGGCGGCGGCCGGCAGCCCGCCGCCGCCGGTCGACGAGACGGACTTCAACCTGTCGCGGTAGACGACGGCCAGATTCAGCCGCGTTCCATCCGCTTGCCATCCAAGAACAATGTGTAGTTTCGCCAAAGTTCGTGGAGCCTGGCGCAGCACGGCGTAGTTTGCCGTATCTGCGCAAACCTGGGTTTCTTATACATCTCCATTTTGTTCTTGACTGTGGCCGCAGTAAAGCGTATAAGAACGTAACGTACCAATTGCCTGATCAAACCGGAGGCGGTCGTGACGCCGGATGAGAGACAGGTCGAGCGCGAGATATGGATTGCACTCGAACGCCTGGTGACGCGGATGGAGAACTTCTTCGCCTGGCGCCAGGCGGCACAGAAATACCGCGCCGATCAGGCGCGCTGGCCGGCCGGCTCGCCCGGCAGCATCGGCGGCCAGTTCGCGCCTGAGAACGGCGGCACCGCCCACGGCAACTATCTGCGCACCGGCCGGCGGCCGGTGCAGCTCGCCTTCGCCGGCGACGACACGCAGCTCGCGCAGGTCGGCGGGGGCGGCAGTAGCGGCGGACGTGGCGGCGGCCCGCGACCGCCGCGGGGCGGTCCGCCGGAGGAGTCTGAATTCCTCGCTCCGCTGCGGACCACTCTGTATTTCCGGCGGCTCGACCAGTTGCGGCTGGTGGAGCCGGACAATCCGCATATCGCCTATCTCTCGAACATTCAATCGACGCCGAGCATCGAGGCGCTCAACCGGCTGACCGACGAACTCCACGGAGCTGTCGTTCGACGCATCACCGATTTCGTGACGCCCGGCGGAGTTCCAATTGGGCGGCGTGGGTCCAATTCCAGGATACGAGAGGTTCCGGGCGAACTAAAATCGGCACAGGAGGCATTCGACTATCTCAGAGTCGGCGGCACTGTGGTCCATAACACAGACTATGTCGGGACATTGGTTCGACTGCCGGGAGGCGTCGGCTTCGTGGGACTGAGGCCCGTATCGAGCAGCGGCTCTCCGGCCGTCGACATCGAGGTTCCCGAAATTTCGTATAAGAGACTGCATTATCCATCGGTGTGGCCATGAACCGGATAGACGAAATAGTGAAAGATTGCATGGAGATTGCCGAGTCCGACTATGTCGGCCTTTGGGACGTCGTGAGCATCATCAGGGACGATCTAGGCCTCCATGACAACGAACTGCGCGAGAAATCTCTCGAAGTCGTCAGAGGTCTCTTGGAGCGGGGGCTGTACCCCGGAGACTATCTCAAGACCGGGTTTCGCTTCTGGGAAGACATGAGCATCGGCCGCGTGTTGGCGCGCATTGATCGGGAATGGAAGGCGCTGGGGCAGGATCCGGATTTGGCGCACACAATCTGTTGGTTCGATCGGCGCCCCTCGCCACGCGGATGACGGTTCGGTGACCGGATTGCCCTTCGGCACAGTTCGGATCATGCAATCTTTGCGTCCCTGGAATATCGCGTCGAACGCCGCGTTATCCCGCGAGGCCGCCATGAACCCGCTGGATCAAGTCGTGGATGACTACATGCAGCATTCCAAAGGTGATTATGTCGGCCTCTGGGCTGTCGTAAGCACGATCCGACATGAACTTGGCATCCATGACGACGACGAAGT
>JACQDQ010000485.1 GCA_016201015.1 Pseudomonadota bacterium | reverse complement strand
GGCGAGAACATGTCGCTGCGGCGTGCGACAGGGCTGTCGGTGGGTTCGGGTGTGGTCGCGGGCTATGTTCACCTGGGTAAGATCGGCGTCCTCGTCGCGCTGGAATCGACCGGCGGCGTGGACAGGCTGCAGGCGCTCGGCAAACAGCTCGCCATGCATGTGGCCGCGGCGAACCCGCAAGCGCTGGCGACCGCCGACGTCGATCCGGCGGCGCTGAGGCGCGAGCGCGAGGTGCTCGCCGAGCAGGCCAAGGCCTCCGGCCGCCCGGCCGGCGTCATCGAAAAGATGGTGGAGGGGCGCCTACGCAAGTACTACGAAGACGTGGTGCTGATGGAGCAGGTCTTCGTTGTCGATGGCGAGTCGCGCGTCTCGGCGGTGATCGAAAAGGCGGCAAAGGAGATCGGTGCGGCGATACGCATTGTGGGATTCCGCCGTTTTGCGTTGGGCGAAGGCATCGAGCGGAAGGACACCGATTTCGCCGCGGAGGTGGCGGCCCAACTCGGTCGCTGATGCGCTCCCCGGGCGGCCCTGGTATATGATGGCGGAGTCGGGGGTCGGGCGGGAGCGGTTGGCAGGTGGCTGACCAACCGCGCCGGGCAGGCAGGGGGGATCGATGGCGGCCAAGGCCTCGGCGAGCAGTCCGAAATATCGGCGTGTCCTGCTGAAGGCGTCCGGCGAGGTACTGATGGGCCCGGGCCAGTATGGCATCGATCAGGCCACGGTTGAGCGGATCGCCGGCGACGTCAAGACGGTTCAAGAGCTTGGCGTTCAGGTGTGCCTAGTCATTGGCGGCGGGAACATCTTTCGCGGACTATCCGGTGCCGCGGCCGGCATGGAACGCGCCAGTGCCGACTACATCGGCATGCTTGCCACGGTAATCAACGCGCTGACATTGCAGAATGCGCTCGAGCGCATCGGTCTGCACACGCGCGTGCTGTCCGCCATTCCAATGGCCACCGTATGCGAGCCTTACATCCGGCGCCGCGCCATACGCCACATGGAGAAGGGCCGCGTGGTCATTTTCGCCGCGGGGACCGGAAATCCGTTCTTCACGACGGACACGGCGGCGGCGCTGCGCGCCTCGGAGATGGGGTGCGACGCGTTGCTGAAGGGCACCAAGGTGGATGGCGTCTACAGCGCCGATCCGAAGAAAGATTCGAAGGCCGAACGCTATGAGCGCCTCAGCTATCTCGACGTTCTGTCGCGCGATCTCAAGGTCATGGACGCCTCGGCCATCGCGCTGGCGCGCGAAAATCACATTCCGATTCTCGTGTTTTCGATACACAATAAGGGTGGATTCGCCGATGTCGTAAGGGGGCGGGGCAAGTTTACGATCATCACGGATGGGGGCTGAAACCCATGTCTGAAAAGGATGTCGAAGAGCTTCGGCGTCGTATGAACGGCGCCATGGATGCGTTGAAGAAGGAGCTCGCCGGACTGCGCACGGGACGCGCCTCGGTGAGCCTACTCGAGCCCGTCCAGGTCGACGCCTATGGCGGCAAGATGCCGATAGCGCAAGTCGGCTCGGTCAACGTGCCGGAGCCGCGTATGCTGTCGGTGCAGGTTTGGGACAAATCGCTGGTCAAGTCGGTGGAAAAGGCGATCCGTGAGGCCAATCTCGGCCTCAATCCGATCGTCGAGGGCCAACTCCTTCGCGTACCGATTCCGCCGCTGACGGAAGAGCGCCGCAAGGACTTGTCGAAGATCGCCCACAAATATGCCGAGCAAGCACGCATTGCCGTACGCAATATCCGCCGCGACGGCATGGAAGGGGCCAAGCACATGGAAAAGGGCGGCAAGCTCACCGAAGATGAGCACCGCAAACGCAATACGCAGATTCAGACGCTGACCGACGAGTTCATCAAGAAGGTCGACGAGATGCTCGCGGCAAAAGAAACAGATATCATGCATGTCTGAGACATTGGATGCGGTTCCGTCAACGGGGCCGGTATGGGCGCCGCCGGTCCACGTCGCCATCATTATGGACGGAAATGGCCGCTGGGCCCGCAGCCGCGGCCTGCCGCGCGGCGCCGGACACCGGCGCGGCGTCGAGGCGGTTCGCCGCACCGTGGTCGGTGCCTCCGAACTCGGCATCCGCTATCTGACCCTTTACGGCTTCTCATCGGAGAACTGGAAACGCCCGGCGGAGGAGGTCGGCGACCTCATGGGCCTGTTGCGCCATTACCTGCGCGGTGAAATCGCCGAGTTGCACAAGAATGGCGTGCGGCTGCGCATCATCGGCGATCGTGAGCGGCTGGCGCCCGATATCGTCAATCTCATCAACAATGCCGAAGAGACGACGCGCGGCAACGGTGGCCTCAACCTCATCGTCGCACTGAGCTACGGCGGACGCAGCGAAATTGCCGGCGCGGCACGCCGTCTGGCGCATCTCGTGCGCGCCGGCAAGCTCGACCCCGAGGCGATCACGGAAGAGAGTTTTGCCCAATTTCTGTTGACCGACCGCATTCCCGATCCGGACCTTATCATCCGCACCAGCGGAGAGCAGCGCCTGAGCAATTTCCTTCTGTGGCAGTCGGCCTACGCCGAGTTCGTTACGGTGCCGACCTTGTGGCCGGATTTCGCCAAACCGCATCTTGAGGAAGCGGTCCGGGACTTTCGGCGGCGCGAACGGCGTTACGGCGCCGCAAGTGGCTGAGGGCTGGAGCACAGAGCTTCGGCGACGCCTGATCTCCGCGATTGCAATGGCGGCAGTCGCGCTGGTGGCGTTGTATGCTGGCCGGATCGCTTTTGCCGGCATGATCGCGGTCGGTGCCGCGGTTCTCGCCTGGGAATGGACGCGGCTGTGCGGCGCAGGACGGTTCGGGCTGACCGGCAGCGTCATGCTGGCTGCGATGTGCGGGGTCGTGGTGCTCGCAGCGGGCGGCTGGATCGATCTTGCGATCGGGCTCATCGTCGCTGCCTGCGGCACGGTGTATGCAATCGCCCGCAGCGGCGGCCGCGATCATCCACGCTGGATCGCGGCCGGCCCGCTCTATATTGGACTGCCGTGCGTGGCCATGATTTGGTTGCGCGGCGATGCCACCGCGGGCCGCCAAGTCATATTGTGGCTGTTGATCACGGTGTGGGCGACCGACATCGGCGCCTATTTCGCGGGCCATCTGATCGGCGGGCCACGCCTTGCGCCCCGGCTAAGCCCCAACAAGACGTGGGCCGGCTTGGCCGGTGCCGTCGTCTGCGCGAGCCTGGTCGGCTCGGTCGCCGCCGCGGTCGATCCGCGCGCGCCGACGGCCGTTCTCCTGGCGGCGGCCGGCGCCTTGCTTGCCGTCGTGGCGCAAGCCGGCGATCTCGGCGAGTCGTGGGTCAAGCGGCGCTTCGCCGTCAAGGATGCAAGCCGCCTTATCCCCGGACATGGCGGCCTGTTCGATCGCGTGGATGGCCTGCTGGCGGCGGCGACTGTGCTTGGCGGGTGGCAGTGGCTGACTGGCAGCGGCATCATGGCTTGGGGCTAAGGTTCGCATTGGACTCCCGGAAGGACGGATAAGGGCCGGGAACGAAAGGACGAATCGGCACGACCTCGGTCCGCGTGCTTGCATATGCGGAGTCCGCCGCCTAGTATACGTTTGCCCCGCGCACCATTTGGGACGGGTGTTAGAGACGCACGGGAGGGCTCGGTCGCACGAACCGGTGCCGGGGTAGTAAGCGCGTCGGTGCGGCCGATGCGGACCTTGTCGAAGGCGGCGCGGGGAGCGGCACAAACCCCGTCGACCGACAGCGAATATCCCTCCAGATCGGGAACATGACATGGAATTTGTCGACGGCATCGGTACCTATATCGTTCCGTTCTTGATCGTCCTCACGCTGCTCGTGTTCTTCCACGAGCTCGGCCATTACTGGGTGGCCCGTCGCTGCGGCGTACGGGTCGACGTATTCTCGGTCGGATTTGGGCCGGAGCTGTTCGGCTGGACTGACCGCGCGGGCACGCGTTGGAAGTTCAGCGCCGTGCCATTCGGCGGCTACGTCAAGATGTTCGGCGAGGCCGATGCCACAGGCACGGTGGACGGCAATCCCGCGACGATGACGCCGGCGGAACGTGCCGTCTCGTTTCATCACAAGCGGCTTTACCAGCGCATTGCCATCGTCGCCGCCGGACCGATCGCCAATTTCCTCCTCGCCGTCGTCGTTTTCGCAGGGGTCTTCGGAGTTCTTGGGCAACCCTTCACGCCGCCGCTCATCGGCGGGGTGCTGCCGGGAAGCGCTGCCGAAGGCGCCGGCATCAAGCCCGGCGACCGCGTGCTGCAGATGGGTGGCCAGGCGATCGAGCGGTTCGAGGAAATTCAGCGGATTGTCCAACTCAACCTCGAACAGCCGATCGACATCATCGTGCTGCGGGACGGACATGAGGTGGCGATTCAGGTTGCGCCTACGGTGGTCGAGGAGACGGACCGGCTGGGCAATCGGTTGCGCATCGCCCGGATCGGGGTGCGCGGCGAAGGCATCGCCTTTGTCCGCCACGGCCCCGTCGAAGCGGTGTGGCGCGGCCTCATCGAGACCTACGTGCAGACAGCCGGCACACTGAAGGCCGTCGGCCAGATGATCGTCGGACGGCGCACGACCGAGGAACTCGGCGGGCCGATTCGCATCGCGCAAATGTCGGGGCAGGTGGCGCAGGGCGGGATCGGCAGTCTGCTCGTGTTCATGGCGGTGCTGTCGGTCAATCTCGGCCTGATCAATCTCTTCCCGATACCGATGCTCGACGGCGGGCATCTCTTGTATTACGCGGCGGAGGCCGTCCGCGGCCGCCCACTGGGTATGCGTGCGCAGGAATACGGCTTCAGGATCGGACTTGCGTTGGTCCTCAGCCTGATGGTTTTTGCGACTTGGAATGACCTGGTGCACTTGCGAGTCATTCAGTATCTCGTCGGGCTGATTTCGTAGCCAGCGCGCCACATCTGTTATGCGAAGATTGTTGCTCAGTTTCGGCGCGGGTTTGGCGTTGGTTGCGGTGATGGGCCTGGTGGGCGCGATTGCCTTGCCGCAGGCGGCATTGGCGCAATCCGCTCGCCCCTTCGCGGTGGAGGAAGTGCGGGTCGAAGGGACACAGCGCATCGATCCGGAAACGGTGCGCTCCTATCTGTTGATCAAGTCTGGCGATACGGCGGATGCCGATCGGCTCGACCGCTCGCTCAAGGCTCTGTTCGCCACGGGGCTGTTTGCGGACGTGACGTTGCGGCAGGAGGGCAGCGCGCTGGTCGTGCGCGTGGTCGAAAACCCGATCATCAACCGCATTGCCTTCGAGGGCAATCGACGCATAACGGACGAGTCGTTGAACGCCGAAGTCCAGCTACGGCCGCGCGTGGTCTACACGCGCGCCAAGGTGCAGGCCGACGTCAAGCGCATTCTCGACGTCTACCGCCGTAGTGGCCGTTTTGCAGCCACCGTCGAGCCAAAAGTCGTGCAGCTGCCGCAGAATCGCGTCGACCTCGTCTTCGAGATCGAGGAGGGACAGGTGACGGGCGTGCGGCGAATCAGCTTCGTCGGCAATCGGCGGTACAGCGATGGAACGTTGCGTGAAGCCATTCAGACGAAAGAAAGTCGTTGGTATCGCTTCCTGTCGACCGACGACACCTATGATCCCGACAGGCTGTCTTACGACCGCGAACTTTTGCGCAAGTATTACCTTGCGCGGGGTTATGCCGACTTTCGCGTCGTCTCGGCGGTGGCGGAACTGACGCCTGATCGCGAAGGATTCTACATAACGTTCACGATCGAAGAGGGTGAACGCTACAAGTTTGGTGCGATCGACGTCGTCTCACAACTCCGCGACTTAAAGATCGAGGAGCTTCGCCAGAAGGTGACGACAAGGGACGGTGATTGGTACGACGCCGAAAAGGTGGAGAACTCGATCAACGCGCTGACCGACGCCGTCGGCAGCTTCGGCTACGCCTTCGTCGATATCCGCCCGCGGATCAACCGCGATCGCGAAGCCAAGACGGTCGGTGTAACTTACGAGATCCAGGAAGGCCCGCGTGTCTACGTCGAGCGCATCGACATCGTCGGCAACGTGCGCACGCTGGACAAGGTCATTCGCCGCGAATTTCGCCTGGTCGAAGGCGACGCCTTCAACACGGCGAAGCTCCGCCGCTCGCGGCAGCGGATTCGCAATCTCGGGTTCTTCGAAAAGGTCGACATCACGAATGTCCCGGGTGACCAGCCCGACCGTACCGTCATCAACGTGGAAGTCCAGGAGAAGTCGACCGGGGAACTCTCCTTCGGCGTCGGCTTTTCGACATCCGACGGCATATTGGGCGACGTCTCCATTCGCGAGCGGAATCTGCTCGGGCGCGGGCAGGATCTGCGACTTGCAACCACGCTGTCGCAGCGGCGTCGTCAGATCGATCTGAGCTTCACCGAACCTTATTTCCTCGACATGAATCTAGCTGCCGGGTTCGACTTGTTCCACATCGTCCGCGACCTGGCGCGGGAAAGCCGGTACGACCAGAGGAGCACGGGCGGCACGCTGCGCGCCGGCTATCAGATATCCGAACCGCTGCGGCAAACGTTGCGCTATACGATACGTGAGGACACGGTCACAAATATCCGCGAGGGCGCTTCGCGCTTCATCAAGGAGCAGGAGGGTACCACCACGAGTTCGATCGTCGGCCAGGAATTGACCTATGATCAACGCGATGACCGTTTCGATCCGACCGAGGGCTATTTTCTCAGGCTCGTCAACGACATCGCGGGCGGGCTCGGGGATGTCGCATTCCTGCGCAACCGCCTGGCTGCCGGCTACTACTATCCGGTTGCCGATGAGTGGGTGGCAAACGTAACCGGGGAGGTGGGCGTCATCAACGGCATCGGCGGCGAACGCGTACGGATCCAGCATCGCTTCTTCATCGGCGGTGACAACCTGCGCGGATTCCGCGCGGCTGGTATTGGTCCCCGCGACATTCTCACGAGAGATGCGCTCGGCGGCAACGAGTTCTTCACCGGCTCCGTCGGGATCACGTTCCCGACCGGTCTGCCCAAGGAACTCGGCGTGCGTGGAACTCTGTTCTCGGATTTCGGTTCGCTGCGTAAGGTGGATGACACGGGCCCGGAGATCGTCGACATCGATTCGATCCGTGTATCGGTCGGTCTCGGTGCGGTTTGGCGCTCGCCCTTCGGGCCGGTGAAGGTGAGTGTCGCCGCGCCGATCCGTCGCGAGGACTTCGACCGGAAGGAATTGCTTCGCTTCACCTTTGGCTCTCGTTTCTAGGATGATTGGAGAATGAGGAAATCGATCGTATTCGGCGTCGCGTGCGGCGCCGCAATCGCGCTTGCGCTCCAGGTGGCGTCTTTGCCGATCGCCTGGGCGCAGCAAGCGCCGCAGCGGCCGGCACAGCAACGCCCACCGGCCCAACCGCAACAGCCGCAGGCGCAACAGCAGCAACCTCCGCCGCCGCAGCAGCCAGCGGCACAGCCGCAGGCCACGGCGCAACTGCCGCCGGTCGGCACGTTCGCGGTGATCGCCGATATCAACGTGCTGCTCCGCGACGCAACGGCCGCTCAGGCGGTACGCAATCAGATCGAGCGGCAGCGTTCCAGCTATCAGACCGAAATCCAGAAGCAAGAGAACGATCTCCGCAACGCCGACCAGGAATTGGCAAAGCAGCGCGCCATTTTGTCGCCGGAGGCGTTCGCCCAAAAACGGCGCGACCTGGAAAAGCGCGTGGCAGATGCCCAGCAAGCGGTGCAAAACCGGCGGCGCATACTGGATCAGGCCTTTGGCGACGCCATGCAGGTGGTCACGCAGGCGATGGTTGAGGTGATCGGTGAGTTGCTGATCGAACGCCAGTATCAGATCGTCTTTCCCAAGACCCAGGTTGTGGTGGTACAGAATGCGCTGGAAATCACGCCCGAGGTCCTGCGCCGGCTCAACCGCAAGCTGCCGACGACGACGGTGACGATTCCGAAGGAATGATCCATTCGTGGCCGATCCCCGGTTCTATGCGGCGCGCGGCCCTCTGACCCTCGCAGAGCTGGCGGAGATCGCCGGCGCAGCCATCACGGATGGCGCGGATTCGGCCCGACGCTTCAGCGACGTGGCGCCGCTCGAGGATGCCGGCCCGAATGACGTGAGCTTTCTCGACAACCGCCGTTATCTCGACGCCTTCGCGGCGAGCCGCGCCGGCGCGTGCCTGGTGCGCCCGGAGCTTGCCGAACGTGCCCCGACCGGTATGGCGCTGCTGCTGACCGAGACGCCCTACAGGGCCTACGCCCACGTGGCGCGCGCATTCCACCCCGACGTGCATCCGCGGCCAGGGGTGCATGTTGCCGCAGTCGTCGATCCGGCGGCGCGGCTTGCGCCGGGCGTCACCGTCGCCGCCGGCGCAATGATAGGGCCGCGCGCCGAGATCGGCCAACACTGCAATATCGGCCCCAACGCCGTGCTTGGACCCGGCGTCGTGCTTGGTCCCGATTGCACGATCGGCGCCAATGCGTCGTTGAGCCATTGCATCGTCGGCGCGCGCGTCGTCGTCTATCCCGGGGTGCGCATCGGCCAGGATGGATTCGGCTTCGCCATGGGCCAGGAAGGTCATCTCAAGGTGCCGCAGCTTGGCCGGGTCATCATCGGCGATGACGTCGAGATCGGAGCCAATACCTGCATCGACCGCGGCAGCGCGGGCGACACGGTGATCGGTCCGGGCTGCATCATTGATAATTTGGTGCAGATTGGGCACAACGTGAGGCTGGGCCGCGGTTGCGTGCTGGTGGCGCAGGTTGGTATTTCGGGCTCGACGCAGCTAGGGGATTTCGTCGTCATCGGCGGGCAGGGCGGGCTTGCCGGCCATCTCAAGGTCGGGTCGGGCGTGCAGATCGCCGCGCAGAGCGGTGTCCACCGCGACATCCCGGCCGGCCAGTCGATGGGTGGGACTCCGGCGGTACCGATTGAAGAATGGCGGCGACAGGTGGCGCGTCTCAGGCTGCTCGTCAAGCGCAGGGGCGACTGAAATGGAAGGAAAGTCACCCGAACAGCCGGGATTGACCATCGACATCATGCGGATCATGCAGATGATTCCGCATCGCTATCCGTTTCTCATGATCGACCGCGTGATCGACGTGGTGCCGGGAGTGAGCGCAACGGGTGTCAAGAACGTCACGATCAACGAGCCGTTCTTCCAAGGACATTTCCCGCAGCGGCCGCTGATGCCCGGCGTTCTGATCATTGAAGCGATGGCGCAGACGGCAGCCGTTCTCGTCGTGCAGACGCTGGGTCAGGAGGCCGAAGGCAAGCTCGTCTATTTCATGACGATCGAAGGCGCCCGTTTCCGGCGACCGGTCGGCCCCGGCGATCGCCTGCACATCCACGTGGTCAAGGATCGCAGTCGGGGCAATGTCTGGAAATTCAATGCCGAGGCCAAAGTCGACGACAGCTTGATGGCGGAGGCGACATACTCTGCCATGATCATGGATCGCTGATGGCGCAGATTCACCCGACGGCGATCGTCGAACCGGGCGCCAAGCTCGCCGGTGATGTCAAGATCGGGCCCTATTGCGTGCTCGGCCCCAACGTCGAGCTTGCCGAGGGCGTCGAGGTCATGGCGCACGTCGTCATCGCCGGGCGCACGCGGATCGGCGCGCGGACGAAGATCTATCCCTTCGCTTCGCTCGGCCACCCGCCGCAGGACCTCAAATATAAGGGCGAGCCGTCGGCGCTCGTGATCGGCAGCGACAATATCATCCGCGAATACGTCACGATGAATCCGGGGACGGCACAAGGCCGCATGATGACGCAGGTTGGCGACCACGGCCTGTTCATGGCCAGCACCCATGTCGCGCATGACTGCAAGGTCGGCGATCACGTGGTGATGGCGAATTGCGCGACTCTCGGCGGCCATGTCGACATCGGCGACTTCGTGATCCTCGGCGGCCTTGCCGCCGTCCATCAATTCGTGCGCATCGGCCATCACTCCATCATCGGCGGCATGTCGGGCGTCGAAGGCGACGTCATCCCCTATGGCTCGGTGATGGGCGATCGCGCGCGGCTGTCCGGCCTCAACATCATCGGCCTGAAGCGCCGCGGCTTCTCGCGCGACGACATCCACAATCTGCGCACGGCGTACCGCCTGCTCTTCGCCGAGGAAGGGACGATGGCCGAGCGTATCGAGGATGTCGCGAGCCTCTACAGAGACAACCGGCCGGTGATGGACGTGGTCGAATTCATCCGCGCGGATTCGGCGCGGGCCATCTGCCAGCCGAAGGCCAAGAATGCCGCCTAAGCTCGGCATCCTGGCCGGCGGCGGCGAGCTGCCGGCGAGGGTGATCGAAGCCTGTCGCGCCACCGGCCGTGAGTTTTACGTGCTTGCCTTCGAAGGTCAGACGGATCCGCGCATCATCGCCGAAACACCCCATGCCTGGGTGCGGCTCGGCGCCGTCGGCGAGACATTTCGCTTGCTGCGGGGTGCCGGCGTGGCGGATGTCGTATTGGCCGGACCGGTAAAACGGCCAAATATGAGCGACATCCGGCCCGACCTGCACGGCGCAAAGTTCCTCGCCAAGGTCGGCGCCAGGGCCTTCGGTGACGACGGCCTGCTGTCGGCCGTGGTCAAGGAGATCGAGGAGGAAGGCTTTCATGTGATCGGCGCAGATGAGGTGTTTGCCGAGTTGCGCACGCCGCTCGGACCGTGCGGCCGTATCGTTCCCGACGTGGTGGCCGCGGCGGATATCGCGCGCGGCATCGAAGTGGCGCGGACTTTGGGCCGGCTCGACGTCGGCCAAGCCGTGGTCGTGCAGCAAGGGCTGGTGCTCGGCGTCGAGGCAATTGAAGGCACCGATGGATTGCTCGCGCGCTGTGCCCGCCTGCGACGCGAAGGACCGGGCGGCGTGCTGGTCAAGGTCGCCAAGCCCGGCCAGGAGCGGCGCGTCGATTTGCCGACGGTCGGCGTCGAGACCGTGGCGGCCGCTGCCAAGGCGGGGTTGCGCGGCATTGCGCTCGAGGCTGACGGCTCGCTCATTATCGACCGCAGCGCCGTCGCCCGCGCCGCTGACGAGGCGGGGTTGTTCGTCGTCGGCGTGGCTGTCGCGTCGTGAGCGCCCGGACTGGGCCGCCGACCAGGCCGCTCGTCTTCCTGATCGCCGGCGAGCCGTCCGGCGATGCGCTCGGCGCGAAGCTGATGGCCGCTCTGAAAATTCAGGTCGCCGCCGCTGGCGGCTCGATCGAATTTGCCGGCGTGGGCGGCGAACGCATGGCGGCAGAAGGGATGCACAGCCTGTTTCCACTCGCCGATATTGCGGTGATGGGGCTGACCGAGGTCTTGCCGCGCCTACCGGTCATCCTCCGCCGCATCGACCATACGGTGGCCGCCGTCCTCGCGTTGCGACCCGCCGCGGTGGTGACGATCGACGCACCCAGTTTTTGCTTCCGCGTAGCGGCCAAAGTGCGACGGAAGGGCATCCCCGTCGTCCATTACGTTGCGCCGCAACTTTGGGCCTGGCGCCCGGATCGAGCCCGCAAGCTGGTCGGACGTGTCGATCATCTGCTGGCACTGTTTCCCTTCGAACCCGCCTTCTTCAGGAAGGTGGGCGTTGCCTGTTCCTATGTCGGCCATCCCGTGCTTGAAGACGCCGCCAGCCCGGGCAATGGCGCGCGCTTTCGGGCGCAGCACGGGATCGGCTTGGAGACCCCGCTGCTGATCGTCTTGCCGGGAAGCCGCGCCGGGGTCGTACGCCGCATGTTGCCGATCTTTGCCGCCGCGGTGGCGCGGCTACGGTCGCAGTTGGCGAATCTTGCCGTCGTCATTCCGACTGTCGCCGGCACGCACGACCACGTTGCCGTCGTCGTTTCGAAGTGGGGCACGCCAGCCACGCTCGTGCGCGATCCCGAAACCAAGCGTGACGCTTACGCGGCGGCGACGGCCGCACTCACGGTTTCCGGAACGGCAACGATGGAGCTTGCCGTCGCCGGCCTGCCCATGGTCGTCGCCTATCGCGTCAGCAGAATGTCGGCCTTCTTCGCGCGCCGCCTGATCGAGGTCCGCCATATCGCCATGCCCAATCTCATCCTTGAACGGACGCTGGTGCCGGAGCTGGTCCAGGAAGACTGCACGCCATCGCGCCTGGCCGAGGCTGTCGCAATGCTGCTCCGCGATCCGGCGCAACGGGCGGCGCAACAAGGCGGCCTCGCCGAGGTCTGCGCACGCCTTGGCCGCGACGGCCCGAGCCCAAGTAGCCGCGCCGCCCGCATCATTCTCGACTTGGTCGCGACGCGGCATCCCGCCGCGGCAGGGAGCTGACCGATGCCTCATGTGACGGCCGATGACGGCGTGAAGCTGCACTACGAGGAGAGCGGCAGCGGACGGCCGATCGTGTTCGTCCACGAGTTCGCCGGAGACTGCCGCAGCTACGAACTGCAGCTACGTCATTTCGGCCGCGCCTATCGTTGCATCGCCTATAACGCACGCGGCTATCCGCCATCCGACGTGCCGACGGAACTCGCGCGGTACTCGCAGGATCGTGCCCGCGACGATATTCGCGCGATGCTAGACGGCCTTGGCCTCGATAAGGCGCATATCGTCGGCATCTCGATGGGGGCGTTCGCTACCCTGCATTTTGGGCTGCGCTATCCGCAGCGCGCGCTCTCGCTCGTGATCGGCGGCTGCGGCTACGGGGCGGAGCCCGATCGCCGCGAGAAGTTCCGCCAGGAAGCCGATGCGGCGGCGCGCCGCATCGAGACGCAGGGGATGGTGGCGGCGGCGGCCGGCTACGCCGTGGGTCCGGCCCGCGTGCAGTTTCAGAACAAGGACCCGCGGGGCTGGGCCGAGTTTGCACGAATGCTGGCGGAACACTCGGCGTTGGGCTCGGCTCACACGCTGCGGGGCGTGCAGAGAGAGCGGCCGTCGCTCTACGAATTGTCGACTGAAATGAACCGACTCACCGTGCCGACTCTCGTCATCGTTGGCGATGAGGACGAACCAGCGCTCGACGCATCGTTGATGATGAAGCGGACCATCCGGACTGCCGCTCTCGTCTTACTGCCGAACACCGGTCATACGCTGAACCTCGAGGAACCGGATCTGTTCAACCGCGCCCTCGACGATTTCTTCCAGCGCGTCGAGGCGGGTCGCTGGCCGCTTCGCGATCCACGCTCGCTCGGGTCCGGTATCCTCGGGATGCGCTGATCCGCGACGACGGCATAACGTCGCTACGGCGATGTCCGTGGCCACTCGGCCAAAATCAGGAACTCTCGTGAAGCGGACAATCTGCTCAGCGACCATCGTCGCCGCCCTGGCGTTGGCCGGTGCGGTCGGTCCCGGAGCGAATTCAACTGCGCCCAATGCCGGCGGCAAGCGCGAGGTTCTGACGCAAGGATTCGGTGATCATCATGGCGGCGGCGAGGGCGCGCCGGCCGTCTTCGCCGGTGACGAGCGGCGGCTTGCCGCTGCGGATCGCGTCGAGGAAGCTGGCGATCTCGGCGGCAAGGTCGTCGCCGGGCTTCACGCTGCGTTCCTCACGGTCGATCGGCGGCAGGCCGGGGAACCAGCTGCGCCCCGTGCCTTTGCGCATGGCCACGAGCTTGCCCTCCTCGAGATCAATCGAGACGTAGGACTCGCGCTGGAATATGCGCAGCTTGCGCTCGGTCTTGAGGCTGACGCGGCTTGCCGTGATGTTGGCGACGCAGCCGTTGGCGAAGTGGAGCCGCGAATTGGCAACATCCTCCTCCGCCGAAACCACCGGTGCACCCACCGCATCCACGCTGACGACCGGCTCGCGCACGAAGGACAACACGAGATCGATGTCGTGGATCATCAAATCGAGCGTGACGCCGACATCGGTGCCGCGCTGCTTGTAGGGCGCGATGCGATAGGATTCGATGTAGAGGGGATCGCGAATGAGGCCTCCGGCGTCAAGCCGCTCCAGGAAAAAGCGCTGCAGATGGCCGATCTGCAGCACGCGCCGGCGCTCGGCCGCGAGCTGGATCAGGCGATCGGCCTGTTCGAGCGTTTCGGCGATCGGCTTCTCGACGAGAACATGGAGGTCGGCCTCGAGGCAGTCGCGAGCGATCTCGTAATGCGCCTGGGTGGGCACGACGATGCTGACGGCATCCACCCTTCCGAACAGCTGGCGATAGTCGGCGAGGGCCAGCGCCCCATGCTGCCGCGCCGTCGCTTCGGCGCGGGAGAGGTCGTGGTCGACCACAGCGACCAGCCGGCACCCGCGCAGGCGTGCATATTTTTCGGCGTGGAACCGGCCGAAATGGCCGCTGCCGATGACGGCGGTGCGAAGCTCTGCGGCGTTCATGACGATTGGCGACAGGACGATAGAGCCAATCTAGCGCGCCGCCGCGCGGGCTCCCAGCCCCTTTCGGCACTGGCGTCCACCGTCGTGGCGCGGCATTCTAGGGACATCTCAGGCACAACCACGAGGAACCCGCCGATGAGCGTGACCACCGCCGCCAAGCCCGAAGCCAAGGCCGATGCAGGGGGCCAGGGCCAATTCCGCATGATGCACACGATGATCCGGGTCAATGATCTCGACAAGTCGATCGCCTTCTATACGAACCAGCTCGGCATGACCTTGCTGCGCCGCAAAGACTACCCGGACGGCAAATTCACGCTTGCCTTCGTCGGCTACGGTCACGAGGACAGCAATGCGGTGATCGAGCTGACCTTTAACTGGGGCCGCACAGAGCCCTATCAGCTCGGCAACGCGTTCGGGCATATCGCGCTGGGCGTGCCGGACATCTACGGCACCTGCGAGCGTTTGGCCAAGGCCGGAGTGAAGATCCCGCGGCCGCCGGGGCCGATGAAGTTCGGCGGTTCGGTTATCGCGTTCGTTGACGACCCTGACGGCTACAAGATCGAGCTGATCGAGAAGCGCTGATCAGCGCTAGCGAATAAGGCGGCCGACCAGCCAGATCACAGCGAGAGCCGCCGCGGCGACGGCAATGATACGGGCGGCGCGCCAGGCCGGCGAGGGCCGATTGTCGTTGGCGTTGCGGGCGACGACGATGCGGTGGGACGGCGTGCCAGGGCGATCGGGCGCTGGCGCGCCGCCGGATGTCGCGGAACGTTGCGGTCGCTCACCCACGCTTAGCTAGCGGCACGTAAGGCC
>JACQDQ010000004.1 GCA_016201015.1 Pseudomonadota bacterium | reverse complement strand
GCCAGATCGGCTGGACGCCGCAGGAGAAATTCGAAACCGATGCCTTCGCCGGCCAGGTGCGCCAAGCCCTTCTCAACGTCGTCGCCGTGCTCGCCGCCGGCGGCGTCGGGCCCGAGCATCTCGTGCGCATGACCTGGTACGTCACCGACAAGCAGGACTATCTCGCCAATCTCGCCGAGATCGGCCGCGCCTACCGCGAGGTGATCGGCCGCCACTTCCCGGCCATGACCCTGGTCGAGGTCAAGGCGCTGGTCGAGGACCGCGCCAAGGTCGAAATCGAGGCCACTGCCGTCGTCCCGGATTGATCTATAATCGGCGCGACTTTCGCCAGATCGGAGACCCGTCCATGTCGCCCAAGCCCGCCGTCGCCGGCACGCCCGCGAAGTCTGGCGCCAAGCCGAGCTTCCAATGGGACGACCCGTTCCTGTTCGACGACCAGTTGAGCGAGGACGAGCGCATGGTGCGCGACGCGGCCCGCGCCTATTGCCAAGACAAGTTGATGCCGCGGATCCAGCAGGCGTTTCGCCACGAGCGTTTCGACCGCGAGATCATGAACGAGATGGGCGCGCTCGGCTTTCTCGGCTCGACCATCCAGGGCTATGGCTGCGCCGGCGTCAGCTACGTCTGCTACGGCCTGGTCGCGCGCGAGGTGGAGATGGTCGATTCCGGCTACCGCTCGACGATGAGCGTGCAGTCGTCGCTGGTCATGCATCCGATCCACGCCTATGGCAGCGAGGCGCAGCGGCAGAAATATCTGCCGAAGCTGGCGACGGGCGAATGGGTCGGCTGCTTCGGCCTGACCGAGCCGGACCATGGCTCCGATCCCGGCGGCATGACGACGCGCGCGCGCAAGGCGGCCGGCGGCTACGTGCTCAAGGGCGCCAAGATGTGGATCTCGAACTCGCCGATCGCCGATGTCTTCGTCGTCTGGGCGAAGGACGATGCCGGCGACATCCGCGGCTTCATCCTCGAAAAGGGCATGAAGGGGCTATCGACGCCGAAAATCGAAGGTAAATTCAGCCTGCGCGCCTCGATCACCGGCGAGATCGTCATGGACGACGTTGCGGTACCCGAGGACAACCTGCTGCCCAACGTCAAGGGCCTCAAAGGCCCGTTCGGCTGCCTGAACCGCGCGCGCTACGGTATCGCCTGGGGCGCGCTCGGCGCCGCCGAATTCTGCTGGCGCCGCGCCCGCGACTACACGCTCGACCGCAAGCAGTTCGGCAGGCCGCTCGCCGCCAACCAGCTCGTCCAGAAGAGGCTCGCCGACATGCAGACCGAGATCGCCATCGGCCTACAGTCGTGCCTGCGCGTCGGCCGCCTGATGGACGAGGGCCGCGCCACGCCGGAGATGGTGTCCCTCATCAAGCGCAATTCCTGCGGCAAGGCGCTCGACATCGCCCGCGTCGCGCGCGACATGCACGGCGGCAACGGCGTCTCCGACGAGTATCACGTCATCCGCCACCTGCTGAACCTCGAGGCGGTCAACACCTATGAGGGCACGCACGACATCCATGCCCTCATCCTCGGCCGCGCCCAGACCGGCATCCAGGCGTTCACGGGGTAGTACGAATCAGAAGGGGCGGGTTTGAAACCCGCCCCTCCAAAGACTTCTGTGTTTGCGATGCTGGTTTTAGGCCGCCGAGGTCAGCGGCAGTGCCCGACCGTTCAGGAATGTCGTCCAGAACCGTTCGAGGCAGCGCAGTGTCTCGCCGGCCGCCGCCAGATCCGGCTCGCGGACCGTGCTGCGGACCAGCTCGTCGGCATGGCTCTGGAATGCGACATCGAGCTTGCTGCGCAGCTCCGCGCCCTTCGCCGCCAGCTTGATGCGCACCGAGCGGCGATCATGCGGCGAACGCGCTTGCGCGATGTACTCGTGCTCGATCAGCTTCTTGAGATTGTACGAAACGTTCGAGCCGAGATAATAACCGCGTTGCGTCAGCTCGCCGACCGTCACCTCTTCGCTACCGATATTGTAGAGGATGAGGGCCTGCACGTTGTTGATGTCGCGCACGCCCAGCCGGTCGACCTCGCTCCTCACCACTTCAAGGAAGTAGCGGTGCAGGCGCTCGACGAGAGCAACGGTATCCAAATAGGCGCTCTTCATGCCACTTCTCCATGCGTGTGGCTGTGGGTCGCCTAGGATGCCCGCACCGCCCTTAACGAACAGTTACTTCCCTCCTAACATTTGAATAATGCCCGAGAAGTCCTTGGGCGCGTTGCCGTTGGCGACAAACAGGCCATACAGCGCTGCCGCCGCCGCGCCCATCGGCGTCGCCAGCCCGGCCCCGAGCGCCGCCTGCTGCGCCAATTTCAGGTCCTTGACCATCATCGCCGCGGTGAAACCCGGCTTGTAGTCGCGGTTGGCGGGCGAGGTCGGCACCGGCCCGGGCACCGGGCAGTAGCTGGTCATCGACCAGCACTGGCCGGAGGATTTCGAGCTGATGTCGAACAGCTTCTGGGGATCGAGTCCGAGCTTCTTGGCCAGGAGGAATCCTTCGCACACGGCGATCATCGAGATGCCAAGGATCATGTTGTTGCAGAT
>JACQDQ010000477.1 GCA_016201015.1 Pseudomonadota bacterium | reverse complement strand
CCTGCTCGGCCGCGCGGTGCTGCAGCAGATGAAGCTGACGTCGACCTAGACTCGACTGCTGCGGTCAATGCGACCGTCATCGACGGAGCAGGACATGGACCCCGCGAGAATTATCGAGGCTTTGCGACTCTCCTTGTTGGAGATCTTCGGGTATCTCGTGCCGGGGACGATGTTCGCGCTCGGCATCCTTCTTATGGCGCTCGCTCCAGAGGAGAATAGGGAACTCGACCTTGTCGCGCTGGTCGCCAATTTATGGTTCTTCTGGCTATTGCTCGCCTATTTGCTCGGTCGAATGTCGCAAGGCGTATCTCTCGGCATCGATGAATATCTCCATCGTCAGGCTGGGAAGCGGTGGAAGAAGTGGAAGAGGCTGGTGATCGATACGGCGCTCCGTCCGCACGACCTGGACGATTCGCACGCGCTCGTATCCGCTGAGCTGGCCGACGAAGCGGCGCGGCGTGTTGCGAAGAAACTTGCGCTGCCCGAGCCACAGCTTCAGCGACCCGACCGCCGTTTGCTGCGTGCTTTTTGCGAGCAACTCGTCGCGCAGTCAGGAAAATCCTCGTTCCGAGAAATCTTCGAGACGGGCGAGGCGCTGTGCCGCGGTCTGATAATAGCGTTGGGGCCGGTCATTCTGGGAATTGCGACTCTGATCGCGGTCGCCCATGTCACGCCCATGGACTCACTCCCTTATTTCGAATTTGTGTGCGGGAAGATCACATTCAAACTCGGCAGCGATGTGGTCCCGCTCGGTCTATGGCATGGGCTCCTGTTTCTCGCTGCTGCCGTCGCCGGCGTGTACGCGAGTTGGCAGGCGGCTAGACGCTATAGTCGCTTGCGGTTCAGAACCGCGATAACGGAGGCGCTGGTCCTGTTGGCCCCGCAATAATTGAATACGGTTGGATGGGCGCATCTCGGATCATTGCTTGACGGCGCCGGCGGCGTCACCATGTAAATCAAGCCCGGCGCAACCGATGACGCGGGCTACGTCATTCAAGGAGGTTCCATGACACTCAAGGGAAAACGCATCGCGATCCTGGCCGAGAACAATTACCAGGAGATGGAGCTGTGGGTGCCGTATTACCGGCTCAAGGAGGAAGGCGCCGAGGTCAAGATCGTCGGCGCCGGCGGCGCCAAGGCCTACACCTCCAAGCACGGCTATCCGGTCAACGTCGACGTGCAGGCCGATGCGGTGAGCGCCGCCGATTTCGACGCGGTGGTGGTGCCGGGCGGCTACGCCCCGGACATCATGCGCCGGCACGAGGCGATGGTGCGGCTGGTGCGCGAAGCGGCGCAGAAGGGCAAGACCGTCGCCGCCATCTGCCATGCCGGCTGGATGCTGGCCAGCGCCGGCGTCATCAAGGGCAAGCGCGTCACCTCGTTCTTCTCGATCAAGGACGACATGATCAATGCCGGCGGCAAGTGGGTCGACGAGGAAGTCGTCATCGACGGCAACCTCATCACCTCGCGCACGCCCGCCGATCTGCCGGCCTTCTGCCGCGAGATCGTCAACGCGGTCGCGCACGAGCGCAAGCTGGCGAAGACCGCGTAGCTTCCGCACGAACCCGCACCATCGCGGATAGGGACCGCGATCAGTTGAAAGTTCGTAGGGGCGGGTTTAATCCTTCGACTCGCGCGCCTCATCGTGAGGAGCGCGCGTTGCGCGCGCGTCTCGAAGGAGAGGCACGCGGCTCAGGATGAGGCCCGCCCCTACCGACCCATGACGCGCGACGACTTCAAGGCCGAGTTCGCAGTGGCCACGGCCGAACTCCGCGCCGCGCTCGGGATGTAGGTGCAAGACTTCGCGACGTTCGGCACGCCGTTTGCCGCGCGGCAAGCCGGTTCCTACAGTTGCACCGACAGCGCCGCGGCAGTTTCCTTGCCCGCTACCACCGGCACGATCTCGAAATCGATGAGATCCGACCACTCGGCGACCCAGCGCTGCAGCAGAGTCACATCGGCGCATTCCATGAGCTGAAAGCAGCGGCCGAGATCGGCGGCGACCCAGCTCCCGACGAAACCCAGCCCGTCCGGCATCTGCCGTCCTTTGTCGCGGAAGCGGCGATAGACCGCCTTGGCATCCTGGTTGCGAAAGCTCTCGATCACCATGAACAGCATCGGCGCAGCCCTCGGTTACCGTTGAGGACGCCACGATGCCACGGGGCGTATCTGCCGCTCAAGGCATCGTGATCTTGACGCGCGCCCTTTCATCCGATCATGCGGCTTCCGGGTTTTGTTTTGAGCCAGGCAGCGTATTTCGGGCGCCACAGGAGACACGCGAGGCCGCGATAGCGCACCGATTCGACCGCGGAGACCGCAGAGATGCACAGAGATGTGCGACCGTCGCGTAGGGGCGGGTTTGAAACCCGCCCCTAAGTCTGCGGAGATCCCGTGATGACTTCCTCCCGCGCGAGCTAGGCGGCTGTGACTGCGCTCGCGACCAGCGGCGTCAAAAGTCCGATGGTGGGCTGCGCCGCGACCCAGGCCGGCCCGCGCGCTAGTCCGTGCCGCCCTCAAGCACCTTCTCGATGGCTGCGGGGTCGGTCTCGATCAGCTTAAGCAACACGCGCTCGGCCTGGCCCGGACGGCTGATCTTCTGCTCCCAATTGCGCACGGTGCCGGCCTTGAAGCCGAAGCGGGCGGCGAACTCGGCTTGCGACAGCCCGAGCTTCTCGCGCAGTTTGCGGACGGAGATCCACTCCGGCACCGCGCGCAAGGACGGCTTCAGCCCGAGGCCGGCAAGCTCGCGCGCGAACGCAGCGCGCGCAGCGACGCGCGGGACCACGAACGGGACCTGCCCGCGCTCCGCGAGGCGCGTTACGACCGCGTGCGCCTCCTTAAGCGACATGCCATGCCGCACGAGCAGCCGGGCCAGCGATACCGGCCGCTTGAAGCGGTCGCCGCGGCTCAGGACGCAGCTAACGGCTGAACCGGATTTGGCGCGGGATATGCCCCGGATTGGCGCCGGTCGTGCGAGCCGCTCCTTCAATGACGATCTCCCGCGCATCGGCCTTCTCCATCAGATAACGCGCCAGCTTGCGCAGCCCAACGACTCCAAGGCGATTTTCCGCTGCCGCCTCGATATGCGCCCTTCGGACGCGGATCGTCCGACGGGTGAATGCGACCTCGCCAAGGATCGCGATCTCACCGGCCGATGTGGCGAAGACGATCAGCACGCAGGGCAGTTCTGCCTCCTCGATGGTGAGATCGTAGATTTCAAACATTTACACTATACACAGATTGTGTATACGGTCAACCAGCCCGGTCGAAGAGTAGGTTGATGCATCTCGATTGGGCCAACCGCAGTGACGTTCGATTTTGATCCGCGGCCGTCGGTATCGATTCCTGTCCACGAAAGGTTGCTACGTCGTCAGTTCGAGGACACGTGGCCGAAGGACCTTTATGTATTTGGCAAGCGTTCGGCGCAGGAAGGCGTGCTGGCGCGGCCGATCGGCGACATTCTCGGGATCGCCTTCGGCTGTTGTTGTGATGACATAACGCCCGTTACCATCCCAATGCGACTCCGTGGACGATAAGCCGATCACTCCCTCTATCTTGTGCCGTTGCCGCTGCAACGCCTTCCCGATGCCACGATCTGCGTTAAGGAAAACTCCACACCATTTGCCAGATGCGTACTGATAGACTGTGATCCACGCCCGCTTTCCCGCTAGATCGAACCTGAGATTTCCGAGCGGAATGGATTTGGGAATTTTTTGGTCCGGGTCGGGTAGCGTAAGTCCCTTCAGGAACTCTTCCCAATATCGCCTTCGTCGCTCCTTGCCTTTCTCCCATGCCGTCGATTTTTGCGGCGCGGTCGGATGTACAGGTGCCGCACGACGGTTTGGCCAGACGACGACGTTGAATAGCGGCGCGGGTCTCGATCGATCTACACTCAGCAGCTTGATCTCCACGCCGTAGAACGCATATCGCTCCGGCGTCCATTGATTGAGCCACTCAAGCGCCGCACGGTGCTCCATGCGGAGCGTCCTGCAGATCCATATCGTCGTGAGCGATTCCGAGCCGACCCCGTAGGTAATCAGTTTTCCGAGATGATCGTGGTCGCTGGGATCAAGCTGATTTTCAATGACAACGCTATAGCCAGTCCGACCATTCTTACAGACGATATCGGCGCTGAAGTCGCCAACCTTCTGCTCAAGTCCTACAAGCCGCAGGTCAAGATCGACGGCGTCGCCAAGAATTTGCAGGTTCTCCGGCTCGGCAAGCCACACCGAGAATTCTTTCGGTTCGTTCCGGAAAATCTTTCTGATCTCGACGGCGCTTAGCCGGCCGATCGATCCCCTCATCGCGCCCCGTCCCGCTTAGCTCGACTAGCAATGGCCAATATTAGCAGGCAAACGATACACGTAAAGGTCGAGAAGCGGAGGTATTACGGAGCTGCACTTGCCCCCTAATGCGCCTCGGCCCAGGAGCGGCCGTGGCCGTGCTCGACCACCAGCGGCACCGTAAGCTCGACCGCCGGCTTGGCGGCATCTTCCATCACCGCGGTCACCGCCTCGACCGTCGCCTCGCGCTCCTTGGGCGGCAGCTCGAATAGGAGTTCGTCGTGCACCTGGAGCAGTAGCTTGGCCGACAGCTTCTTCTTGGCCAGCGCCTCGGGAATCCGCACCATGGCGCGCTTGATGATGTCGGCGGCGCCCCCCTGGAGCGGCGCGTTGATCGCCGCGCGCTCCTGGAAGCTGCGCATCGCCGGATTCTTCGAGGCGATTTCCGGAATGTGGATGCGCCGACCGAACACGGTGGTCACGTAACCCTGCTTGCGCGCCTCGGCCTTGGCGCTTTCCATGTAGTCGCGGATGCCGGGATAGCGCTTGAAATAGGCGTCGATATAGGCACGCGCCTCGCCCTGCGGAATGCCGAGCTGGCGGCCGAGGCCGAAGGCGCTGATGCCGTAGATGATGCCGAAATTGATCGCCTTGGCCTTGCGCCGGACCATCGGGTCCATGCCCTTGACCGGCACGCCGAAGACCTGGCTGGCGGTGAGCGCGTGGATGTCGACGCCGTCGTGGAACGCCTGCTTGAGCGCAACGATGTCAGCGACATGCGCCAGCAGGCGCAGCTCGATCTGCGAATAGTCGAAGGAGATCAGCGTCAGGCCCTTGGCGGCGACGAAAGCGCCGCGAATCTTGCGGCCTTCCTCGGTGCGCACCGGGATGTTCTGCAGATTGGGATCGTTCGAGGAGAGGCGCCCGGTTGCGGCGACGGCCATCGAGTAGCTGGTGTGCACGCGGCCGGTGCGCGCGTTGATCTGCTCGACGAGCGTATCGGTGTAGGTGGATTTGAGCTTGGTGAGCTGGCGCCAATCGAGCACGCGCGCCGGAAGGTCGTGGCCCTGTGCCGCCAAATCCTCGAGCACCTCGGCGCCGGTGGCATAGGCGCCGGTCTTGGTCTTCTTGGCCAGGCTGCCGTCGGCGGGCTGCAAGCCCAGCTCGTCGAACATCACCTGGCCGAGCTGCGCCGGCGAGCCGATGTTGAACGGCCGCTTGGCCAGCTTGTGAATCTGCTTTTCCAGCTCGGCGATGCGCTGCGCGAAATCATTCGACAGCCGGCGCAACTCGTCGCGGTCGACCGTGATGCCGGTCGCTTCCATCTCATGGATGATCGGAATCAGCGGCCGCTCGATCGTCTCGTAGACGGTGACAAGACGTTCGGACACCAGGCGCGGCTTCAGCACCTGGTGCAGACGTAAGGTCACCTCGGCATCCTCGGCCGCGTAGTCGCGCGCCTTGTCGAGCGGCGCCTCGGCGAAGCTGATGCGCGATTTGCCGGTGCCGGTCACCTCGTCATAGGTGATGGTCTTGTGGCCGAGATGGATATTCGACAGCTCGTCCATGCCGTGGCCGTGGCTGCCGGCGTCGAGCACATAGGAGAGCAGCATGGTGTCGTCGAGCGGCGCCACCGCGATCCCGGCGCGGGCGAAGAGATGCATGTCGTATTTGATGTTCTGGCCGATCTTGAGCACGGCCGGGTTTTCGAGCAGCGGCTTCAGGCGTTTCAGCACCGCCTCGCGCGGCAATTGCGACGACAGCGGCGCCGCCTGGGCGAGATCGAGCCCGCCCAGGCCCGGCTGCACATGGCCGACCGGGATGTAGCAGCCCTCGCCCGGCTCGACCGCCAGCGAGACGCCGACCAGCTCAGCCTTCGCCGGGTCGAGCGAGGTGGTCTCGGTATCGACCGCAACCGCGCCGGCCTTGGTGGCCCGCGCGATCCATTCGTCGAGCGCCGCCATCTCCTGCACCAGAACGTAGTGCGGTTCCTTCGGCGGATGTTTGCGCGCCGCCGATTTGGCGTGCGCGGCAGACGGCGCGGTCTCCTCCTTGCCCTTCGCCTCCGCCGGCGCGGCGGCGGTCTCGGGCAGCTTGAGGCCGGCCTGCTCCAGCCGCGCGACCACCGAACGAAAACCCTGCGCGCGCAGGAAGGCGGCAAGCCCCGCTGGATCGGGCTCCTTGATGGCGAGCGTGGCGAGCGGCACCGGCGGCTTCACGTCGTCGCGCAGCTTGACCAGCTGGCGGCTGATGCGCGCCTTGTCGGCGTTGGCGATCAGCGCCTCGCGGCGCTTCGGCTGCTTTATTTCGCCGGCCTTGGCGAGCAAGGTCTCGACATCGCCGTAGATGTTGATGAGCTCGGCCGCGGTCTTGACGCCGATGCCGGGCACGCCCGGCACGTTGTCGGTCGAATCGCCGGCCAGCGCCTGCACCTCCACCACCTTGTCGGGACCGACGCCGAACTTCTCCTTGACCTCCGCCTCGCGGATCGGCCGCTGCTTGATCGGGTCGAGCATCGACACGCCGGGGCCGACGAGCTGCATCAGGTCCTTGTCGGAGGAGACGATGATGACCTCGTAGCCCGCCTCGTGCGCCAGGCGCGCGTAGCTGGCGATGAGATCGTCGGCCTCGAAGCCCGGCGCCTCGATCGCCGGCACGTTGAACGCCTTGGTCGCCTCGCGCACCAGGCCGAATTGCGGAATGAGTTCGGGCGGTGGCTCGTCGCGGTTGGCCTTGTATTCGGGATAGATCTCGTTGCGGAACGTATTGCGGCCGGCATCGAAGATGACGGCCAGCATGCTGCCCTCGGTGTCCTGTTTGAGCTTGAGCAGCATGTTGACGAAGCCGAGCACGGCGCCGACCTGCGTGCCGTCGGGCCGCGTCAGCGGCGGCAGCGCGTGAAAGGCGCGGAAGATGAATCCCGAGCCGTCGACGAGATAGAGGTGCTTCACCTTGGATGCCGGCATCGCGGGTGGGGGCGTTGGCCGCCGCTCAGCGCGCCCGGCGCCAGAAGATGGGCAGCGGGCGCGTGCGCATGACGATATCTCGGTTGGGCAGCGCAACCGCCTTGGCATGTTGGCGTCCGCTCGCGATCGAAAGCGCCGAGGGCTGCGCGGCGGCCTTTGCCTTGGCCCACGGCCCCGCAACCGCCGCCGGCTGCGGCATCGGTGCATGCGCGGCCGGCGCCGGCGGCCGGTCGCCGAAGGTGAGCGCCGACCATAGCAGGCAGATCAGCCAGACCGCGCCGGTCCAGCCAAGAGCCATGTTGAAGAACAGGATCGGCGTGTAGTGCGGATGATTGCGCCGCGTGGCGTTGATTGCGGGCAGGAAATAGATGGTCAACCCCGCTGCCGCGACGAACGGCACGGCAATGGCGGCCGCCGCCACGTCGTCGTCCGCCGCGCGCACCTGCACATTGAACAGATTGTGCAGCGCGTAGCGGACGATGTCGCCGAATTCGAGGTCGGTGACGCCTTCGGCGTCGGCGTAAAAATACAGGAGGCCGCCCAGCACCACGCCGAGCAGCAGCACCAGGCGGATGAACGTCCAGATGATCGCGGCGACGAAGCCGCTTTTGGCCTGAAATGCCGTTCCCGCCGTGGATTGCGCCATCTGCATCGCCCGCTTGGCCAAATTTCCTTCGGAGTACTGCGCCTCGGTCTGCGCCTGGCGCGCCTTGAGCGCGAGCAAGGCCGCTTTGGTGAAGCTGCTGGCTGGCTTTGGCACGGCGGCCACGCGCCCTCTCAGTGTCCCGGGCCGACTTTGGCGCCCGGCTTCAGCATGTACAGGCGGTCACAATAC
Source organism: Pseudomonadota bacterium (assembly GCA_016201015.1). Lineage (GTDB taxonomy): Bacteria > Pseudomonadota > Alphaproteobacteria > CACIAM-22H2 > CACIAM-22H2 > JACQDQ01. The sequence goes on along the minus strand of JACQDQ010000477.1, from coordinate 4,196 downwards.
GGGCATTCGACGCGGCCATCGGCGCCAAGATTGAGGTAGACCAACGGGTGGCCGAGCGGCCCGCCGCCGCCATCGCAGCCGACGGTCGTCGTCTCGACTTCGATCGTTTCGGGCGGCTCGGGAACCATGGTCATTTCCGGGAAAAGAACTACATTATTGGTGGGCGGCCGCGATTGACCGCGTTGCGCGGGCGATGATACCGATTGTGCCGCCGGATGCAAACCATGCCGGACGATCCGCCCACTATGTCGCCTGCCCTCGCACTCGCTTCGAACGGCTCCGCTCCGGCCAACGCCGTCGAGATCGCCGGCCTCACCAAGTTCTATGCGGCGCGCGGCAAGGCCGCGCCGCAGGCCGCGCTCGATGACGTCGACCTGACGGTGCGCAGCGGCGAGCTGTTCGGCCTGCTTGGCCCCAATGGCGCCGGCAAGTCGACGCTGATCAACATCTTGGCCGGGCTGGTCAATAAGTCGAGCGGCCGCGTGCGCATCTGGGGCATCGACACCGACGAAGACCCCCGGCGCAGCCGCGCGGCGATCGGCGTCGTGCCGCAGGAACTCAACCTCGACGCCTTCTTCACGCCGATCGAGGCGCTCGAAGTGCAGGCCGGGCTCTACGGCGTGCCCAAGAACGAGCGCCGGTCGATGGAGATCCTGCGCGCCGTCGGCCTCGCCGACAAGGCGGAGGCCTACGCCCGCACGCTGTCCGGCGGCATGCGGCGGCGGCTGCTCGTGGCCAAGGCCCTGGTGCACGCGCCGCCGGTTCTGGTGCTCGACGAGCCCACTGCCGGCGTCGATGTCGAGCTTCGGCAGATGATGTGGGATTATGTGCGCCGGCTCAACGCCGCCGGCACCACGGTGCTGCTCACCACCCATTATCTGCCCGAGGCGCAGCAGCTTTGCGACCGCATCGCCATTATCAACCACGGCAAGGTGATCGCCTGCGACACGACGGCCGCGCTGCTCGCCCGCGTCGACCGCAAGGAGCTGCGCCTGACCATCGATCACGACCTCGCGGCGGTGCCGGCAGCGCTCGCCGGTTACGAGCTCAGCCTGGCCGGGCCACGCCAGCTCGTCTTCCATTACCGGCCAAGCCGCACGCGCATCGGTGAGCTGCTGGCGGCGACCCAGGGCGCCGGCCTGCGCATCGTCGACCTCACCACCGAGGAAGGCGACCTCGAGGACATCTTCCTGCAGCTCACGCGCGGCCCGGCGCGCGCAGAGGCATCGCCGGCCTGATGCGCTGGCTCGCGCCGCTGTTCGCCGCCGCATCGGTCGCCGCCTGTGCGCCGACCGTCATGCCGATGGGCCCGCCGGTTGTCGCGCCGCGCCTCGTCGCCGACCGCATCGTCGCCGCCGACGGCGCCGAGCTACCGCTGCGGCGCTGGCTGCCCGACGGCGCGCCGAAGGCCGTGGTGCTGGCGCTGCACGGGTTCAACGACTACTCGAACGCCTTCGCCGCGCCGGGAGCGGCATGGACGGCCGACGGCATCGCCACCTACGCCTATGATCAGCGCGGCTTCGGCGCCGCGCCCCACCCCGGTCTGTGGCCGGGCACGGAGTCGCTGGTCGCCGACCTCGATGCGGCGAGCGCCGTGATCGCCGCGGCGCATCCCGGCGTACCGCTCTTCCTGCTCGGTGAAAGCATGGGCGCCGCCGTCATCCTCGCCGCCGCCACGCTCTCGCCCGACGGCGCCAACGCACAGGCGCAAGGAACCATTCTGGCTGCTCCCGCGGTGCGCGGCCGCGAAACGCTGGGACCATTTGCCCGTGGCTTGCTGTGGCTCGCCGCTCACACCGTGCCCTGGCTCGACGGACGACCCGGCAGCAATTTCGGCTTCCGGCCGTCCGACAATTTCGCCATGCTGCGTGAGCTGGCGCGCGATCCATTGGTCATCCACGACACGCGTATCGACTCCGGCTGGGGCCTGTTCAACCTGATGGACGATGCCCTGGCCGCCGCGCCGCGCTTCGGCCGGCCGGCGCTGATCCTGCTCGGCGCCAACGACAATCTGATCCCGGATGGCCCCAGCGCGCTGCTGCTCGCCCGCCTGCCGCCCGCCGCCCCGGTGCGCCGGCGCGCGGCGTATTACGAGCGTGGCTATCACCTGTTGCTGCGCGACCTGGGGGCGCCCGTCGTCAGCCGCGACGTGGCGCAGTGGATCCTGACGCGGACAAGCGATCCCGGCGCGCCACTGCCGTCCGGCGCCGATGGCGCGGGCCTGAAGAGCGCGCTTCATCCCGAATAGCACCCATCTCCGGCAATTGCGCAGCGCGTCGTTTCTGCGATACTGTGCGCCGCATCCGACTTCCAGCGCGCCCGTAGCTCAGTTGGATAGAGCGCTAGCCTCCGGAGCTAGAGGTCGTGAGTTCGAGTCTCGCCGGGCGCGCCATTCTCACACTTATCGCGGCGGGACGACGTGTCCCGCCTATTGCAGCGAGGAGTCCTGAGGTGACGGACTGCCGCAGCCGCCTCCCGAGCCGGCCAGGCGCGCCCGGGCGAGTACGTCCCACAGCGCGGCCAGGAACATGACGCCGTCGAGCGGCTTGGCCAGCACGGCGTCTGCCCCAAGCGCGGTCATGGCCCGCAGCATTGGATCCATGGGTCCCAGGGAATCGCCGGTGATGCCGATGATCGGCATGGTCGGCGCTTGCCGTTTCACATTGGCAATGGTTTCGATGCCGTCGACATCCGGCATGTAGAGATCGGTGACGACGGCGTCGAAGTGCTCGGTTTGGATGATCTTCGCCACGTTGGAGCCATTCGGCAGGCTGCGGACCTCGACTCCACAGCGCTCCAGAAGCGCCGTCAGGTAGTGGCGCCACAGCTCATCGTCGTCGATTACCAGGATTCTCGGCATCACGTTGCCCCGTTGCTCGGTGAGCGGGGAAACCTACAGCCAAGCTCGGTTGATTGCCGCGGTGCGAAAGTATGGAGCGCCGGGGCGTTGGTATGGGACCCCATACCTTCGGTCAGGAGCGCCGACCGCCCTCAGTCCCGGGCGGATTGTCGACCAGCCGCCGGATGCTGGCGGCAAGGCGCTCGGCCGATACCGGCTTGATGAAGAAGGCATCGGTGCCGGCCGCCGCCGCCATCTCCTCGGTGGCGCCATCGCCGAATCCGGTACAGAGAATGAAGCGGAGCGACGGGCGGATCGCCTTGAGCCGCTGGAACAGGGTCAGCCCCTTCATGCGCGGCATGACCTGGTCGCTGATCACGACGTCCCAGGCCGCTTGATCCTCGGCGAACACCGCAAGCGCCTCCTCCGGATCGTCCAGCGCCACGACCTCGTAGCCGAGCCGGTCCAGGCCCACGGTCAGCGCGTCTCGCGCGTCGGCATCATCATCGACTACCAATATGCGTTCGCGGCCGCGTAGGCTTGGCGGCGCCGGCTCGACAGTCGCCGTTTCCGCATCGCCGCCGGCGAGCGGCAGGTAGACGGCAAAGGTCGAACCGGCCCCCGGACGGCTGGTGACGATGCAAGCGCCGTCATTCGCGATGACGATGCCATGCACCACGGCAAGGCCGAGCCCGGTTCCGCGACCGCGCTCCTTGGTCGTGAAGAAGGGCTCGAAGACACGCTCGAGCAGCTCCGGAGTCATGCCGTTTCCCGTATCGGCGACCGTCATCTTGGCATAGGCACGGTTGGCATCAAGCGCGCCGATCAGCGCTCGGCCATCCTCCGGGCCGACCGCCGGCTCTCCCGCCGTCTTGCTGGCCCGGAAGAGCGCATACTCGGCGTCGCCGGGATTGACGCCGCCGACCTTGATCGAGACGTTGCCGGGCTGGCCGCCCAGCGCGTCGTTGGCATTGAGGCAGAGATTGAGCAGGATCTGGCTGACCTGCGCCGCGTTGATGTCCGCAATAAGCCCGTCCGCCTCCACGACGACCTCGAGACGCGTCGACGAGGGCAGCGACGCGCGCAGTAGGTCCTCCGTCTCGAGCACGATGCGGGCGAGATCGCCGCGTTTGCGCTCGACGCCGGTGCGACGCGAGAAGGCGAGAATCTGTTGTATGACGCCCTTGCCGCGTTCGCTCGCCATGGCGATGCGCTTGGCGAAGCCGTGTTGCGGCGTGCCTTTCGGCAGGTCCTGCACGAGGAATCCGGCGAAGCCGACGATGGCGCCGAGGATATTGTTGAAGTCGTGCGCGATGCCGCCGGCAAGGCGGCCAATGGCCTCCATCTTCTGCGCTTG
>JACQDQ010000476.1 GCA_016201015.1 Pseudomonadota bacterium | reverse complement strand
GGCCGGCTCACCCAGCCGGCTTTCTCCGCCGCCGCCTTGATCACCGCAATGTCGCGCGCGTTCTTGACGTGACGCAGCCGGAACTCGACCGGATCGACGTTGATTGTGGCGGCCACCTCGTCCATGAACGACTCGCTGGCGAAATGGATCTGCGGCCCGACGGGATCGCGCAGATGCGCGCTACGCAGCGGCGACGCATTGGCAAGCAGCGGCGCGATGGTCTCCCAGCCCATGCGCTTGTGGGCAAAGGCGTAGGACTCCGCCGGCACGCCGAACCCGTGCTGGGTCGCGCTGGGAAATCCGACCAGCATCCCGGCCAGCGTGTCGCTCGGGTTGCTTTCGTTGGTATTCATGTCGATGCGCGAGAAGCCCTTGCTCATGAACTCGTAGGCGACGACGTTACCCTGCGCGTCGAGCGCCGCACGGCCGCGATGGATCGAGGCCGGCCCCTTGGGATCCCAACCATGGCCCTCGTGGCGCATGCCCTGCACCCGCACCGGCCGGCCGACCGCCTGCGACAGCACCGCCGCCTCGTGCGCCGCGTCGCCCGCATCATTGCGGCCGTAAGAGCCCGGACCCGGCGTCCAGATCGCCCGCACCTTGTCCAACGGCAAGCCGAGAATCTTGGCCACGCCGTCGCCGACGAAATGCGGCTTCTGCGAGCCGGTCCAGCATGTCGCGCCGTCGGCGCGCGCGTCGACGATGGCGCAGGCCGGTCCCATGCAGGCATGCGACTGGAACGGCCATTCGTACTCGGCTTCGATGACGCGCGCCGCGTTGGCCCATACGGAATCGATCGTCCCGCTCTCGACCTCGATTGCCCGCTTCGCCACCGGCGCGCGGCGGATATGGTTGTACAGCTCGCCTTGCTCCGGGAACGGCGGCGCCGCGTCGGACCATGTGACCTTTAGTTTTTCCGCTGCCTGGATTGCATCCCACTCCCGCTCGGCGACCAGGCCGACGAGATCGCCCTTGCGGACGACCCGCACACCCGGAAACTCGCGGATGCTCGCCTCGTCGACCGCGACCGGCGCCGCGCCGGCGACCGGCGGCCGGATCATCCGGCCGTGCAGCATGCCCAGCACTTTAAGGTCGGTGATGTAATCCATCGTCCCGAACACCTTGCCGGCGACGTCGACACGCGGGATCGACTGGCCGACAATCTTGTATTGACCGGGTGATTTCGGCTTGGCCTTGCCGGCGGCGACCAGGTCGTTGCCGTATTTGCCGTTCCATTCCAGCTTGGCATTGAAATAGCCGCCGCCGATCAGCTCGGCGTAGGTCACGCGCTCCGTTGCGGCGTCGGCCAGCGCGATGACGCCATCGGTCACCGTCAGGCGCTCGGCGGCAACGCCAAGTCGCTCCGCCGCGGCGTCGACCAGCAGGCGTCGCGCCTCGGCCGCGGCGTTGCGCAGCGCGATGCCGCCGCGCTGAATGCCGGTGCTGCCGCTGGCGCCGCCTTGGTTGCAGGTGAGGCCGCTATCGCCCATCACGACGCTGACGCGGTTGACCGGCACATCAAGCTCTTCGGCGACGATCTGGCCGATGGCAACGTCGACGCCCTGCCCCATATCCATCTTGCCGAAGTAGGCCGCGACGCGGCCATCGGGGCCGATGGCAACCCAGGAATCCAACTCGGTCGGGTGCAAGGGTGGCTTGGCCTGGATGGCCACTGGAGTTTGCGCCAGAGCCTCGCCGATCGCAGCCGGCGCGGCGGCGGTGACGACGAGGGCACCGGTGCCTTGCAACACGGCGCGGCGGGATAGCGACAGATCGGTGATCGCGTTCATGGCGGCCTCCTCAACCCATCGCCCGCGCGGCGCGCTTGACGGCCCGCAGGATCGCCAGATGCGTGCCGCAACGGCATTTGAGGCCCGAGAGCGCGTCGCGGATTTGCTCGTCCGAGGGCCGCTTCGTGCGCTTGAGGAACGCCGCCGCGGTCATGATCCAGCCATTGACGCAGTAACCGCATTGCGGCACCTGCTCGTCGATATAGGCCTGCTGGACCGGATGTGGGCGCTCCGCCGTGCCGAGCCCGGCCAGCGTCGTGATCTCCGCGCCCTCCGCGGCAGATACGGGCGTCGCGCAGGCGCGCACCGGCTCGCCGTCGAGATGCACTGTGCAGGCGCCACATTGGGCGAGCCCGCAGCCGAAATGCGGGTTGCTCAAGCCAAGCTCGTTGCGCAGCGCGTAGAGCAGCGGCATGTCCGGGTCGGCGTCGATCGCTTCGACGCGGCCGTTCACCTTCAAGGTGACACGTTGAGTCATCGGCGTCCCTCCGCATTGCGTGCCGTTCCTTCGGCCGATCGGAAATTATGTCCCTCGGCGACACGACGGTCAAATACGCGGCGGCCGCGCTAGCGCACTAGCGCACAGTGTCATCGGCGGGCGGGATTGGCGGCGGCACGCGGCCGGCGACGATCCAGTTGTTTGCCCCGTCGGTCCGACGCACAATCGACGCCTGTCTGACGGAACGGGAACTGCGCTCGGCTCTATGGACATGCCGGCCACCAAGATCCAAGGCGACTTCGCCGCCGCGGCGCAGCTCCACCAGGCCGGCCGCCTGGCGGAGGCCGAGGCGATCTATCAAAGCATCCTCGCGTGTGCGCCCGCGCATGCCGACGCGCTGCGACTGCTCGGCGTGCTCAAGCATCAAAGCGGCGACCACGGCGCGGCCGTGCGGTTGATCCGCCAGGCCATCGCGCATGAACCAGGCAACGCCAAGGCACACGGCAATCTCGGCTATGTGCTCAGCGCGCTCGGGCGAAAGCATGATGCGCTCGGCTCACTCGCCGAAGGCGCAGCGCTGGCGCCGACGGATGCCGCCACGCAGTTCAACCACGCCAGCCTGCTTGCCGAGCTCGGCCGCGATGCCGAGGCGATCCCGGTCTATCGCCGCGCGGTCGAACTTGCCCCCGGCAATGTCGTGGCGCGGCTCAATCTCGGCGTGCTGCTGTTGAAGGCGCATGCGCCGCGCGAGGCGCTCAGCCATCTTGACGCCGCGCTCGCCGCGCAGCCGACAGACTCAGCTTTGCTCGCCAACAGGTGCATCGCGCTCTGCGAGCTGGGACATCGGGACGAGCTTGCGCGGCTGGCCGATCTTGAGACGCTGGTTCGTCCGGCAGCGATCGGCGCGGCGCGCGGCTACCCGAATCTCGCCGCGTTCAATGTCGATCTCGCCGACTACGTCGCCACCAACGTGACGCTGCGCGAGCAGCAGACCACCGTCCACGGCCTCGACACCAAGGAGCTGTTCGACACCGATCGTAACTCGGCGCGTGCGCTCAAGGCGTTTATCGAGGCGCAGATTGCGGTGCGTTTGAAGTCGCTGCCGGCGGACCCGACGCATCCCTTCGCCCGCGGGCGTCCGGCCAAATACCGAATCGAATCCTGGGGCGTCAAAATGTGGCGCCAGGGATTCCAGGTCGCCCATATCCACTACAAGGCGTGGCTGAGCGGGGTCTATTACGTGCAGCTACCGGAGGTGGTCCGCGACGATGAGCCGAATCATCAGGGATGGATCAGTTTCGGGCGCGGCCCCGACGATCTCTACGCCACGACATCGCCGCCGACGCGCCTGGTCCGTCCGGTGGAGGGAATGCTGATTACGTTCCCCTCCTACACCTGGCACCGGACGATCCCATTCGATGGGGTCAAGGAGCGGATCAGCATCGCCTTCGACGTGATTCCGATCGCGTGAACGGCCGTCGTAGCGCACGTCGTGCGATCGCGGAGTCTATGAAGTCTTCTTCTTGGTCGACGTCTTCTTGACCGCCGCGGTCTTCGTATTCGATTTCGTGCTGGATTTCGCGGTTGTACTCTTCTTCGTACTCTTTTTCGCCACCTTGGGCTTGGCACCTGGCTTGTACGACCGATTGTTGAGCTCGGTGTTGTCGGCCTTCGATCGCAGATGCGGCGCTACGAAGGTGCCGTCCTTTTTGATGTACCCGTGAACAACTTCCGCCTGCGCCATAGCCTCCGGCATAGCTGACGACATGAGCGATACAAGAAAGGCAAGTCCAAAAACGACCAAAAGGCGGCGCATTGAATTTCTCCGGTTAATGGCTTTCAAACATAGGTGCCGATATCAGAATAGGCAACCTCAGCGTGCAGGTCATTTTGATCATGTCGTCCAGGCGGGCAACGTAACGGACCGCGCCCTGCTAGCTCTCACTTGATCGTGATGACCCCTGTCGCTCGAAAAACGTGCTCGACAGGCCGGCTATTCCCCGTTGAAATGCCGGGTCAAACGTGGCAACACGTGGTCACGATCTTGCCCAACGACGCCGAGTCCGTTTCGTCCAATTGTCGCGCCAGCCGCGTCGCGTCGCAGCAATCATTGCACGAGCACACAAACCGCCATGCCTTACGTTGGCGTTGATTCCTGGCGCTGGCAGTATTTCGAGAACACGCCGTGTCCGGCCGGCCTCGTGGTGCCGGTCGACGACGCGACGGCCTGGGGCCTCTATCCGCGCCATCGCTGGATTTACAACAAGCTGCTGATCTGCGCGACACAGGGTCTGCCGCACGGACCGCACGGCACGACGCCGCCGGGCTTTCCGGTTTTTTCGAAGCCTATCGTCAATCTGCGTGGCATGGGGACCGGCAGCCGCATCATCGCCACTGCCGCCGAGTACGAGGCAACGCTGACACCTGGCCATTTGTGGATGAAGCTGCTGTCCGGCGCGCATGTCAGCACCGATGTTGCCGTGCTCGCCGGGCGGCCACGGTGGTGGCGGCACACGACCGGGAGACCCGGTGCGGACGGCATGTTCGATTATTGGAAGGTGCATGCCGCCCGGCGGCCGCGGCTCGACTCTTATCTCGGCGACTGGATACGGAAGAATCTCAAAGGATTTACCGGCGTCATCAATTTCGAGACCATCGGCGGGCGGATCATCGAGTGCCATCTGCGCATGGCCGAGCAATGGCTCGACCTCAACGGCCCCGGCTGGCTCGACGCCGTGGTGCGGCTTTACGCTGAGAAGGAGTGGGAATTCCGGCATCGACCGCGCACCGGCTACAGCGTCGTACTGTTCGGCGCGCATGGGATAAGATGGCGCATCGATCGCGCCGCCGTCGCCGCGTTTCTCAGCCATCCGCAGGTCTCGTCGATCCAGATCACATTCGATGACGACGAACCGCCCGAATCGCACGCAATGCCGCCGGGCGGCTTTCGCCTCGCCATCGTCAATTGCTGGGACCTGGACGTCGGGCGGGCCGTACGGGCGGCGCTTCGGCGCCAGTTCCGCGCGGCCGTCGGTGGCTCGGACAGGCCGCCGGCAAGGGCACAACGCCTTGTTAACCCTTTTCTAACGGAACAAAAACCATAGTGGGCCGGTTTTACCCCTGCGGATACCTGGCCGGGCATCGATGACCGTACAGCCTGCCGAGCTCGAACAACTGGTTGCGTTGGCGCAAGTCCGCACGCCCGAGGCGCGCGGCCGCATCGTCAATGCGATGAGCGAGCTTATCGTGCGCAAGAACATGGCGCCGAATTCGCCGATCCGTCTGCTCGCGGCCGACATCCTGCAACGGCTGATCCACGACACCGAGTTGGCGGTCCGCCAGGATCTCGCCAAACGGCTTGCCAATGAGCCGACGGCGCCGCGCGAGCTGATGATCACGCTGGCCAATGACCAAATCGAGGTCGCGCAGCCGATTCTGGTCGAAAGCACGGCGCTGCTCGATCCCGACCTCATCGAAGTCGTCCATCAGCGCAGCCTGCAGCACCAGCTCGCGGTTGCCATGCGACGTGGCGTAACCGAGAAGGTGTCTGCGGCCCTGGTCGCCACCGGGCATGAGGATGTCATGGTGACGCTCCTCAACAACCCGATCACGCGCATCGCGCGCGCGACCTACGAATACATGGTCGAACAGTCGCGCACGCGCGAGAGCCTGCAGGAGCCGCTGCTGAAGCGGCAAGACCTCGAAGCCGACCTCGCCGGCCGCATGTACGGCTGGGTGTCCGGCGCGCTGCGGCAATACATCGTACAGAATTTTGACGTTGACGCCGCGCTCGTCGATCGGGCGATGTTCGACAGCCTGAACGAGGTGATCGGCGATCACGTGCGGGTGGCCGCGCTGGGGGGCTCCGCCGACAATCTCGCCGAGGCACTCAAGACCGGCGTCGCGCGCGATCCGCATCTGTTCGAGCAACTGCTGCGCTCCGGCGAGGTCATGTTATTCGAGATGCTGTTCGCCAAGGCCACCGGACTCAAAATCACGCTCGCGCGCCGCGTGATCTATCAGGCCGATGGCCGGGCGCTTGCCGTCGCCTGCCGCTCCGCCGGATTGAGCCGGGCCTTGTTCACGACGCTGTTCGCGCTCATCCGGCAGGCCCGCGCCGGCGACGCCCCCCTCGATCCCACCGTGCTTGCCGACGCGCAGCGCGTCCACGATGACACTCCGGAGTGGGCGGCGCGCGACGTCCTCGATCGCTGGCGGCGTAAGTCCAGCGGCGATACGCGCCCATGGGAGAAAAGCGAGCGTCTATGGCGTATCCAGCCGTGGATGCCGCGGCGCATCCAACGACCGAAAAAAGCGAAGGGTGAGACAGCGGAAGCTGTCAAGTAGGCCGCACCCGAATCGGCACGGCGGCCCCCGGGCGACTACGTCCTTCATATAGATCTGTAGTGTCGCCGAGGCCATACGCACGGCCGGCCTGGCGCATCGTCGCTTTTCTTCACGCCTTCGTCAGGGCCCCGCGATTGACCTTGCCGATCGTGACGTGAATCAATCAAACTTGCCCCGCAGCGCGGATACTCGAGGCGGTACCGGGGAGTTCGACCGATGCACAAGGAAAGCCAATATAACGCGTGGTATCTGGTCGCGGCGGTGATCGGCGTCATGTTCGTGCAGTATCTGTGGGTCGAAAGCCAACGCGTCGAGCCCCTCGCCTATAGCGAATTTCAGGGACTGCTCAAGCAAGGCAAGGTCGCTGAGATCAACGTCGCGCAGAATTTCATTCACGGCACGCTCAAGGAGGCGCGCCCCGACGGCCGAACCCAGTTCATCACGACGCGCATAGATCCGGAATTCGCAGCCGAGCTCGACAAATACAGCGTCAAGTACAGCGGTCAGGTCGAAAACACGCTGATCCGCGACATCCTGTCCTGGATCTTGCCGATCCTGCTCTTCTTTGGAGTTTGGGCATTCTTCTTCCGGCGCATCGCCGAACGTGGCGGCATCGGCGGCGGCCTCATGTCGATCGGCAAAAGCAAGGCCAAGGTCTATGTCGAGGCCGACACCAAGGTGACTTTCGACGACGTCGCCGGCGTCGACGAAGCGAAGGCCGAGCTCAAGGAGATCGTCGAGTTCCTGCGCGATCCGAAGCGGTACGGCAAACTCGGCGCCCGCATGCCGAAAGGCGTGCTGCTGGTCGGTCCGCCGGGCACGGGCAAGACGCTGCTCGCCCGCGCCGTCGCCGGCGAGGCGGGCGTGCCGTATCTCTCGATCAATGGGTCGGAGTTCGTCGAGATGTTCGTCGGCGTTGGCGCGGCGCGCGTACGCGACCTGTTCGAGCAGGCCCGCAAGCGCGCGCCGGCCATCATCTTCATCGACGAGCTCGACGCGCTTGGCCGCGCCCGCGGTGCCTTCGGTGCCGGTGGCGGCAACGACGAGAAGGAACAGACGCTCAATCAGCTGCTGTCCGAGCTCGACGGCTTCGACCCGAGCGCCGGCCTGGTGCTGCTGGCCGCCACCAACCGGCCGGAGATTCTCGATCCGGCTCTGCTGCGCGCCGGGCGCTTCGACCGCCAGGTCCTCGTCGATCGACCGGACAAGGTCGGCCGCATACAGATTCTCAATATCTACCTCAAGAAGATTCAGATCGAGACAAGCGTCGATCCGGAAATGATTGCCGCACTGACACCGGGCTTCTCCGGCGCCGAACTTGCAAATCTCGTGAACGAGGCTGCCTTGCTCGCCACGCGACGGGGCGCGGGCAATGTGACCATGGGCGACTTCACCGCCGCGATCGAGCGCATCATCGCCGGCCTCGAGAAGAAGAATCGCCTGCTCAACCCCAAAGAGCGCGAGATCGTCGCCTATCACGAGATGGGCCATGCGCTGCTAGCCCTGACGCTCGAGGGCGCCGATCCGGTGCACAAGGTTTCGATCATTCCGCGCGGCGTCGGCGCGCTCGGCTATACGATCCAGCGGCCGACCGAAGACCGCTACCTGATGACGCGCGAGGAGCTGGAAACCAAGATGATGGTCCTCCTCGGCGGCCGCGCGGCGGAGCGCCTGGTCTTCAACCACTTTTCGACAGGCGCCGCCGACGATCTCGCCAAGGCGACGGAGATCGCCCGCAGCATGGTGACGCGTTACGGCATGGACGAAAAACTCGGCCAGGTCACCTACGACGCCGAGCGCGGAACCTTTCTCGGGACGCCGATGGCGGCACCGTGGAGCGAGCGCAGCTACAGCGAGGAAACCGCCAGCGAGATCGACACTGCGGTGCGGCGCATCGTCGGCGCCGCCTTCGACAAGGCCCTGTCGACGTTGCAAAGCCGGCGTGACGTGCTGGAGGCCAGTGCCCGCGCCCTGCTCCAGAAGGAAACGCTGGATGAGCAGGAGCTGCGCCGTCTCGTGCCGGCGCCGGTGCGCCACGCAGCGTGAAATTATCGCCCCGACCGCAGGTCGGCTCCGTTGCGCGAGCGATGTGACAAAGGGCTCGCCCATGCATCTCGATGACCTGCCGACGCCGGCGTTGATATTGGATCGACGCCGTCTGGCGCGAAATGTCGCCCGCATGCAGGCGCGCGCCAAGGAGCTGCGCGTCGCGTTGCGGCCGCATCTCAAGACGGCGAAATCCGCGCACGTGGCGGCGCTTGCCACCGCCGGCCAGCCGGGCGGCATCACCGTCTCCACCCTGCGCGAGGCGGCATACTTCGTCGAGCATGGCTTCCGCGATCTGACCTACGCGGTCGGCATCGTGCCGCGCAAATTCGCCGAAGTCGCTGCGCTCCACCGCAGGGGTGCGCGGGTCACACTGCTGACCGATTGTCCTGACGTCGCCAGTGCCCTTGGCGAGCGCGCATCGGCGCTGGGCACGACGTTCGACGTGCTGATCGAGATCGACACCGGCGGCGGGCGCGCCGGCATCGACCCGGAATCGCCGCTGCTGCTCGAGATCGCGCGTCGGCTGACGGCAGGGACCGGCGCCCGTCTTGCCGGCGTCCTGGCGCATGCAGGGCATTCCTACCTCTGCCGCAGCGTCACCGAAGTCAAGATCGTCGCCGAGGAGGAGCGTGCCGGCGCCGTGCGCGCCGCCGAGCGACTGCGCGCCGCGGGATTCTCCTGCCAGGGCGTGAGCGTCGGCTCGACGCCGACGGCGCTGCACGCCGATC
>JACQDQ010000498.1 GCA_016201015.1 Pseudomonadota bacterium | reverse complement strand
TCTCGACCAGTGACTATCCCTATTTCGAAGAACTCATGCGGCGGATGAACGAGACGTTCGCCCCGCTGGGCGTTAACGTGGCCATCCCCAGCCTGCGCGTCAACGAGCAGCTCCAGACGGTCGCCGCGCTGGTGACGACCGATCGCCGCTCGGGCCTGACCCTGGCCCCCGAGGGTGGGGCCCACCAGTCGATCCATACCCCGCTGATCGGCATGGCCCAGGACAAGCTCACCTATTTCGAGCCGGCCTTCGTCGACGAGCTTGCCGCCATCATGGCCTGGGGATTCGGCTTCATGCAAAGCGACAGCGGCGGCTCCGTCTATCTCCGCCTGGCGACCCGGCCGCTATCGCAACCGCAGCGCGCTCTGACGCCAGAATTGCGTGCGGCGATCATCGCCGGCGGCTATTGGCTCTTTCCGCCCGCGCCGGATGCCGAGCTTGCCATCGTCTATGCCGGTGCGGTTGCCGAGGAAGCGATCGCGGCGCACCGCGAGATCCTCGACGACATTCCCGGCGCCGGCCTGCTCGCCGTCACGTCGCCCGACCGCTTGCATTCCGGCTGGCTCGCCGCTGCCACCGTGCGTCGCAGTGGCCAACCGGCGCCGGCGGCGGCGGCGGAGACGCTCCTGGCGCCGCTCGCCCCGCGGGCCGGGCTGGTGACGATTATCGATGGCCATCCGGCCGCGCTGTCGTGGCTCGGCGCCGTGCGTGGCCAGGCGACCCACGCCCTCGGCGTCGAGCATTTCGGGCAATCGGGCGACATTCCCGATCTCTACCGCGCCTATGGTCTCGACACCGAGGCGATCATCGCCGCGGTGGCGCAGCACTGCGTCAGCCGGCTATCCTCAGCCCGATGACCCCATAACGCCGGGTGAGGAGACGCCATGCCCGCCATTGACCTGCGCAGCGACACCGTTACCCAGCCGACCGACGCCATGCGCGAGGCGATGGCGCGGGCAGCCGTCGGCGACGACGGCTACGGCGAGGACCCGACCGTCCGCCGGCTCGAGGTGCTGGCAGCCGAGCGGCTGGGCAAGGAGGACGCCGTGCTTGTGCCCAGCGGAACGATGGCGAACCTGGTGGCGCAGCTTACGCATACCGGCCGCGGCGGCGAGGTGCTGCTCGAAGCGATGAGCCACATCCTTCGGTCCGAGCTGGGGGGCGTCGCGAACCTTGCCGGACTGTTCCATCGTGGTTTGCCGGGACACGATGGCGCCATGGACATCGACGCCCTGCGCGAGGCGATCCGCTCCGGACTTTCGCCGAAGCGCCTGGGTACGGCGCTCGTCTGCATGGAGACAACGCACAATGCCGCCGGCGGCAAGGTGCTGCCGCTCGACCACATGGCCGAAGTGCACGCCATCGCCAAACGTCACGCGGTGCCGGTGCACATCGACGGTTCGCGCATCTTCAACGCCGCGACGGCGCTGCGAGTGCAGGCACCAGAGATCGCGCGCTACGGCGATTCCGTCTCGATTTGCTTGTCGAAGGGCCTGAGCGCGCCGGTCGGTTCGCTGCTCAGCGGCAGCAAGGCGATCATCGAGCGTGCCCGCGCCTTTCGCAAGATGGTAGGCGGCAGTATGCGTCAAGCCGGCATCATCGCTGCCGCCGGCATCATCGCCATCGAGCAGATGACGCAGCGCCTGGGCGACGATCACGCAACGGCACAGGTCCTTGCGCGCCGCCTCGCCGCGATCGATCCGGTCCTGGCCGATCCAACGCGGGTGCAGACAAATATCGTCATGGTCGATGTCACGCGCAGCAAGCGGCGGGCGGAGGATTGGCTCGTGGACCTCAAGGACCGTGGCGTGCTGGCCAACGCCTTCGGGCCATACGTCGTCCGTCTGGTGACGCATCGGCATATTGCTGAGGCGGACGCGACGCGTGCTGCCGACATCATTGCCGAGCTGTGGCGAGGCCGCATCGCGGCGGCCGTGCCGCGTGGCGCCGCCGCCTCCGATTGATCCATCGCCGTCTGTTTTAGGGCGTTGTGGCGCGTCGGCTACAGATGCGGCCTTGCACCACTCGACCGAACCGTCGACAATCGCCAAGATCAAACTGGGCTGATTGACAAGGCTCAACGGAGGGCGTTCGCGTGCAAATCGAGGAAACGCGTCGAGGCGCGATCTTGGTCCTCACCCCCGTCGGGCGCATCGACAACGAAACCGGCCCGGCGTTTCAAACCAGATTGCTGGCCGAAATGGGCGGCGGCGGCGCCACGATTCTGCTCGACCTCAGCAAGGTCCAATACATCAGCAGCGCTGGCCTACATGTCCTGATTGCCGCGACCAAGCAGTCGAAGGCACTGAACGGCCGTTTTGCCGTCGCCGCGCTGCAGCCGATCGTCAAGGAAATCTTCACCATCAGCCGCCTGTCGCATGTCGTGCCGATATTCGACGATGTCACCGCGGCGATGGCCGCTTGGTCCTGACCATCGAACTCGTCGCGCGCCGTCGGCGGATGGGCCGGCGCCAGCCGTTTCCGCTATCGCGAGCCGGGGCATCGCCCGGCCCAAGATGCGCCTTGCGCGATCCTGGGGAAACGTCAAATATCCCTTGGCGCACGCTTGCCCCGGAAGTCGCGATACAGTCAAATGGAGTAACGCTTGGAGATCGGCGAAACCCGTCGCGGCCAAATTCTCGTCTTGACGCCGGTCGGCCGCATCGACAATGAAACAAGCCCGGCATTTCAAGCAAAATTGCTTGGCGCCGTCGGCACCAACGGTGCGACGGTGCTGCTCGACATGAGCAAGGTCGACTATCTGAGCAGCGTCGGCCTGCGCGCCCTGATGGTCGCCTCGAAGCAGGCCAAGGCGGTCAACGGCCGCATGGCCGTCGCCGGCCTCCACCCGATGGTCAAGGAGATCTTTGCAATCAGCCGCTTCAACTATGTCATCCAGGTCTTCGATGGCGTTGATGACGCTGTCGCCGCGTGGTCCTGACTGCGTCACTGGATAGACGGGGGAGGCACGCCCATGCTCGTCCGCTTTTGGGGCACGCGCGGCTCGCTGCCGGCCCCGATCAATCACAAGACGGTCCGCGCCAAGCTGCGTGAGGCGCTGCTATTGGCGCGTGGGCGCAGCCTGGACACGCCCGAGACGGTCGACGCATTCATCGACAGGGAGCTTCCGTTCTCGGTGGCCGGTACCTTCGGCGGCAACTCCTCCTGCGTCCAGATAGACGCCGGAACTAACGAATTTGTGGTCTGCGATCTCGGCAGCGGCGTACGCGACTTCGGTCATTACGTCTTGGCCAAGCACAAACCGCCGCAGGGCCTGCGATTCAACTTTTTCATGTCCCATTTCCACTGGGACCACATCATGGGCTTCCCATTTTTCGCGCCCGCCTACGTTCCGGGAAACGTGATACGCATTCATGGCTGCCACTCGATCATGCACGAGGCGATGGTACGTCAGCAATCTGCCCCGTGCTTCCCGGTCGATTTCGAGCGCCTCGGCGCCACGATCGAGTTCGTGCCGCTCGAGCCCGGAAGGGTCTATGAGGTGGCTGGCGTCTCCGTACGCCCCATGAAGCAGTTCCATTCGGGCGACTCCTATGGCTATCGCTTCACCAAAGATGGCAAGTCAATCGTCTATTCAACGGATTCTGAACACAAATTCGAAACCGTGAACGACAGCTACCCGTTCGTCGAGTTCTTCCGGAATGCCGATCTGGTCATCTTCGATGCGATGTATTCGCTCGCCGAAGCCATCTCGGTGAAAGAGGATTGGGGCCATTCGAGCAATATCGTGGCGGTGGAACTGACCCAACTCGCGCGCGCCAAACGCCTCGCGCTGTTTCATCACGAGCCGGCCTTCGACGACAAGATGATTGAAACCGTCTTCGCCGAGACCGTGCGATTCGAGGAGATCAGCCGCGACGGCCATAGGGTCGAAGTGATCTCGGCCTATGATGGGCTCGAGATCGTGATCTGACGGTCGAGGCAAAGGCGTGACGCCCGCGGGCGAATGGGGGACCCGGGTCGCGGCCGCCTTGCGCGTACCCGGGCGACTTCTCGCCTTGGCGGCGCTTGTCGCAATGACGGTGCTGCGCCTCTACGATCCGCCGCCGATCGAGAGCCTGCGCATGCGTCTTTTCGACGTCTTCCAGCGGCTATCGCCGCGCACTTATGTCGATCAGCCGGTGCGTATCGTCGAAATCGACGACGAAACCCTACGCCTCAAGGGCCAATGGCCGTGGCCGCGCACTCTGCTCGCCGAGCTCGTGCAGCGCATCGCGAGCGGCGGCCCATCAGTACTCGGCGTCGATATTCTTTTCCTTGAGCCCGACCGGCTGTCGCCTAGCCGCCTGGCCGAGACTCTGCCCGACCTGTCGAAGGATTTGCGTGCCGCGCTGCAATCGCTTCCCCCGAACGAATTCAAGCTCGCCAACGCGTTCCGTGCCGTGCCGACGGTGCTCGGCCTCGGCCCTTCGCTTGACGGCGAGAAAGGGCTGCCCAGCCCGCTGCGGCTGACGCGCGTCCACGAGTTCGGTGAGAATCCCCGCCCGCGCCTCGTCACCTATCCCAACCTCTTGCGCAGCCTGTCGGTGATCGCGGCGGCCGAGCAAGGTCGCGGTTTGTTGGCTGTCGAACCGGAGACCGACGGCGTCATCCGCCGCGTTCCGCTCGTGGTGCATGTTGACGGCCGAATCGTCCCGGCAGTCACCCTCGATATGCTGCGGGTCGCCGAGCGGGCAAGCTTCGTGCGCGTTGAGACGGAGGACGCCACCGTCCGGCAGATCGTCGTCGGGCGTCACCAACTGCCGACCGATGCGCGTGGTCGGCTCTGGGTCCACTACACCGCGCCCCCGACCGGTCCCGCCGACCCGCAGGGGGCTCGCTACATCTCGGCCGCCCAATTGCTCGACGGCGGCTACGACCCGGCTGCTTTGCGCGGCGCACTGGTCCTGCTCGGCGTCACAGGTCTTGGCTTGGTCGATCTCAAGGCCACGCCGCTCGGCCTAATGCAGGGCATCGATGTGCATGCCCAGATTCTGGAATCCGTGCTGTCGGGCGGCTTCCTTACCCGCCCGCGCCAGGCCGACGCGAGCGAGATGGCGATCATCGTCCTGGCCGGGCTCGTGGTCGTCTTCGCCGTGCCTTACCGCCGCCCTAAGCTGGCGGCCTTGCCGGTCGTGGCGTTGGCCGCGGCGCTCTTGATCGGCGCGTGGGCCCAATACCGCCTGTTCGGCGTCTTGATCGACGGCGCCTACCCGACGCTTTCCAGCCTGATCTTATTCAGTGTCATGCTTGGCGCGACGTTTATCGCCGTCGAAGCCGCCCGCCGACGCCTCGCGGTCGAGCTTGATCGTCAACGTCAGATCGCCGCGCGCATCGAAGGCGAGCTCAATGCGGCGCGCGCCATCCAGATGGGTCTGCTGCCGCGGCGCTTCCCGGCGTTTCCCGACCGCACCGACTTCGATATTCATGCCCTGATCGAGCCGGCGAAGGCCGTTGGCGGCGACCTCTACGACTTCATGCTGATCGACGCCGACCACCTGTTTTTCATGGTGGGCGACGTATCGGGCAAGGGGATTCCCGCCGCACTGTTCATGGCGATGACCAAGGAGCTGTTCCGCAGCAACGTCGTCCGCCGCGGGCTCGCCATCGATCGCATCGTCACCGAAGCCAACGCGCAGATCGCCATCGCGAGCGCCGATCTGCTACGCGACACCTCCGACATGATGTTCGTCACGTCGTTCGTCGGCATCCTCAATCTGCAGACCGGCCTCGTCCAGTTCTGCAACGCCGGCCACGATTCGCCGTTTGTGCTGGCCGACGGTGCGACGCCGCGACAAATCGAATGCCGCGGCGGGCCGCCGCTCGGCGCCAAGGATGAGTTCCTTTATCCCTTGGAATCTCACCGGTTGCGGCCAGGCGAGATGCTGCTGATGTTCACCGACGGCGTCAGCGAGGCGCAGGACCCGTTGGGGCACTTCTATTCGGTCGCGCAAGTGGCCACAGTGCTGGCAATGACGCCGCCTCTGCGCGCGGCCGAAGCGGCGGTCACTCGCCTTTATGCCGACATCAAGACCTTCTCGCGCGGCGCCGAGCAGGCCGACGACATAACGATCTTGGCCCTGCGATGGGTCGGCAGCGGAGACGACGACGATGCCAGCCGCGATTGATCAGCGGACCGTGATTTCGACGCGACGATTGCGCGGCTCGTATATTTCGTCCGCAGTTGCCAGCGCGAGATCGGCTTCACCGCGACCAGATACCGTGATCGACCCTGGCTGCAGCCCGTCCTTCACCAGGCGGTCGCGGATCGTCGTGGCCCGTTGCGAGGAAAGCTGTTGATTGTAGCTCCTGGTCCCGACCGTATCGGTATGACCGACCACGTCGACTTGGTAGACAGTCCGGCGACGGATATCTTCGAACACGCTGAGATACAGGACCTCCGACTCCGTCGTCAGCTGGTCGGTATTCAGCATGAAATAGAGCCGGAAGCGCGCCGGCAGAATCGGGCGCGCGGCGATCGCCGGGCCGAACGCCGCCTGCACGTCCTGCTCGGATACGTCCACCGACTCCGCTACGCCCGAACGCAACTGGCTAGCCGCGTAGGGTCGGTCGAGCACGACCACCTTGCGGCCGTCATCCACCGAAATTGCGCCGCTCGTCCCGTCCGGGTTGGGCAACACGACGAACAGATTCGCGCGCGGACCGCTCTCGCAGGCCGCAAGGCTAAGGCCCAGCAGGGCCGCGACGATCGGCGCTCGCATGCGTCAGCGGTCGTCGCCGACCCGTACCAGGAACCTTGTCCCGCGTACGCCGAGCACGGTGGTTGGCGTGCGGACACGCATGGCGCCGGGCGAGGTCCGCGCAATGTCGCCCGAGACTACCGACAACGTCCCGCGCGACACGCTAGCCACCATCGCGCCCTGGAATTCGCTCGAATCGAAGCGGAATTCTTCAAGCGCCACCTGGCTGTTCGGGCCGGTGGAGAACACGGTGTTGTCGACAAAGGTGATGCCGATGCTGCCATCGCCGCCGGTCTCGATAACGTCCTTCTCGACCACCAGGTCGCCGGCCGTGGCCGGCAGGCGCGCGCCGCCGCGCACGATGAAGGATTGCCCGCTCACCGTCTTCACTTGGCCGATCGTCGCACCCTGGGCGGCTGCGGGCGGCGCCGTGACGGCAAGCGACGCGGCGATACCGACAGACAGCGCAGCAGCGGCGGCGAGGCGCCGCAAGCCGAGGATGGTAAGACACTTCATGCGTTTGCTCCCCTAGGTCGAAGCGTGATGCTCAGGCCGATCCGAACTTGGTAAACAGGCCACGGCCGGCCGAGCGGCAGAAACGGCCAAAGCAATATACAATACCTGATCGAAAACGGCGAATTTAGAAATCGGGCAAATTAGGAAGCCAAACGTGGCGGCGACGCTAACCATAGCAAGCGATTTGGCCGAACTGCGGCGGCTGCGGGCATTCGTCGACGCGTTCTGTCTCGAGAGTCGCCTGGGCGAGCGAATTGCCCACAGCCTTACCCTGGTCGTGGAGGAATTGCTGACGAATCTCGTCGCTTACGGCTACGATCCGGGGGCGCCGGCCGGCGTCGTGACCGTATTGCTCCACGTTGAGGGTGGCGCCGTGGTCCTATCGTTCGACGATGATGGCCGCCCCTTCGACCCGACGACAAGGCCGGTTTACGATCTCGAAGGGTCGCTGGAGGATCGCCCGGTCGGCGGGCTCGGCCTGCATCTCATCCGCACGATGATGGACGAGGTTCGCTACGCTCGAGTCGGCGACCGCAACTGCCTGATACTCACCAAACGCATTCAATAGCGCCGTCGATCACCGCAGCAGAAATCCGTCCCGCAGATCGTCGGTCGGATCGATCAGAAATTCATGGCGTCCGGTGATGTGCGCAGTGCCTTCGACCTCGGGGACGATGGCGCGATAGGGACCGAACGTCACCTCGCGGACGACCGACCCGATGAACCGGCTGCCGATGATGCTTTCGATGGCGATGCGCTCGCCCAAGGCGATCTCTCCGCGCGCGTAGTGGATCGCGAGTCGCCCGCTGACGCCGGTGCCGGTCGGCGAACGGTCGACTTCCCCATCGGCGAAGACGCAGACATTGCGGCTATGCGCGCCAGTCCTCTCGGCGTGGCCGACGAAGATCGTGCCATAGAGAAATCCTAAATCCGCCTCGAACGGGTGGACCATTTCGCGGCTCGCCATCACCGCATGCTTGATCGCCATGCCGGCTTCGATCAAGGCCCGATAGTGCTTTGGCGCGCAGCTCAGCCCAACATCTTCCACACGCACATATGCGTAGTAAGCACCGCCGAAGGCGAGGTCGTAGCGAACGCGACCGAGGCCCGGCACCTCGACGGTCTCATCCATGCCGACAACATACGAGGCAACGTTGGCGAAGCGGACGCTGGAGACCGATCCGTTCTCGACCCGGGCGTGCGCCGTCACCAGTCCGGCCGGGGTGTCGATACGGATCGTTGTCTCCGGTTCGCGCATCGGCAGCATGCCGGTTTCCAGCGCCACCGTCGCAATGCCGATAATGCCGTGCCCGCACATCGTGCTGTAGCCTTCGTTGTGCAGGAACAGGACGCCGATATCGGCCCCCGGCGTCACCGGCGGCGTCACGATACAGCCGTACATGTCGGCGTGGCCGCGCGGTTCCCACATGAGCGCCGTCCGCAGACGATCAAGTTTCTCGCGCGCGGTGCGCCGTCGGGCGAGGATGGTGTCGCCGGCAAGATCAGGATAGCCGCCGACGATCACCCGGAACGGCTCGCCCTCGGTATGGGCGTCGATCGTGGCGATGCGCCGCCAATGCGTAGGCGCCGTCCAGCGCGATGCGCGTTCGACTTTGTCGAAGGGCATGGTCTTGACCCCATTCGTAGGGAGGCAGGAACTGCTTCTGCCCGGCAAGGTAGCGACGATCTCGGGCAACGCAAGCGCCGCCTCGATGAGGCCGTCACGCTAACGGCCGCAGCTCGGGTGGCGGCGGCGCGGCGCCGTCAGCGACCGACGGCGTAGCCCTGCATGCCGCGCGGATTGGCGCCCGCCTTGAGCACCCAGCCCGTCGTCGTTTGTTCGCGGGCGCAGGCAGAGACGCGGCCTTCCGACCACGGCTCGCCCATCCGTACGGCGTGTCCGCGCCGGCGCAATGCCCCACATGTCGCCTCGTCGAAACGTGATTCGAGCACGACCACGCCAGGGTTCGCGGCGCGCGGCCAAAACGAGCTCGGCATGTGCTCCGTATGGAACGACGGAGCATCGATGGACGCCTGCAGATTGAAACCGTGATGGACGTGACGCAGGAACATCTGCAGCGACCATTGATCCTGTTGATCTCCGCCCGGCGTGCCGAAGGCGATATAGGGTTCGCCGTCCTTGAGGGCGAAGCTCGGCGTGAGCGTGGTCCGCGGCCGCTTGCCGGGCGCGAGGCTTCCCGGTAGGCCTTCCGTCAACCAAAACATCTGGCCGCGTGTGGTGACGCCGCACCCAAGCTCAGGGATCACCGGCGAGCTCGACAGCCAGCCGCCGCTCGGCGTTGCCGCCACCATATTGCCCCAGCGATCGACGACATCGACGTGGCAGGTGTCGCCGGTGGCGCGGCCGTCGCGGCGCACCTTGAGCTCGGCGACCGGTGCCATGACCTGTTCGCCAGCGCCCATGCGCGCGGTCGTCGGCTCCCCGGCACCGCCGCGCAGGATCGCGTCCCCGGGCAGACGCGCCGCGACCGCCGCGGCCAGCTTCGGCTGCCTGCCACCCGGCGCACCGGGCCGCAGCTCGTGCGACGCCGCCTCGCCGATCAACTGACGGCGAGAGTCACTATAGGCATCGTCCAACAAATCGCCGAGGGGAACCTCGACGAATTTGGGATCGCCATACCATGCCTCGCGATCGGCGAAGGCGAGCTTCGCGCATTCGACCACCGCGTGGACGAAGTCGGGACCGGTCGGGTCCATTGCGCCGAGATCGAATCCCTTGAGCAGCACGAGTTGCTGCAGGAACACCGGTCCTTGCGACCACGGCCCGCATTTTGCCACCGTGTAGCCGTGATAGTCGTAGGTCAGCGGCGCCTCGACGGTCGCCTCCCAGCGTGCCATGTCCTGGCCGCTCAGCAGACCGTGGTGGCGGCGGCCGGAGGTATCCATCACCTCTTGCGTGCGACAGAACCGATCTACCGCGTCGGCGACGAAGCCCTGCGACCAAGCACGTCGCGCCGCCTCGATCCGGGACTCACGGTTGCCGCCAGCGGCCTCGCCCGCCGCAACGATGCGTCGATAGGTGTCGGCGATCGCCGGATTGCGGAACAATTCGCCGGCTTGCGGCAAGCGGCCACCGGGAAAGTAGACGGCGGCCGAGGTTGGCCAGTGCTCCGTGAACAGATCGCGCAAGGTCGCGATCGTATTCGGGATGCGGGGGACGAGTGGATATCCAGCCGCCGCATATTCGATGGCCGGAGTCAGAATGTCGGTAAGCGGCAAGGTGCCGTAGTCGCGCAGGAGACGCATCCAGGCATCGAACGCGCCCGGAACGCACGCGGCGAGCAGGCCCGTACCCGGCACAATGTCGAGATCGAGGCTGCGGAACCGTTCGATCGTCGCCGCGGCCGGCGCCACGCCCGGCCCGCACACCACATCAATCTTGCCGTGCTTCCGGCTCCACAAGATGATCGGCACCTCGCCGAGCGGGCCGTTCAGGTGCGGCTCGACAACCTGCAGAACGAAACCCGCGGCGACCGCCGCGTCGAACGCGTTGCCGCCGCGCTCCAGCATGTTCATGCCGACGGCCGAGGCCAGCCAATGCGTGGAAGCGACCATGCCGAAGGTGCCGCGAATCTCCGGCCGCGTCGTAAACGTAGGCAACATTCAATGAACCTCGCATGCCCTTTGCTATATCGTTGCGGTTGCTCGTGCCGTCGCCGATGCGCCGCAATCGAAATGTATCCCCGCCCTGCTACCCTATGGCAAAATCCGGCTGAAATATCCACCAATCCACTGTTTCCACGGCGTCGGGCGATGAGACGTTTCATCGGGAGGAGTCGATAATGCTGAGGCGAATTGGGCTGTTTGCCGCCATCGCGTTGGCTGTGCATCTAGGATCGGCATCGGCGCAGACGTTGCGCATCGGGCTCCAGGACGATCCGGACTCGCTCGATCCCCATCTCAATTACAGCTTTGTCGGCCGCCACGTGCTCGCCTCGCTGTGCGACAAGCTCGTCGACATCGGCACCGACCAATCCTTCGTGCCGCAACTGGCGACGGCATGGGCGATCGCGACGGATGGAAAGTCGCTCACCTTGAAGCTGCGGCCGGGCGTCAAGTTCCACGATGGCGAGCCGTTCAACGCCGCGGCCGTCAAGTACAACATCGATCGGATGAAGAGCCTGCAAGGCAGCCGCCGCAGCAGCGAAATTGCACCAGTATCGGGCGCCGAGATCATCGACGACCTGACGGTCAAGGTGATCATGGCGACGCCGTTCGCGCCGCTGCTCGCGCAGTTCGCCGACCGCGCCGGGATGATGGTATCGCCCAAGGCGGCCGAGGCCGCCGGCGCCCAGTTCGGCAATCACGTGGTCTGCGCCGGGCCTTACAAATTCGTCGAGCGCGTGATTCTGGACCGCATCGTGCTCGAGAAATTCGCCGATTATTGGGCCAAGGATCAGTACTTCCCGGAACGCGTCGTCTTTACCGCGGTGCAGGATCCGACGGTACGGCTTTCCCAGCTCAAGGCCGGCCAGTTCGGGTTCATCGAACGGCCGTTGCCGACCGACATCGATTCGATCAAGAGCGATGCGCGGATCGCTTATGTCGGCGTTACCAGCCTGGCCTATCAAAGCGTGATCTTCAATATCGCCAACGGGCCGAAGGTCAATCCGATTTTTTCGAAGAATGCCAAACTGCGCGAGGCATTCGAGCTGGCGATCGACCGCGAGGCGATCGTCAACGTGATCTTTTCGGGCGCGCATCGCGTCGGCAACCAGCCGGTGCCGCCCAATAGCCCGTGGTACGCCAAGGCATTCCCCCTGCCGCAACGCGATGTCGCCAAGGCACGAAAGCTTGTATCCGAATCCGGCGTCGCCGATCCCACGTTCACGATCCTCGTGCCGCCGCAGCCCGAGCGTCAGCAAGTCGTGCAGATGCTGCAGGTGATGGCCAAGGAAGTCGGCATCACCATAAAAATTCAGGTCATCGAGTTCGTCACCATGCTGCGCCAGATGGCCGAAGGCAATTTCGAGGCGGTGCTGCTCGGCTGGAGCGGCCGCGTCGACCCGGACGGCAATATCCACAACTGGCTGAGCTGCAAGGGGTCCAGCAACGACGGCAAGTATTGCAACGCGGAGGTCGACCAGGCGCTCAACAAGGCCCGCGAGATCACCGATTTCGCCGAACGCAAGGCGCTGTACGACCAGGCGGCGGCGATCTATCTCACCGAACGGCCGATCATCTATCTATACCACGATACTTGGCTCTACAGTTTCAGCGCGAAGCTCGATGGCTTCACGCCGTATCCGGACGGCATCATCCGCCTGCGCGGCGTAAAGTTGAAAAGCTGACGACGCCCCCCAACGCGTACATCGCGCGCATCCGGGCGTCGCAACACAACGAGAACACCGTGTACATCGCGGCCGAGAATCATCAGAATGGTGACTTCGCGCCCTACTTGCTGAGGAGCACGGAT
>JACQDQ010000497.1 GCA_016201015.1 Pseudomonadota bacterium | reverse complement strand
GGCCGCGGGCGCGCAGGTCGAGCATGACATAGGCCACGCGCTGGCCGGGTCCGTGATAGGTGTACTCGCCGCCGCGGCCGGTGGCGTGCACCGGCAGGCGGCCGGAATCGAGCAAATCGGCGGGCTTGGCCGAGGTGCCGGCGGTGTAGAGCGGCGGATGCTCGACCAGCCATACCAGCTCCGGCGCGCGGCCGGCGCGAATGGCGGCGACGCGCCCTTCCATCGCCGCGACCGCCTCCTCATAGCCGACCCGGGCCTCGCTCACGCGCCAGGCGATCCCGCCTAAGCCATTATCTTCGAACGACATTCCTCGGTGCTCCGGCCCGCTTGCGCGATCCCCCCCGTTTTGGTATTCCCGGCGGGCGAGATTGGCAAGGCCGCGTCGTGGCGCGGCTGCAGCACCCCGCATGCGGTCGTGGCGGAATGGTAGACGCGCTAGCTTGAGGTGCTAGTACCCGAAAGGGTGTGGAAGTTCGAATCTTCTCGACCGCACCACTCTCAATTCGACGAGTGCCGACAATCTGACATTCGTGACGCATCACCACACCAGGTCTACCCGGAGGCGGGGTCAGGCGATGGATGCGTCGCGGACCGCTAGGCCGAAGCGCCGGCGGCATCATCGATCGGGGGGCGCATGTCCGACAAATCCATAAGCGACAGCGCCCTCGAATATCACCGGCATCCGCAACCGGGCAAGCTGGCGATCGTGGCAACCAAGCCGCTCGCCAATCAGGGCGATCTGGCGCTTGCGTACACGCCTGGCGTCGCCGCCGCCTGCGAGGCGATCGCCGCCGATCCCGGCGAGGCGGCGCAGCTTACCGCGCGCGGCAATCTCGTCGCCGTCGTCACCAACGGCACGGCCGTGCTTGGCCTCGGCGCCATCGGCCCGCTGGCGGCGAAGCCGGTGATGGAAGGCAAGGCGGTGCTGTTCAATTCCACGACGACCAGCATGGCACGGCGATCATCGTCGGCGCCGCCATACTCAACGGCCTCAAGGTGGTCGGCAAGCCGATCGGCCGGGTGAAGCTTGTCTGTTCCGGCGCCGGCGCCGCGGCGCTCGCCTGCCTCGACCTGCTGGTCGATCTCGGCTTGAAGCGCGACAACATCGCGGTCGCCGACATCGTTGGCGTGGTCTATGAGGGCCGCACCGAGCTGATGGACCCGCGCAAGGCCCGCTACGCGCGCAAGACCAGCGCGCGGACGTTGGCAGAGATCATCGAGGGGGCCGACATCTTCCTCGGCCTGTCGGCGCCGCGTGTGCTCAAGCCCGAATGGGTCGGCAAGATGGCGGCACGGCCGCTGATCCTGGCGCTCGCCAATCCGACGCCGGAGATCATGCCGGAGGAGGTGCGCGCCGTGCGCCCCGACGCCGTCATCGCCACCGGCCGCTCGGACTATCCGAATCAAGTCAACAACGTCCTCTGCTTCCCGTTCATTTTCCGCGGCGCGCTCGATGTCGGCGCCACGGCGATCAACGAGCCGATGAAGATCGCGGCGGTGCAGGCGATAGCCGAGCTCGCGCCAGCCGTCGCAAAGGCTGCGATGGAGTCGGGGGTCGCCACCCGGCCGATCGCCGATTTCGACGCCTATCGCCAGCGGCTCAGCCAGTTCGTCTACCGCTCCGGGCTGGTCATGCAGCCGCTGTTCGCCCGCGCCAAAGAGGCGGCGAAGCGCGTGATCTTCGCCGAGGGCGAGGACGAGCGCGTGTTGCGCGCGGCGCAGATCGTCGTCGACGAAGGCATCGCCCGGCCGAGCCTCATCGGCCGTCCGGACGTGCTGGCGACGCGGGTCGAGCGGCTTGGCCTGCGTCTGCAGCAGGGGCGGGATTTCGACGTCGTCGATCCGCAGGACGATCCGCGCTACCCCGAGTACTGGAAGCTCTATCACAGCATCATGGAGCGGCGCGGCGTCTCGCCCGACTTCGCGCGCACGCTGGTCCGCACGCGCACCACGGTGATCGGCGCGCTCGCCCTGCGGCGCGGCGAGGCCGATGCGCTGCTGTGCGGCACGCAGGGCTATTTCCAGCACCATCTGCGCAACGTGATCGACGTGATCGGTCTGGCGCCGGGTGTGCGCCAGGCGGCGGCGCTCAATCTGCTCATCCTGTCGAAAGGCCTGTACTTCATCGTCGACACCCATGTCGCCGACGACCCGAGCATGGAGCAGACCGCCGAAATGGCCGTGCTTGCCGCGCAGAAGCTGCGGCAGTTCGGCATCGTGCCCAAGGTCGCGCTGCTGTCGCATTCGAACTTCGGCACGGCCGAGACCGCCGCCACGCGCAAGATGCGCCAGGCGGTGGCCGCCATCCGGCATTTGGCGCCGGAGCTGGAGGTGGAGGGCGAGATGCACGGCGACGCGGCGGTGTCGGAGGAGATCCGCAGCCGCGCCTTCCCCAACTCGCGGCTCAAGGGCTCCGCCAATCTGTTCGTCATGCCGACGCTGGACGCGGCCAATATCACCTTCAACCTGCTCAAGGTGCTGGGCGACGGCCTGTCGGTCGGGCCGATGCTGCTCGGCGTGGCCCAGCCGGCGCATATCCTGACGACGTCGGTCACCGTGCGCGGCATCGTCAACATGACTGCGGTGGCGGTCGGCGATGCGCAGAAGTTGACCGCGGCGCGCGCCGGTGACTGAGCGGGCGGGCGGCGACAAGTCCGGCTCGCCCCGCAAGGGCGCGCATTTCACCATCGCCGAGCTCGCGCGCGAATTCGACGTGACGACGCGGACGATCCGCTTCTACGAGGCCGAGGGACTGATCGCGCCCGGGCGCCGCGGCCAGACGCGGCTGTTCACCCCACGTGACCGCGTGCGCCTCAAGCTTATCCTGCGCGGCCGCCGGCTCGGCTTTTCGATCGGCGAGATCCGCGAGATCGTCGACCTCTACGACGCGGCGCCGGGCGAGGCCGGCCAACTCCGCTTATTCTTGGGCAAGATCGCCGAGCGTCGGGCCGCGCTCGAGCGCCAGCGCACCGACATCGCCGAGACGCTCGATGAGCTGGCGGCGGTCGAGGCGCGCTGCCGGGCGCAGCTCGCCGCGCTTCCGCCCGGCGCCGGCCGGCGGCGGGAGAGCAAGACTTGACGTTTACGTAAACGTCAAGTATTATTTCCGGATTGATCGGGAGGCACGCATGGTCAATCTCGTGACTTATCGCGGAACGGTCTATCCGTGGCACTGCGACCACATGGGCCACATGAACGTCATGTGGTACGCGTCGAAGTTCGACGAAGCGACATGGAGCCTGGTTTCCCTGGCCGGAATTACGCGGACGTATCTGCGCGAGGCGCGGCGAAGCATGGCGGCCGTGCAGCAGAACACGACCTATCGCCGCGAACTGTTCGCCGGCGACGTCGTGACGATCCGCTCGGGCGTGCTCGAAGTCCGCGAGAAGGTCATCCGGATCGTCCATGAAATGATCGACGACGGCAGCGGCGAGATTGCCGCGTTCACCGAATTGACCGGCGTTCACATGGACCAGGCCACGCGACGGCCCTGCGCGCTGCCAAAGCCCATACTCGCCGGCGTCCAGGGGATGATCGTCGCGTGGCAGGCGCCCGAAGCCGTGCGGGCGGCGAGCAATGAGCCGGTTCACGCCTAAGAACCCGGATTTCGCGGCGCGCGTGCGCGACAGCTTCGACCGCCAGGGGGCGATGAAGCTGATCGGCGCGGCGCTGGTCCACGTCGCCCCGGGCGAGGCCGACATCGCGGTCGACTACCGCCAGGAGCTCAGCCAGCAGCACGGCTACTTCCACGGCGGCATCGTCGGGACGATCGGCGATTCGGCCGGCGGCTACGCGGCGTTCAGCCTGATGCCGGCCGACGCCTCGATCCTCACCGTCGAGTACAAGATGAACCTCTTGGCGCCGGCCGCCGGCAGCCGCCTGATCGCCCGCGGCCGCGTCGTCAAGCCGGGGCGCACGTTGACGATCGCGCATATCGACGTCTTCGTCCTGCGCGACGGCACCGAGCATCTCTGCGCCACGCTGCTGCAGACGCTGATGGCCATGGCCGGGCGCACCGACGCGCCGAAGGACTAGCGGCGCCCGGGTCCGGGCTTCGCTTTGTCGGCGAAACCCTTTACATTCAACTGAAAAGAGCGGGAGAGCCGCGATGTTATCGAATCAACTGCCGGCCTTCGATTTCGACCTCGGCGAGGCGGCCGACATGCTGCGCGACAGCGTCAGCCGCTTCGCCGCGGACGAAATCGCGCCGCGCGCGGCGCAGATCGACCGCGACAATGAATTTCCGATGGATCTATGGCGCAAGATGGGCGCGCTCGGCATCCTCGGCGTCACCGCCGAGGAGGAGTATGGCGGCGCCGGGCTCGGCTATCTCGAGCATTGCGTGGCGATGGAGGAGGTGAGCCGCGGCTCGGCCTCGGTCGGCCTGTCCTATGGCGCGCACTCGAATCTCTGCGTCAACCAGATCCGCCGCAACGGCACCACCGAGCAGAAGCGCCGGTACCTGCCGAAGCTGATTTCGGGCGAGCATGTCGGCGCGCTTGCCATGTCGGAGCCCGGCGCCGGCTCCGACGTCGTCGGCATGAAGACGCGAGCCGACAAGAAGGGCGACCGCTATGTCCTCAACGGCAGCAAGATGTGGATCACCAACGGCCCGGACGCCGACGCGCTGGTCGTCTATGCCAAGACCGATCCGAAAGCCGGCCCGCGCGGCGTGACCGCCTTCCTGATCGACAAGGGCATCAAGGGATTCTCGACCGCGCAGAAGCTCGACAAGCTCGGCATGCGCGGCTCCAACACCTGCGAGCTCGTCTTCCAGGATTGCGAGGTGCCGGCGGAAAATGTGCTGGGCAAGGTCGGCAAAGGCGTCAACGTGCTGATGAGCGGCCTCGACTACGAGCGGACCGTGCTTGCCGCGGGACCGCTCGGCATCATGCAGGCCTGCATGGACGTGGTCGTGCCCTATGTGCACGAGCGCAAGCAGTTCGGCCAGCCGATCGGCGAATTCCAGTTGGTACAGGGCAAGCTTGCCGACATGTACACGACGATGAATGCGTGCCGCGCCTATGTCTATGCGGTCGCCAAGGCCTGCGACCGCGGCCAGACGACGCGCAAGGACGCGGCCGGCGCGATCCTCTATGCGGCCGAGCGGGCGACCCGCGTCGCGCTTGACGCGATCCAGCTGCTCGGCGGCAATGGCTACATCAACGACTATCCGACCGGGCGTCTGCTGCGCGATGCTAAGCTCTACGAGATCGGCGCCGGCACCTCGGAAATCCGCCGCTGGCTGATCGGCCGCGAGCTGTTCGCGGAGACGACATAAAAAATTTTCGCCCGCCGGGCGGCGGATATTTGAAAGAATATTCGGAGGAAACAACCGGATGAACGACGACAAGAAGTTGACGATCGATCGACCGCTATTCACCTACATGACAGCGGCGATCGCGGCAACGCTGGCGCTTGGTCTAGCCTCGGCCGCGGCGCAGGATCGCAGCCAGACGCGCTCGATGGTCATCTCGCAACTCGGCGTCGTGGCGACGGAACAGCCGCTCGCGGCGGAGGCCGGCGCGGCGATCCTCGCCAGGGGCGGCAATGCGGTAGATGCCGCCGTCGCCACCAACGCGATGATGGGGCTGATGGCGCCGATGAGCAACGGCGTCGGCGGCGATCTCTATGCCATCGTCTACGAGGCCAAGTCCGGCAGGCTCTATGGCCTCAATGCCAGCGGCTGGTCGCCGGCCGGCCTGACACCCGATTTCCTGAAGGGCCAGGGCATCGACAAGATGCCGCGCAACGGCATCCACTCGGCGACGATACCGGGCGCGGTCGACGGCTGGGCGGCGCTGGTCGAGCGCTTTGGCCGCATGAGCCTCGCCGACGTTCTGGCGCCGGCGATCGGCCACGCCGAGGCGGGCTTCCCGGTCACCGAGCAGATCGGCGCCCTGTGGAAGGAAAGCGTTTCGGCTCTGGCCAAGGATGAGGATGCGGCGCGCACCTATCTGATCGACGGCTACGCCCCGAGAGTGGGCGAGGTCTTCCGCAATCCCGACCTCGCCTGGACCTACCGGCAGATCGCCGCCGGCGGCCGCGATGCTTTCTATCGCGGCGAGGTCGCGCGCCGCGTCGTCGAATCGACGTCGCGCAAGGGCGGCACCATGACCGTCGAAGACTGGGCCGACTACGCCAGCGAATGGGTCGAGCCGGTCTCCACCACCTATCGCGGCTGGACGGTCTATGAGATGCCGCCCAACGGCCAGGGCGTCGCCGCGCTAATGATGCTCAACATCATGGAGCATTTTCCCATCGGCGAATACGGCCACAATACGCCGAAGGCGCTGCATGCCATGATCGAGGCGAAGAAGCTCGCCTACGCCGATATGCTGCGCTACAACGCCGACCCGCATTTCGCCAAGATTCCGCTGGCCGGACTGCTGTCCAAGGAGTTCGGCGCCGAGCGCTTCAAGCTGATCGACATGGCGAAGGCCAATTGCGACGTGCCGGCGGCATCGCCGGGCCCCGGCGCCGATACCATCTATTTGAGCGTGGTCGATCGCGACGGCAACATGGTGTCGCTGATCCAAAGCAACTTCGCCAGCATCGGCTTCGGTTCCGGCATCGTCGGCGGCCGCACCGGCTTCACGCTGCAGAACCGCGGCGCGCTGTTCACGCTCGATCCGACGCATATCAACATCCTGGCCGGCCGCAAGCGGCCGGCGCATACGATCATTCCGGCATTCATGAGCAAGGACGATATCCGCATCGCCTTCGGCATCATGGGCGGCTGGAACCAGTCGCAGGCGCATGCCCAGTTCGTGGCCAACATCGTCGATTTCGGCCTCAACATCCAGGCCGCGGTCGAGGCGCCGCGCTTCTCCAAGGAGACGTTCGCGGGCTGCGACGTGCAGATGGAGGCCCGCTTGGCGTCGTCGGTGCGCGGCGAGCTCGCCGCGCTCGGCCACCAGATCCGTCTGCGCGGCGAGTTCTCGCCGGCCATGGGCGGCGGCCAGGCGGTGCTGCGCGACTTCAAGACGGCCGTGAATTTCGGCGCCTCCGATCCGCGCAAGGATGGCGCGGCGATCCCCGAGCCGCGGTTCTGAGGCCGTCGCTCGTGATCTACCTCGCCGCCATCTTCGTCTCGCCGCTGGCGCTGCTGCTTTGCGGCAAATGGTTCCAGGCGATCCTCAACCTCGTGCTCTACAACGTGGCTATCGTGCTGGTCGTCACCATGGTGTTCTCGTGGGCCGGCGTGATCGTGTGGGCGGTCGGCGTGCTGCATGCGGTGCTCGTCGTCCACAATCACAAGGCGGAGCGGCGCAACCAGGCGCTGATCGATGCCGTGAAGGGACAGAGCACATGAGTGCGCCGCAGCGCCGGCTGATCTCGTCCGGATCGAGCTTCGAGGCTTTGGCCGGATATTCGCGGGCGGTGGTCGACGGCGAATGGGTCTTCGTCTCGGGCACCACCGGCTTCGACTACGCCAAGATGACGATCGAGGACGACGTGGTGGCGCAGACGCATCAAGTCTTTCGCAACATCGACAAGGCATTGACCGAGGCCGGGGCGAGCATGGCGGATGTCGTGCGCGCCCATTATTACGTGCCGAACGCCGAAGACTGGCCGAAGATCGCGCCGGTGCTCGGCCAGTATTTCGGCAAGATCCGGCCGGCCTCGACCGCCGTGATCTGCGGCCTGGTCGATGCCCGCATGAAGATCGAAATTGAAGTCACCGCACGCAAACGGAGCTGATTCATGCCGACCATTCTCATTACCGGCGCTGGGCGCGGTCTCGGCCTTGAATATGCCAAGCAATTTGCCGCCGAAGGCTGGCGCGTGATCGGCACGGTGCGCGACGCGGCCAAGGGCGCGTCGCTTGCCAAGCTCGGTAAGTCCGTCGAGGTCCATCTTCTCGACGTCGCGGATCGGAAGGCGATCGCCCGGTTGGCGGCCGATCTCAAGGGCACCGCCATCGATGTTCTGATCTGCAATTCCGGGGTCTACGGCCCGAAGGACCAGCCGTTCGGCAAGACGGATTACGCGGCCTGGGAAGAGGTCATGCGGATCAATGTGCTGGCGCCGATGGCGGTGGTCGAGGCCTTTGTTCCGCATGTCGCGGCGAGCGAGCGCAAGACGATCGTCATGAT
This sequence comes from Pseudomonadota bacterium, assembly GCA_016201015.1. Taxonomy (GTDB): domain Bacteria; phylum Pseudomonadota; class Alphaproteobacteria; order CACIAM-22H2; family CACIAM-22H2; genus JACQDQ01. The sequence goes on along the minus strand of JACQDQ010000497.1, from coordinate 9,047 downwards.
GTCGAGCCGCATGGGCTCGATCACCGAGAACAATGGCGGTGCGCCGATCTATCGGACGAGCAAGACCGCGCTCAACCAGGTGATGAAATACCTGTCGGTGGAGCTAGCCGCCAAGGGCATCACGGTGGTGTCGGTGCATCCCGGCTGGGTCCAGACCGACATGGGCGGGCCGAGCGCCCCCCTTACGCCGCAAGTCTCGATCGCGGGGCTGCGCGGCGTGATCAAGCGGCTGAAGCCGGCCGACAGCGGCAAGTTCATCAACTATGAAGGCGCGCAGATCGCGTGGTAGGAGGCAGAATGAACGACACCGCCTGGCACATCGCCCAGCTCAACGTCGCGCGCACGGTGGCGCCGCTCGACAGTCCGGTTCTCGCCGAGTTCATGGCGGCGCTTGACGGCGTCAACGCGCTGGCCGAGGCGTCGCCGGGCTTCGTCTGGCGCCTCAAAAGCGACAGCGGCAATGCCACCGACATCAAGGTCAGCGACGATCCGAATTTTCTCGTCAACATGTCGGTCTGGCAATCGGTCGAGGCGCTGTTCGCCTTTGTCTATCGGACCGGCCATAACAAAGTGATGGTGCGGCGGCGCGAGTGGTTCGACAAGCCGGCGGAAGCGTACCAGGTGCTGTGGTGGATTCCTGCCGGCCATGTGCCGACGGTGGCAGAGGCGCTAGCGCGGCTGGCGCATCTGCGCGCGCACGGCCCGACCGCGCACGCCTTCACGTTCAGTGAACGCTATCCGGTGCCCGGCGCGGCCGGCGATCCCACCGACATGCGGCCCGAGCCCTACTGCGTCGGCTGGACATAACGCCCCATCGCCATGGACCTCACCGAAACGCAAAGCCTGATTCGCGACACGGCGCGCGCCTTCGCCCAGGAGCGCCTGGCGCCCCATGCCGCCGAATGGGACCGCACGGCCGTATTCCCCAAGGAAGCGATCAAGGAGATGGGCCGGCTCGGTTTCATGGGCATGGTGGTGCCGGAGGAATGGGGCGGCGCCGGGGTCGATCATGTCGCCTATGCGCTGGCAGTCGAAGAGGTCGCGGCCGGCGACGGCTCATGCTCGACCATCATGAGCGTGCACAACTCGGTCGGCTGCATGCCGATCCTCAAATTCGGTACCGCTGGACAAAAAGAGCGTTACCTGAAACCGCTGGCGCGCGGCGACATGCTCGGCGCTTTCTGTCTCACCGAGCCGCAGGCCGGCTCCGACGCCTCGGCCATCAAGACGCGGGCACGGCGCGACGGCAATCATTGGGTGCTCAACGGCACCAAGCAATTCATCACCTCGGGCGCCAATGCGGATGTCGCCATCGTCTTCGCCGTCAGCGATCCGGGCAAGGGCAAGAAGGGCATCACCGCCTTCATCGTGCCGACCACGACGCCGGGCTGGAAGGTGGCGCGGGTCGAGCACAAGCTTGGTCAGAAGGCCTCCGAATCCTGCCAGATCGTGTTCGACGAATTGCGCCTCGAGCCCGATCTGATGCTGGGCGAGGAGGGCGAGGGCTATAGGATCGCGTTGGCGAATCTCGAGGGCGGCCGCATCGGCATCGGCGCCCAGGCAGTCGGCATGGCGCGCGCGGCCTATGAGGCGGCGCTCGCCTATGCCCAGCAGCGCGAGACATTCGGCAAGAAGATCATGGAGCATCAGGCGGTCGCCTTCCGCCTCGCCGACATGGCGACGCAGATCGAGGCCGCGCGGCTGCTGGTGCTGAACGCGGCGCGGCTGCGCGATTTGGGCCGGCCGTGCCTCAAGGAAGCGGCGATGGCCAAGCTCTTCGCCTCGGAGATGGCGGAACGCGTCTGCTCCGACGCGATTCAGATTCACGGCGGCTACGGCTACCTCAACGATTTCCCGGTCGAGCGCATCTACCGCGACGTGCGCGTCTGTCAGATCTACGAGGGCACGTCCGACATCCAGCGGCTGGTGATCAGCCGCGCGATTGCAGGAGAGTAAGGCGTATGCCTACACCGATCGACTTCTACTTCGACTTCTCCAGCCCCTATGGCTACATCGCCTCGACTCAGATTGACGCGCTCGGCGCCAAGCACGGCCGCGCGGTGACGTGGCGGCCATTCCTGCTCGGCGCCGTGTTCAAGGTCTCCGAGGCGCGGCCGCTCACCCAATTACCGCCGATCAAGTCCAACTATTTCGTGCACGACTTCCCGCGTTCGGCCCGCATGTTCGGCATCTCCTACAAGATGCCGGCCGCGTTTCCGTTCCTGGCGGTACAGGCCTCGCGCGCGTATTACTGGCTGGCCGACCGCGACGCCGCCAAGGCCACGGCGTTCGCCAAGGCCGTTTACCATGCCGCCTTCGGCGAGGGCCGCGACGTGGCGCCGGCCGAGGCTGTCGCCGATATCGGCGCCGGGCTGGGCATCGACCGCGCGGCCACGCTTGCCGCGGTCAACGAGGCGGCGGTCAAGGACCGGCTGCGCGTCGAGGTGGACGAAGCGATCAAGCGCGGTGTGTTCGGCTCACCCTTCATTTTCGTCGACGGCGAGGGCTTCTGGGGCGCCGACCGCCTGCCGCATGTCGAGCGCTGGCTGGCGACCGGCGGCTGGTGACCGGAATGGCACTGGTCAAGACGCATCGCCAGCTCATCGATGAAGCGATGGCGCGAATCGAAACACTGCCGACGGCGGAAGCGATCGGTCTCGCCGGCCGTCCCGACGTGGTGTTCGTCGATATCCGCGACCCGCGCGAGCTCGAGCGCGAGGGCATGATCCCCGGCGCGGTCCACGCGCCGCGCGGCATGCTGGAGTTCTGGATCGATCCGACGAGTCCCTACTACAAGGAGATCTTCGGCTCCGGCAAGCGCTTCGTCTTCTACTGCCAGTCGGCGTGGCGCTCGGCGTTGGCGACGCGTGCGGTGCAGGAGATGGGGCTGGCCCCGGTCTGCCATATCGATGGCGGCTTCCGCGCCTGGAAGGAAGCCGGCGGCCCGGTCGCCGAATATCAGCATCGCCGCGCGCCGCCGCCGGCGGCGGCCAAGAGCTGAGATGACCGTACTCAAGACCGCCATAGATCCGCGCGCCGCGGCGTTTCGTGAAAGCGATGGCGGCATGCGGGCGCTGGTCGCCGATCTGCGAGAGAAGGTGCACGCGGTCAAGCAGGGCGGGGGCGCGGCTTCGCGCGAGCGGCATGTCGGCCGCGGCAAGCTGTTGCCGCGCGAGCGCATCCGCCAGCTCCTCGATGTCGGCTCGCCGTTCCTCGAGCTGTCGCAATTCGCCGCCCACGACATGTATGGCGGCGACGTGCCGGCGGCCGGCATCATCACCGGCGTCGGCCGCGTCATGGGCCGCGAGTGCGTCGTCGTCTGCAACGATGCCACGGTCAAGGGCGGCACCTATTTTCCGCTGACGGTGAAGAAGCATCTGCGGGCGCAGGAGATCGCGCGGCAGAACCATCTGCCGTGCATCTATCTCGTCGATTCCGGCGGCGCCAATCTGCCGAACCAGGATGACGTCTTCCCCGACCGCGACCATTTCGGCCGCATCTTCTACAATCAGGCGACGATGTCCGGGGCCGGCATCCCGCAGATTGCCGTGGTCATGGGCAGTTGCACCGCCGGCGGCGCCTATGTGCCGGCGATGTCGGACGAAAGCATCATCGTCCGCAACCAGGGCACCATCTTCCTCGGCGGGCCGCCGCTGGTGAAGGCGGCGATCGGCGAGGTGGTGACCGCCGAGGAGCTGGGCGGCGCCGACGTGCACGCTCGAGTCTCGGGCGTGAGCGATCATTACGCGTTGAACGATTCGCATGCGCTCGCCATCGCCCGGCGCATCGTCGCCAATCTCAACCGCGCGAAGCCGATGCCGGTGGTCGTGCGGCCGCCGCAGGAGCCGCTTTACGACGCGGAAGAGCTCTACGGAATCGTGCCGCAGGACCTGCGCAAACCCTACGACGTGCGCGAGGTGATCGCCCGCATCGTCGACGGCAGCGAGTTCGACGAGTTCAAGCAGCTCTACGGTACGACGCTGGTCACCGGCTTCGCCCATATTTGGGGCTATCCGGCGGGCATCGTCGCCAATAACGGCATCCTCTTCTCCGAGTCGGCGCTCAAGGCGGCGCATTTCATCGAGCTGTGCTGCCAGCGCGGCATACCGCTCATTTTCCTCCAGAACATCGCCGGGTTCATGGTCGGGAAGAAATACGAGGCCGGCGGCATCGCCCGCGACGGCGCGAAAATGGTGACGGCGGTCGCCTGCGCCAATGTGCCGAAATTCACCGTCATCATCGGCGGCAGCTTCGGCGCCGGCAATTACGGCATGTGCGGGCGCGCCTACGCGCCGCGCTTTCTATGGATGTGGCCCAACGCGCGCATCTCGGTGATGGGTGGCGAGCAGGCTGCGAGCGTGCTGGCCACCGTTCGCCGCGACAATCTCGAGGCCCAGGGCAAGGCGTGGTCGAGCGACGAGGAGGAGAAGTTCAAGGCACCGATCCGCAGCCAGTACGAGACGCAAGGGCATCCCTATTATGCCTCGGCGCGGCTGTGGGACGACGGCATCATCGACCCGGCGGAGACGCGCATGGTGCTCGGGCTTGGCCTGTCCGCCGCGCTCAACGCGCCGATCGCGCCGACCGATTTCGGCGTCTTCCGGATGTAGCCGTGATTGCGGTTGTCCTCATGCTTCGAGACGCTGCGCTGCTCAACATGAGGACAATTTATGCGGCGCCTCATACTGAGGAGGCCGCGCAGCGGCCGTCTCGAAGGATGGAGCGCCGGGGCGAAAGATGACTGGGCCGCTGACAACCGACATCGACAGAAGCGGCGTGGCGACGGTAACGCTCAACCGGCCGCAGGTGCACAACGCTTTCGACGATGCGCTGATCGCTGCGCTCACCGCGGAATTCAAGCGCGTCGGGAGCGACCCGGCCGTGCGTGTCGTCGTACTCGCCGCAAGCGGCAAGAGCTTCTCGGCCGGGGCCGACCTCAACTGGATGAAGCGCGTGGCGGCGTATACGGAGGCCGAAAACCTCCGCGACATCGAGGCGCTGGCCGAGTTGCTGCGGACGCTCAACTTTCTCGAGAGGCCGACGATCGCCGCCGTCCAGGGCAATGCCTTCGGCGGTGGGGTCGGGCTGGTGGCTTGTTGCGATATCGCGCTGGCCGCCGAGGGCGCGAATTTCGCCCTCACCGAAGTGCGGCTGGGTCTGATTCCCGGCACCGTCGGCCCGTATGTCGTGGCGGCGATCGGCGAGCGCGCGTCGCGGCGCTATTTTCTCACCGCCGAGCGGTTCGATGCGCAGGCGGCGCTGCGCCTGGGCCTCGTCCACGAGGTGATGCCGGCCGATGGGCTCGATGCGGCCGTGCGACGCCATGTCGACGCGCTGCTCGCCTGCGGTCCGGCGGCCCAGGCGGAGTCCAAGGACCTCATTCGCCGCGTTGCGCGCGGGCCGATCGACGCCGAGATGATTGCCGACACGGCGCGGCGCATGGCGCGCATACGGGTGTCGCCCGAAGGACGTGAAGGCATCGCCGCCTTCCTCGAGAAGCGCAAGCCACGTTGGGCATCATAGGCGATCCATGTTCGCCAAGATCCTCATCGCCAACCGTGGAGAGATCGCCTGCCGGGTGATCCGCACCGCGCGGCGGCTGGGGATTCGTACGGTCGCCGTCTATTCCGATGCCGACGCCGCGGCCCTGCACGTGGCGATGGCCGACGGCGCCTGCCGCATTGGCCCGGCGCCGGCGCGCGACAGCTATCTCAAGATCGAGGCCATCATCGCGGCGGCGCAGCAGAGCGGCGCCGAAGCGATACATCCGGGCTACGGCTTCCTCTCGGAGAACGCCGCCTTCGCCGAGGCCTGCGCCGCGGCCGGGCTGGTCTTCATCGGCCCGCCGCCGGCCGCGATCCGCGCCATGGGCGACAAGAGCGCCGCCAAGGCGCTGATGGAGACGTCCGGCGTGCCGGTTGTGCCGGGCTATCACGGCGCGGCGCAGGATGACGCCACGCTCGCCGCGGCCGCACGCAAGATCGGCTTTCCGGTTCTGATCAAGGCGTCGGCCGGCGGCGGCGGCAAGGGCATGCGCATTGTCGAGGCCGAGGCCGGGCTGGCGGAGGCGGCGGCTTCGGCGCGCCGCGAGGCCAAATCCGCCTTCGGCGACGACCGCCTGCTGGTCGAGAAATATCTGGAACGGCCGCGCCATATCGAGGTGCAGGTCTTCGCCGACCGCCACGGCAACGCGGTGCACCTGTTCGAGCGCGACTGCTCGCTGCAGCGTCGTCACCAGAAGGTGATGGAGGAGGCACCGGCGCCTGGTCTCGCCGCCGAACAGCGACGCGGGCTGGGCGAGGCGGCGGTCAAGGCAGCACGCGCCGTCGGCTACGAGGGCGCCGGCACGGTCGAGTTCATTGTCGATCGCGGCGGCCGGTTCTATTTCATGGAGATGAACACCCGCCTGCAGGTCGAGCATCCGGTGACCGAGATGATCACCGGCAAGGATCCCGTCGAGTGGCCGCTCGTGGCGGCGGCGGGCGGGCGTCTGAAGCTGCGCCAGGACGAGCTTGTCCCGCGTGGCCATGCCTTCGAGGCGCGGCTCTACGCCGAGGACCCGGCGCGTGATTTTCTGCCGGCGACCGGCCGGTTGCACCATCTGCGCTTTCCGCAGGAAGGCCCGCATGTGCGCGTCGACACCGGGGTGCGCGGCGGCGACGCCATCTCCATCCATTACGACCCGATGATCGCCAAGCTGATCGTCTGGGACGACGATCGCGCGTCGGCGCTCAGGCGGCTGCGCGGCGCGCTCGCAGCTTGCGAGGTCGTCGGCGTGACGACCAACGTCGCGTTCCTTTCGGCGGTGGCCGCGCATCCGGCGTTCGCCGCGGCCGAAATCGACACCGGCTTCATCGCACGTCACCGGCCCGCCCTGGTGCCCGAGCGCGGCGCGCCGTCCGACCGCGTGCTGGCGGTTGCCGGCCTCGCCGTGCTGCTCGGCCGCCAGGCCGAGGCTGCGGCAGCGGCGGGCGCCTCGGCCGACCCGCATAGTCCCTGGCACCTCGCCAATGGCTGGCGCCTCAATGACGACGCCTTTCACGTGCTGCGCTTCCGCGACGGCGAAGCAGAAGTGGCGGTGACGGCGCATTTCCGCCGCGACGGGTTCGTCTTCGACCTCGCCGGCGGCGCCATGCGGGCGCGCGGCACGCTGGCGTCCGACGGCCGGCTTGCCGCCGATCTCGACGGAGCCCGTCTCGCGGCGGGAATCGTCCGCCGCGGCGACGAGCTGACCGTCTTCGTCGACGGCGCGGCGCACCGCCTGCAGCTCTACGATCCGCTGGCGGCGGCCGAGACGGCGGAAGTAACCGGCGGTCGCATGACCGCGCCGATGCCGGGCAAAGTGGTCGATGTCCGCGTGACGCCCGGTGCTAAGGTGAAGCGCGGCATGCCGTTGCTCGTCCTCGAGGCGATGAAGATGGAGCATACCATCGCCGCCCCGGCTGACGGCACGGTCGAGAACGTCCACTATGCCGTCGGCGATCAGGTCGAGGAAGGTGCCGAGTTGATCGGCTTCAAGGCGGCGGAGAGCGGATGACATGCGCCTGCCGAAAGTGGTGAAGCTGGTCGAAATGGGGCCGCGCGATGGCCTGCAGAACGAGCCCGCCACCATTTCGGCCGCGGTCAAGATCGCGTTGATCGAGCAGCTCGCCGATGCTGGACTCAAGGCGATCGAGGTCGGCGCCTTCGTCTCGCCGCGCTGGGTGCCGCAAATGGCCGACACGGCGGAGGTGCTGGCCGGCCTCAAGAAGCGGCCGGGGCTCACCTACCCGGTTCTGGTGCCGAACATGAAGGGCTTCGAGGCGGCGCTCGCGGCGCAGGTCGAGGAGATCGCCATCTTCGGCGCGGCGTCCGAGGCTTTCTCGCAGCGGAACATCAACTGCTCGATCGCCGAGAGCTTGGAGCGCTTCGCGCCGGTGGCGGCGGCGGCAAAGGACAAGGGCATCCGGGTGCGCGGGTACATTTCCTGCGTGCTCGGCTGCCCGTACGAGGGCAATATTCCGCCGCGCGCCGTCGCCCGCGTTGCCGCTGCCCTATTCAAGCTCGGCTGCTATGAGATTTCGCTCGGCGACACCATCGGCGTCGGCACGCCGGGCAAGGCGCAGGCGATGAGCGACGCGGTCGCCGAGCATGTGCCGCGCGAGCGGCTCGCCGTGCACTTCCACGATACCTACGGGCAGGCGCTGGCCAACATCTATGCCTGCCTCGAGCGCGGCATCGCCGTCGTCGACTCCTCCGTCGCCGGCCTCGGCGGCTGTCCCTATGCCAAGGGCGCTACCGGCAACGTGGCGACCGAGGATGTCTGCTACATGCTGCAGGGCCTGGGGATCGCGACCGGCGTCGACCTCGAGCGGCTGGCCGCGGCCGGGCGCTTCATCTGTCAGCATCTCGGCAAGCGGCCGAGCTCGCGCGTGGCCCTTGTTCTCGCCGCGCGCGCGACGGAGGCGGCGGCCGGCAAGTAGCGCTAACCAGCTACGCAGGCATCTGCAGGCGATAGATCGCCGCCGCCGTCTTGCCGAAAATCGCCTCGCGGTCCGCCGACGAGAGTTTATGGCGCGCCAGGATCTGGTCGAGTGCCGTCCACCATCCTTCATAGGATGCGGCGATATTGACGACCGGCCAATTGCTGCCGAAGGCGAGCCGCGCCGGCCCGAACGCCTCGAGCGCCACGTCGACATAGGGGGCGAGCGTCTCGACCCGCCACTCCATGCCGGCGCGCTCCGCCAGGCTCGACAGCTTGCACACGACATCGGTCGACCAGGCGATGGCGCGCAGCGCCGTCGCCCACGGCTCGAGCTGGCCGGTCGCCGTCAGCGGACGGCCGCAATGGTTGAGGATGATCTTGAGATCGGGCAGCGCCTGCTTGAGCCGCAGCACTTCGGGGAGCTGCACCGGCGTCACCAGCAGATCGAGCGTGAGGCCACGCCGCGCCACCTCGCCCAGACCCAGCCGCACCGCCGGCCGCGCCAACCACTGCGCATCCGCGCCGAAGGCCGGCATGACGCGCAACCCGCGGAACTTGCCGTCGGCCATATAGCGGTCGAGCG
>JACQDQ010000496.1 GCA_016201015.1 Pseudomonadota bacterium | reverse complement strand
GCCTGGTACAGGCGCGGCGGCGGGATTTCCGACAGCCGCCCTGGGACGGCCGCCCACTATCCCAAACCAAGCTGCTGCTGTGGGGCGAGCAAGGCGTCGGCGACGAGATCATCTATGCCGGGCTGGTCGGCGAGGCAGGCGAGCGCGCCGGGGCCTGCATGCTCGAATGCGAGCCGCGACTGGTACCGCTCTTTGCGCGGTCGTTCCGGCAAATCGAAGTGGTGGCGCGCAGCGACCCGGCGCATCCATCGACGGTCGCTTCCGACATCGGCGCACAGCTCGCCCTGGGCAGCCTGCCGGGCCTGCTCCGCCCGAGCTTCGACAGCTTCCGTCCGCATCGCGGCTATCTCGCCGCCGACCCGGCACGCGCCGCGGCGCTGCGCGCGCGTTATCGCGCGCTTGGACCCGGGCCGGTCGTCGGCGTCGGCTGGCGCAGCAGCCGGCGCGATCTCACGCGATGGAAGTCATCGGATCTGTCGGACTGGGGCCCTATCCTGACGCTGCCGGGTGTCGTCTTCGTCAATCTGCAATACGGCGATTGCCGCGCCGAATTGCAGCAGGTGCAGGAAACGATCGGCGTGACTATTCACGACGACCGCGAGATCGACTCGCTCAAGGATCTCGATGCCTTCGCGGCGCAGGTCGCGGCGACGGACCTCACCGTCTCGATCAGCAACACCGCTGTGCACTTCGCCGGCGCGCTCAACGTACCGGTGTGGACGCTGCTGCCGACCGGGCTCGGGCTGCTTCACTACTGGTTCCTGGAGCGCGAGGACAGCCCCTGGTACCCGTCGATGCGGCTGTTCCGGCAGCGCAAGCTCGGCGACTGGGGCGATGTGATCGCCCGGGTCGCTGCGGAGCTCAGGGCGTTCGCCGCGACGCGCCGATGATGGCTGTTGGGCTGCCGTGAATTACCGCGGGTCGCGCGCGGCGGCGCACCAAGCCCGCCACATGTCGCGATAGGCCGCCTCGATCCGGCGGGCAAATAGCGCGGCATCGCAGAGCGGCGAGGCCTGCATGCGCGCCCGCAGCTCGCGGCGCAGGGCGGCGCGGCGCTCGCCGTCGCGGCCGAGGGCGACGGCGCATTTCGCATAGGCCTCGACCGAGGGCGCGACGAGGTCGTCGAGGCCGACGCGGGCGAGCAGGCTGGCGCCGACCCGGCCGGCGTGGCGATCGCCGGCCAGCGTCACGACCGGCACGCCCATCCATAACGCTTCGCAGGTCGTGGTCGTGCCGTTGTAGGGAAAGCTGTCGAGCGCGACGTCGATCTCGCGATAGAGGGCGAGATGATCGGCCACGCCTTCGGCCCAACCGACGAGCGCGAGCCGGTCGGCGGCGATGCCGTGCTGCGCGAACGCGGCGGCGATGCGGTCGCGCGTCTTGGCGTCACCGAGATTTCTTGCCTTGAGCATCAATCGCGATTCGGGCGCGTCGGCGAGGACCCGCGCCCAGGCCGCGACGACGCTCTCGTTCAGCTTCGACAGATGGTTGAACGAGCCGAAGGTCAGCTTCGCCCCGGATGCCGGCGGCGCGGCGGCGGCGGCACCATCCGGCCGATAGCAAATGAAACCGTCCGCCAGGCGGACCAGGGCTTCCGTGTGCCAATGATCGGGCTCGCCGGCCGGGTCGGCGATGGCGTCGGTCAGCCGATAGCCGATCGCATCGATCCCCGTCGTCGACGGATAGCCGAGCCAGGCGACCTGCACCGGCGCCGGCCGCGCCGCGAATATCGGCAACCGGTTGCTGGCCGTGTGGCCGGCGAGATCGACCAGGATGTCGATGCCGTCGGCGCGGATTTGCTCGGCAAGGGCGTCGTCGGCAACGCCGACGGTGCCGCGCCAATGATCGGCCAGCGCCTGCAGCCGCGTCGTGACGGAATCCGGACGGGACAGTTCCGCGTAGACGAAGATTTCGACGTTGCCGCGGTCATGGGCCGCCAGCAGCGGCTCGATGAAATAGGCGCAGGAATGCTGCCGGAAATCCGGCGAGACGTAACCGACGCGCAGGCGCCGTTCGGGATCGCGCGCGTTGGCGTGCGGCCGCGCCAAGGCCGTGGGCGGCGCCGCATGGCGCTCGGCGAAACGGCGCGCCTCGACCAACTGCTGTTCCGGGCGAATGCCGGGATCGAAGTTCAAGGCGTAGAGCAGATTGCTGTGCGCGGCCGCGTAGTTCGGCTGTGCCGCCAAGGCGCGCCGGAACGAGGCCACCGCGGCGGCGGCGTCGCCGCAATCGAGCAAGGCGAGGCCAAGATTGTTGTGCGCCATCGCGTGGTTGGGGTCGATCGCCAGGGCATGGCGATAGGCGTCGATCTCGGCCGTCGCGTTGCGCAGCACGCGGTAGGCCGCTCCCAGGTTGCTCCAGGCCTCCGCCGAATGCGGGTTGATGGCCAGCGCGCGCTGGTAGCAGGCGACGGCGTCGTCGAGGCGGTCGGCGAAGGAAAGTGCTACGCCGAGATTGCATGCCGCCTCCGCAAATTCCGGCCAGATTTCGAGGGCGCGGCAATAGCTGAGCTCGGCTTCGTCGAGTTGGCCAAGCGCGCGCAACAGGTTGCCGAGATTGTTGTGGGCGATGGCGAGATTGGGATCGAGGCGCAGGGCGCTCCGATAGCTCGCTTCGGCGGCCTTGCTGTCGCCGAGCGCCGCCTGGGCCGCGCCGAGATTGTTGTAGGCGTCGGCGAAATCGGGCCGCAGCGCGATGGCGCGGCGGTGGGCGGTGACGGCGCCGCGAAGGTCGCCGCTCGCGCGCAGCGCCGTGCCCATGACGTTGTGCGTATCGGCGAGATCGGGTGCGGCGCTCGTCGCCTGGCGGCACAGCTCGACCGCCGCCGCGAGGTCGCCGCGCGACATCAGGCAGACCGCGAGGTTGAGCATGGCCAGCGCGTGCTTCGGTGCGATCGCGATCGCCCGACGGAAGGACGTTTCCGCGTCGTCGTTGCGGCCGAGCGCCCGCAGGGCGGCGCCGAGGCCGTTATAGGCGTCGGCGAAGTCGGGCCGCGCCTTGATCGCCCGCGTGAACAATTCGACCGCGGTCTCATTGACGTTGTGACGATGCGCGATGTCGCCCATGAGAAACAGCGCCATCGCATGCGCGCCGTCGAGGGCCAGGATCTCGGTGTAGCCCGCCATGGCGGCGTCGATGCGGCCGGCCGTGTGATGCCGGTAGGCGGCGGCAAGGGCGGCATCGATGCCGTCGGCGGCGGCTGGCGCCTGGTCGTGGGGCTTCTGGCGGCGTTGTGCCGCCCGCCGGCTGGGGCCACGCATGGACGGTCCTCTTTCGAACGATTTAGGCGGCGGCTGACGTAGCGGCGCGACGCTAGATCGCTATGGTGAAATTTTCGTAAAGCGGCGCCGTCGCCCGGGTCACAGGTAGTTGGCGAGGGTCAGATTCTTGACGCTCGACAGCATCTGGAACGACGCTTGCAGGCTTGCCTGCAGCGTCGTCAGCAGGCTGATCGCCTGCGGCATGTCGACGTCCTCGATATTGCCGATCTGCGTCTGCAGCACGCCGCTGAAGGCCTTCTGGCGCGTCGCCACGTCATCGAGCGTCGCCTGCTTGACGCCGAGCCCGGCCATGTCGGTGTTGATCTGGGTGATCGAGGTGGCGAAATCGTCGCGGGCGAGAGAGGCGACCTGGCGGTAGCCGGCCTCGGTCGCGGGCGTGAGGTCGGTGGTCGCGAGGGAATAGATCCCCTGCAGCAGCGAGCGGAAGCCGGCCGCGTCGCCGGGGATGCCGTAGGACAGATCGAAGCCGACGTCGATGCGCGCCGAAAGCTGCTGGCTCGAGCCGGACTCGCCCTGATAGTAATAGGGGCCGTTGCCGCCGCCGGGCGCGCCGAGCTGCGTGACGATCGCGGCGTAGCGGGTGGTCCCCGACGCGGTCGTGTTGTTGAGCGGCGAGCCGCCGTTGAGCAAGGCGACATCGTCGAGCGGCGTGCCGGCGGTGCCGATTTGCCCGGCCGCCGTCATCGGCGCCGTTGCCGTATTGCGGCCGGAGAACAGGAAGACGCCCTCGACCTGCGTGTTGAGCAGGCCGATCACTTCGGCGAGGCGGGACTGGGCCAGAGCCTTGGTGGCGCCGCTGCCCTGCTGCGCCGACAGGTCGGCCGGGTTGGACGCCTGAATCGCCGCGTCGCGCATCTCGACCGCGATGTCCTGAACCCGCTGCATCACGCTCTGCATGGTGTCGGTGCGAATTTTGACGGTCGAAATCGTGTCGAGGAACGTATCGGTTCCCAGCTTGGCGTCATTGAGGCTGATCGAGCGCCGCGCATCGCTGCGCAGGCCGCTATAGACGTCGGACTTCTTGCCCGAACTCACCTGACTCTGGGCGCGAAAGATTTGCTGCTGTGCGTCCGCGATCTGGAGGCGCAGGAAGTCGTTGCTGGCTGCGGTGGATACGTTGAGAACCATGCGCGTGCTCCCTCAGGGACCGGCTCAGGTCATCTTGAACAGCGTGTCGTACATGTCGCGCACGACGCTGATCATCCGCGCGGCGGCGTTGTACGAATTCTGAAACTGGATCATGAGCGCCAGCTCCTGATCGGTGTTGACGCCGCTTTCGTTGCGCAGGCGCTGATCCATCGACTGGTTCACCAGATCTTCCGTGCCGAGCGCGTCGGAGACGTTGGCATGCTGCGTGCCCTGGAACGATATCAGCGCGGCGGCGTAGCCCTCGACCGTCCCGCTGGTGCCGAGGCCGGGGGCCGCGGCGAAGGTCTGCTGCGCCTCGAACATGGAGACGACGGCGAGCGGGATCGTGTTGTCGCCGGCGAGGTCGGGAACCGGAACCGGATTGACGACGCCGGCGGCGTTGGTGCCGTGGCGCAGCGCCCGCGGCTGGGCGACGACATTGGGATTGACCGCGATGCGGTCCGAAAAGCCGAGGACGTTGACCGGGTTGTAGGCCGCGCCGCCGTCGAAGAACAAGGTGACCCCGGCCGCGGTGAATCGCTGCGTCATCACCGAGGCGAGCTCGTCGAGCTGGTTCTGGGCCTGCGGCAGCACGGTGTCGCGCAGCGTCAGGTAACCGGCGACGTGGCCGCCCTTGATTTCAGAGGTGATGTCGACGCCGTCGAGCGTGATGCCGCTCAGCGTGGTCGGGCCCGGCGGCGGCGTGTATTTTGCGACCGGCGTGACGACCGAGGTCGGAGCGAACTGGAGCGGGTGCGGGGCGACGTCGAGCAGCGCGCGGCCCGACTTGGTCATGATCCAGACCTCGCCGTTGTCGCGCTTGAAATAGCTGATGTCGATTTCCTTCGACAGGCTGTCCATCAGCGTGTCGCGCGTGTCCTCGAGGTCGGCGGTGCTCTCGCCGGCGGCTTTGCGGGTGACGATCTCGGCGTTGACCGAATCGAGCTTGGTCAGCGCCGTGTTGACCGTATCGACCGACGCCTGGATGCCGGCGTCGGCCTCGCTGCGCAGGTCCTGGACGCTTTTCGACAGCCGATTGAGGTCGCGGGCGACAGCATCCGCGGCGGCGATCACCGACGCCTGCGTGGTGACGGAGTCCGGCTGGGTCGACAGAGTGCGGAAGGAATCGGTGAGGTTGGCGATCAGGGAGGCGGCCGAGCTGTTGTCGCCCGGCTTGCCAAATGAGAGCTCGAGGCGGCTCAGCAGATCGTCCTGCACCCGCATTGCCTCGGCGCTCGAATTGGATGACCGCAGGTCGGTTTGCAGCCGGGCATTGACGAACCGCTGCACCTCGAGCACGCGGACGCCGACGCTTTGGCCGTTCAGCGTGATCGATTCCTGGGGGGCGGTCTTGCGCGTATAGCCGGGAACGCTGGCGCTCGAGACGTTGCGCGTGATGACGTTGATGCTCTGCTGCGCCGTGCTGAGGGCGGTGGTCGCGGTCTGCAGCGTGAGGTCGAGCGACGACATGGGGTGACTCGACGGCGGCGACTAGAAGCGGCGATCGACGGCGATCGACCGCGGCGCGGTCTGTGCCGAGCGGGCGGGTGCCGGCGCGCTGCCGGTGCGCGAGTAGCCGGCGGTGACGGTCTGCTGCGCGGCGTGCGCATCGACGATCGCCTTCATCACGCGTTCGTTGGCGATGCGCATCGCCTTGAGATGATGCTCGTTGGCCGTCACCGCCTGGTCGAACCGCTTGAGGACGTCGGCGAGTTCGGCGCGCACGGCCTGGTCGAGCGCGGCGAGCAAGGTGGGATCGGCCTTGATATCGCGCGACAGCGCGACGTAGGTGCGCGTCAGCCCCGACTTTTCGTCCAATGTTTCGGCGATGCGTTGCGGCTGCATCGCGGCGAGATGCTCGTTCTCCTGCTCGATGAGCCGGATGAGGCGGCCGGCGGCCGCCATCAGCGCTTGGATCCGGGCGACGTTATCCATGAACCTTCTCCTGACCTTTCATCAATTCGCGGGTTACCGCGCTGGCGATGCCGATGCCGCCTTTGCGGGCGAAGGCACGGGCGTACTCTTCCACTTGGAACGAACGGAACATGCGCTCGCCGGGGCCGCCGCTGAAGCTGCCGCCGTCGCCCACCGTGGCGAACATGGGCTGCAGCATCTGGGTGAGGAACATGGCCTCGAAATCGGCGCCGACCTTGCGCGCTTCGGCTTCGGACGCAGCCCGCGGTTTGGGCGCGGCGCGCCAGGCCAGGGGATCGACGTTGGCCGACGACAGGGCGGGGGCCGACGACAAGGCGGGCGAGGTCATCACATCACCTCGATATCGGCCTGCAGCGCGCCCGCCGCCTTGATCGTCTGCAGGATGGCGATGAGATCGCGCGGCCCGATGCCGAGGGCGTTGAGGCCGTTGACGAGCTCCTGCAGGGTCACGCTGCCCGGCAGCACGGCGAGCCGACGCTGGTTGTTCTCGTCGACCTCGATATTGGTCCGCGGCACGGTCGTCGTCGTCCCGGTGCTGGAGAACGGGTTCGGTTGCGAAACCTGCGGCGTTTCGGTGATGCGGATGGTGAGGCTGCCCTGGGCGAGGGCGACGGTGCTGATGCGCACGTTCTCGCCCATGACGATGGTGCCGGTGCGCTCGTCGATCACCACCTTGGCCGCCTGGTCCGGCTCGACTTGAAGCTGCTCGATGTCGGTGAGCAGGGCGACGAGATCGTGGTCGCGGTTCTCGGGCGTGGTCAGGAGCACCGTGCCGGGGTCGAGCGGCCGCGCGGCGAGGGAGCCGAGGAATGTGTTGATCGCCTGGGCGACGCGCCGCGCCGTCGTGAGATCGGGGTTGCGCAGCGAGATATTGACGGTGCGGAGGCTGGCAAGCTGGAAGCCGAGCTCGCGCTCGACGATGCCGCCGTTGGAGATGCGGCCGGCGGTGGGGGTTCCCTTGGTCACGGACTGGCCTTGGCCGCTGGCCGAGAATCCGGCGATGGCGATCGGACCCTGCGAAACGGCATAGACCTCGCCATCGGCGCCGAGCAGCGGCGTCACCAGCAGGGTGCCGCCCGACAGGCTGGCGGCATCGCCAAGCGCGCCGACCGTCACGTCGACGCGGGTGCCCTGCCGCGCGAACGCCGGCAGCGTCCCGGTCACCATGACGGCGGCGACGTTGCGCGTGCGCAAGGTGTTGGAGATGTCGCGCGTGTTGACGCCCAGCCGCTCCAGCATGCCGATCAGGCTCTGCTGCGTGAACGGCGAGTTGTTGAGCGTGTCGCCGGTGCCGTTGAGACCGACGACCAGGCCGTAGCCGACCAGCATGTTCGACCGCACGCCTTCGAAGTCGGCGATGTCCTTGATGCGGGCGCGGGCCGAAACCTCGGGCGCGGCGAACAGCATGATGGCGGCAAGCGCCGCGAGCGCGGCGAGGAGCCGCCGCGCCAGACGGCGCATCGGC
Organism: Pseudomonadota bacterium; assembly: GCA_016201015.1. Taxonomy (GTDB): domain Bacteria; phylum Pseudomonadota; class Alphaproteobacteria; order CACIAM-22H2; family CACIAM-22H2; genus JACQDQ01. The sequence continues at coordinate 6,945 of JACQDQ010000496.1, read as the reverse complement.
GGCCGCGATGGCGGGCCGGCGGTGAGATGAGAGGTGTCGATGGGCATTCTGCCAAAGCGCCTTAGGCTGGTGAGAGGGATCCCTGCCCAGACATATGCGAAGTCCGTGCCAGCCGGGTCTTTCTCTAGTGCATTGAAATGACGCCTATTTCTTGGCCTTGCCGCGGCGGCCGGCAGGGTTCGGCGGCAATCTCGACCCGGTCGGCGCGGCAATTCCTGCCGCGGTTAATCCGATCTTAATCGTCGCGGCTCACTGTGCGCGCTGTTTCCGGTGGAATGTCGCAGCGAGCGCATCGGACCCGCATGAAAATAGATCCTACCCATGTCACCCGGCCGACGCCGGCCGTCCGCCGCGGCGAGCGCGGCGCTCCCGCGCGCGGCGGCGAATTCCTGCGCCACCTCGAAGGCGGCAGCACCGCCGGCGGGGTCAGCGCGAACAGTCCGCTCGGCACCGTCGATGCCCTGCTCGCGCTGCAGGAGGTTGAGGACCCAATCTCGGGACGCCAGCGGGCGGCGCAGCGTGCCGACGATATTCTCGACCAGCTCGACGAGCTGCGGCATGGGCTGCTTGCCGGAACGATCCCGCAAGAGTCGCTGGCGCGGCTGGCGCAGCTCGCGCGGCAGCGGCGCGAGACGGTCAGCGATCCGCGCCTGCACGAAATCCTCGACGAGATCGAGCTGCGGGCCAAGGTCGAGATCGCGAAATATGAGCAGGAGCGCGGCCGATGACGACGACGCGTATCATCGACGACGGGCTTGAAGCGGAGGCGCCAGATTCATACACTGCGGCCCGCTCAACAACCGACGAAACGAACCAACAGCCCATGTCGCTTCCGCCTGTGCCACCGAACTACCGGCCTTCGGAGAGAGAACCGTTCATGAACCCGGCCATGCGCGCCTATTTCCGGGAGAAATTGATGCGCTGGCGCCGGGAGCTGCTGCAGGAGTCGAACGAGACGCTGCAGCACCTGCAGGAGGACAATTCGCACGCCCCCGATCTGACCGATCGCGCGACGCAGGAGACCGACCGGGCGATCGAGCTGCGCACGCGCGACCGCGAGCGCAAGCTGATCGCCAAGATCGATCAAGCGCTGCTGCGCCTCGAGGATGGCAGCTACGGCTATTGCGAGGAGACGGGCGAGCCGCTGAGCGTCAAGCGGCTCGAGGCGCGGCCGATCGCCACGCTCAGCCTCGAAGCGCAGGAACGCCACGAGCGCCTCGAGCGCAGCCGCCGCGAGGAATAGGCGCGCGCCGGCCGTATGGCGCCATTTCCCCCGAGCGGCGTCATGGCATGACCGGAGAGGGACGGTGACCGCAAGGCATTCGCGGCTCGGCCGGCTAAAGAAAGTCGCCGGGCGCCTCGGGGTCTGCCGACAGCTCCATAAGGTCCTCGCCGAAAACAATGACGCCGCCATAAATTCGCGCCATCTCGGCAATCGTCCTTTCGCGAATGCCGGGGCGGTCGAACTGATTGTAGATGTGCGACGCGACGAGGCGGCGCGCCCCGGCAGCCGCGGCGGTGCGTGCCGCCTCAAGGTGGCCGCTTGTGCCGATGCGGGTGGCGTCGTCATCGACCGAGCCGCTGATATGCGAACACATGTGAATAAGCACGTCGCAACCTTCGGCCAACTTCTCCAGCGCCTTGCTCGGCCCGGAATCGCCCGTGTAGACCATGGATCCGGCGTCCGTATCCAACCGAAGGGCCAGGCACGTCAAGTACGGCTGGGCATGCGGAACCTCGACCGCGCGCACGCGCCAGTGATCGGTCTCGATCATGTCCCCCTTGCCGATTTCACGGACTTCCGGTGCCGGCGGCAGCCGCGGATCCTTGCCGCCGCGGGCGTGGTAGACATAGAGGCTCGCCTCCCACTTCGTGCGCGCTTCGATGTCCGGGCCGAAGACTCCCTCGGGCCCGATCAATTTGTCGGTCAGGTCCTTGATCGGTCTTGGTCCGTAGACCTTCAGCTCGGGTATCTGGCCGGCGCCGTGGTCCCATCGCGTGAGCAGCAGGCGCGGAAAATCGACGAAGTGGTCGTAGTGAAGATGGGTAAAAAACGAATGCGTGACATCGGTGGCCCTGGTTCCCGTCTCGAGGAGACGGTGATGACTGCCGGGCCCGTGATCGAAAATGATCACGTCTTTGCCAACCGACACCATGTAGCCGGGGCCCATGCGCTTCAATGACGGCGCCGGATTGCCGGTACCCAACAACGTGATCTTCATCGATGTCTCCCGTCTCATCGCGCGCCACGCGCCGTGGATGCGTCGCGCCGATCGACCCGTGATCTTCGAACTGAGGCTTCAGGTGCGGTAGCGGCGCTGCACCATCAGATTGGCGGCTGCCGTCAGCAGCAGCGTCGCGCTCATCAGGATGACCGCCACCGCGGCGCCGAACGGCCAGTTGCTCTTGGCCGCGAACTGTACATAGACGAGCGGCCCCATCATCACGAACTCCGGGCCTCCCAGCAGCACCGGCGTCGCATAGGCGTTCATGGTGAGAATGAAGCAGAAGATCGCCCCCGCCGCGAGCCCGGGCAGCGCCAGCGGCAGCAGCACGCGGCGCACCATCGTGAACGGACCGGCACCCAGGCTGAAGGCCGCGTCTTCGACGGACCGGTCGATGCTTTCGATCACGCTTTGCAGCGTCAGCACGACATAGGGGAGATTGACCGCGAGAATGCCGACGACGACGGCGAACTCGGTATACATGAAACGGACCGGCTCCGCCGTGACGCCGATCCATTGCAGGGCGAAGTTGAGGGCCCCCTTGTTGCCGAACATGGTCATCCAGCCGGCCGCGCGCACCGCGTTGCCGACGAACAGCGGCAGCACGACCAGCATGATCAGCAGGTTCTTGAACCGGCTTTGCGTGCGCGCCAGCTCGTAGGCCAGCGGCAGCGCAAGCACCAGGCAGATGGCGGTAACGGTCAACGCGATCCGCAGCGTGCGATAGAACGCGGTCGTGTAGTACGGATCGGTGAAGAAGAGAACATAGTTCTCCAGCGTTAGTGCCTCGACCATCAGCTTTCCCGGCACGAACTGGTTGAGGCTGTAGCGGGACAGAATCAGAATTGGAATGAGCAGGCCGATCGTCACGAAGATCGTGGCCGGTCCGGTCAGCATGGTTGCCGTCGACAGCCGCCCGCCGCGCCTTTCGCGCGCGGCGAGCGAGATGAGACTGTCGGCAGTCGCCGATGCGGTCATCGTAACCCCGATGCCTGGTGTCAGGCGCCCTTGAATTGCTTGTCCCAGAAGTCCTTCAGTTCCGCCGCCCGCGTGGCCAGGAACTCGAGGTCCGGATTGACGAGAAGCTTCTCTTCGTCCGGCGTGAAGCCGATGCGCTTCTTGAGATCGGGCGCGACCTTCGCATTGCCGACCACCGGGTTGTAGCCCAGGTCCGCGGCGAAGCCTTCCTGGACCGATGGCTCGAGCGCCGCATCGAGGAACGCGTAAGCGCCTTCCTTGTTCGGCGCGTTCTTCGGAATCGTGAATCCCGAAACATAGGTAATGAGGCCTTCCTTGGGCGCCACGGTCAGGATATTGGCGCCGGCGTTCTGCCATTGCACGGCGCGCGCCTTCCACATGATGCAGAGGCCGACTTCCTCGGTCATCAACGCCTGGGCGAGCGCCTCATTGCTCGGATAGATGCGCGGCTTCAGCTTCTTGAGCTCGAGCAGCATCTTCTTGGCTTTGTCGAAATCGCCGGTCTTGCCGCCGCCCACCAAGGCCGCCGCCATCGTCGTGTAGACATGCTGGATGTCGACGACGCCGACCTTGCCTGCGTTTTTCGGATTCCACAGATCGGCAATGCCGGTCGGCGGCGGATCGATCATCTTCGGGTTATAGAGGACGACTTTGCCGCTGTAGATGTGCGGCGAAAAATACGGCGAGTCGGCGATGCTGAACGTCTTGATGATGTTAATTGCATTCTTGATCTTGGAAAGATCGAGCTTCTCCAACACGTCGACTTCGGCCAGCTCGGCGACATCCGTCGCCGTAAGCGCTTGGACGTCGGACGTGCCCTTGGGCAGACGCTTCTCCGCAAAGGTCTTGGTCTTGCGCTGCGCGACCTGGGCCTCGTCGTTGATGACCTCCCAGCCCTTGGGCGCCAGCACCGGCATCGAGATGTGTTTGGTCAGCAGCTTCGCATAGTCGCCGCCCCAGGTGGACAGCACGATCCTCTTATTCGCCTGGCCAAAGGCCGGGAAGGCGCTCAGCGCGCCGACGGCTGCCAGAGCCGCCGCCCCTTGGATGGCACCGCGGCGGCTGATCTGCGACTTGGTAAAATTCGACATTTTCGGTTTTCCTCCCTGTTCGCTATCCTCACGGTTACCTGCGGCGTTGGGTCTTGGTGCGCGTTCAGAAATGAATCGCATCCTTTGAGACGTCGTCGTGTGCTCGGCATCGGGCCGCGCCATCGTCACACCACCCGCGACAACTTTACGAAACGGTCGGTGAAGATCATCGCCGCCCCGATCAGCAGGAGCTGCAGCACCGAAACCGCCGCGATCGTCGGATCGATGCGATATTCGAGATATTGCAGGATGGTGATCGGCAAGGTGGTGCGGCCCGGGCCGACCAGGAACATGGACATTTCCAGATTGCCGAACGACACCACGAAGCCGAAAAGAGCCGCCGCCACGATGCCCGGCCGGATGGTCGGCAGCGTGACGCGGAAGAACGTCGTCATCGGCGTCGCGCCCAGATTCTGCGCGGCTTCCTCGATGCTGCGGTCGAACCCGGCGAGACTGGCGTTCACCAGGCGCACGCTCCAGGGGATCACGATGAGGATATGTCCCGCCACCAGGCCAGCGACCGAGCCGAGGATCGGCAGCTCGGTCACGATCGTCGCCTCGACATGAAATACGTAAAGCGAAGTGCCGAGCACGATTCCGGGGACCACGAGCGGCAGCAGCAACAGATTGCCGATGGGCTCCCGCGCCCAGAAACGGTAGCGCGCCAGGCACAGCGCCGCCGGCACGCCGATCGCCAGGCCGATCATCATCGCGGCGACGGCGACCTGCAGGCTCAGCCAGAATCCGTCGACGAATCTCGGATTGTCGGCGATCGACAGGAACCACATGAAGCTGTAGCCCTGCGGCGGAAAGGAGGGAATCGCCTGCCGGAAGAAGGCGAGCCAGACGACGAAAATGAGCGGCAGAAGGATGAACCCAAGCGTCACGCCGGCCGTGCCGGCCAGCGCCCAGCGTCCGAGCCGGCGTTTGTCGGCGATGGCCAGTGCGCTCATGCGGCTTGGCGCTGCGGCGCGACCGTCGCGGCATCCAGCTCGATGGGCCGATGGCCGGCCGGAATATGCAGCGATTGGTACGTCGTCGCTTGTTGATAGGAATAGCCGACCACGTCCCACACGGTCCCGTAGGTTCCCTCGGGAACGAGCAAGTGACGGCACACCTCCCGGCCAAGCTTGCGGCATTGCAGCCGGTGGCTCGTGCGCACCGTGGGCAGGTTGAATTTCCTGCCGAGAATGCGGTGGAACGACACGCCATGCAGGGCCTCGATCGGTTCGTCGAGAAGGTGCTTGCCGTGTTCCCGCGAAATGCGGAACTGACTGAACGCCGGCGAGTCGCCTTCCACCCAAACCAGCCGCTCGACCAGCACGCAGCGTTCGACCCGCAGGAATTTGCGCCACGGTCCGTCGGACCGATCCTCGGTAACCGACAGCACCCGCGTGAATGGAACGAGGACTTCTCCGGTTTCCGGATTCCGGAAGCGAAAGACGAACACGTCTTCGGCCCGACGGCCGGCAACGAACGTTCCGCGCCGCCGCGTCCTTTGCAGAAAGCCGCCGTTGGCGAGATGCGCCAATGCCTTCTGAATGGTGCCGAGGCTGACGGAAAAGAGCTTCGCCAGCTTCGTCTCCGGCGGCAGCCGGTCGCCCGGGCTCAGCGTTCCGCGCTCGATGGCGCGGACCAGGGCATCGATGATTTGGCGATAGCGCGGGAAATCGGACTCTTCTTCGGCCCCGGCGAGGCCTCTGGCGATGCGAGCGAGGGCGGCGGCGCTCATGCCGGCTCCTTTTATTATATAGTAATAAATATAAAACTACATAGTATTTCAAGCAAGCGATTTCCACGCGGCCGCCCGCAATGGCGGCGCGCCATGCCGCGCCGGCAATCCTCGCCGGTTCGGCCACGGCCCACTTACAAGGGTGAGGTCAGACAGCCGCTGCCAAAGCCGGATATAGAGGTCGCGAACCTCGGCCGCGGTCATGGGAGTCGGCATCGGCAAATCGCCGGAGGACAATTTCCGCGCGCCGGCGTGCGGCGATGCGTCTACCTGGTGTCGTTCATGCCCAGGCGGCGTTCGATGCCGATGATGTCGGCCGGACGCTCGAACGGAGCCGGCGCCGCTTCGCCGGCCTGGCGCGGGCGGCCGATGGCCTGGAAGAAATCCTCGAGGCCGGGCGGCGAGATGACCCAGAGCATCACCAGTTCGTCCGGGCCGTCGTTGACGATCTCGTGCTTCACGTCGTAGCCCAAGAAGCAGGCGGTGCCGGGAACGAGCCGGTGACGCGCCCCTTCCACCATCACGTGCCCGCTGCCGCGAAAGCAGATTTGCAGCTCGACCTGTTCGCCGTGCGAGTGCTCGCGCACGCGGGCGCCGGGCGCGATGGTTTGGAACCCCATCGAATGCCCGGCAAATCCCGTGCGCGCCGGGTAGAACTTGGGATCGGCGTGGCCGTTGGCGGGAACGGGCTGCCAGTAGGACGGGCCTTCATTCGGCTGTACGACGACGGCGCGACCACGCACCGGATCGGCGGCATGGCTCATGATCGACACTCCTCTGGCTCGAAGCGGCGGGCGCGGGCGGCCTCGCCGACGGGCCGGGCAGCGGCGCCGCCGTCGTCGCGGGTTTCGGCGGCATCGCGGCCGAGGTGGACGCGGGGCGCGCGCGCCTCGAAGCGTTGGCGCGTGCGCGCGGACTG
>JACQDQ010000495.1 GCA_016201015.1 Pseudomonadota bacterium | reverse complement strand
CTCGCCGCCGCCGCTCTCGCGACGCTGCCGATCAGCGCCGCGGGAGCGGCGTTGCCCGACCCGCGCGCCAATCCGACGCCCTGGCTGCTGGTGCTGCTGGTCGGCGCGGTGGGGCCGACCTTCGCGGTCGCTTCGGCCACGGCGCCGATGGTGCAGCGCTGGTTCGCCGCCAGCGGACACGTGGCCGGCGCCGACCCCTATTTCCTCTATGCCGCGAGCAATCTCGGCAGCATGGCCGCGCTCATCGGCTATCCGGCGGTGATCGAGCCGCAGTTGTCGCTCACCGCGCAAAGCTTGTTCTGGACGGCCGGATTCGTCGTGCTGGCCCTGCTTACGGCCGCCTGCGGCGCGCTCGCCGGCAATCGTCAGCAATCGTCCCCAAGCGCGGCGGCGATCGCCGAACGCCCGGCGGCGGGCGAGCGGGTGCGCTGGATCCTGCTGTCCTTTGCGCCGTCGAGCCTGCTGATCGGCGTCACGACCCACATCACGACCGATATCGCTTCGGCGCCGTTGCTGTGGGTGGTGCCGCTGGTGATCTATCTGCTCACCTTCGTGCTGGTCTTCGCGCGGCGCAATCTGATCCCGCACTGGCTGTTGCTGGCGCTGCAGCCGGTCTTCGTCGTGCCGATCGCCATGGCCGACTTCTTGAAGGTGAGCGGCGGGCAGTTCTTCATCCTCCTGCTGCACCTGGTGGCGTTCTTCGTCACCGCCATGATCTGTCACGGCGAGCTGGCGAGGAGCCGTCCGGCGGCGCGGCGCCTGACCGAGTTCTATCTGTTCATGTCGCTGGGCGGCGTTCTCGGCGGCCTGTTCGCGGCGCTGCTGGCGCCGGCGATATTCACGACGATCGTCGAGTATCCGCTGGCGCTCGTCCTCGCCTGCCTGCTGCGGCCGAAGATGGGCGCGGGACGAATCGATACGCTGCGCGAGCGTCGCGACGATCTCGTATGGCCGCTGGTCTTTTTCGTCATTCTTGCCGGCGCCGCCTTCATCTTCCGCGATGCGTTCATCGACATGCCGCTCGGCGGACGAGTGGTCGTCGCCGCCGTCGTCACGCCTTTCGGCTGCATGCTGGCGCTGCGGCCGGTCCGCTTCGGGCTGGGGATCGCCGCGATCTTCGTCGCCGGCGCGCTGGCGACCGGCCCGCATGGCGAGATTCTCGAGCGGGAGCGCAACTTCTTCGGCGTGCTTCGGGTGAATCAAAGCCTCGCCGCCGGCACGCATGTGCTCGTGCACAATACGACGGTGCACGGCGTGCAAAGCCTCGATCCGGCGCGGCGGCTCGAGCCGCAGAGCTACTATCACCCGAGCGGGCCGCTCGGCGACGTGTTCGCCGCCTTCGCGCCGGTCATCGACAGCCGGCCGGTCGCCGCGGTCGGGCTCGGCGCCGGCAGTCTCGCCTGCTACGGCCGCGCCGGGCAAAGCCTCACCTTCTACGAGATCAATCCGGCAAACGAGCGGATCGCGCGGGACCGCCGCTATTTCACCTTCCTCAGCGACTGTCCGCCGCGTACCGAGGTGGTGCTCGGCGATGCGCGCCTGACGCTTGCCGCGGCGCCCGCGGCCCACTACGCCGCGCTCGTTCTCGACGCCTTCAGCTCGGATTCGATCCCGCTGCATCTGATCACGCGCGAGGCGATGCGCCTCTATTTCTCGAAGCTCGCGCCCGGTGGAATCATCGCGGTCCACATCAGCAACCGCTTCCTCGAGCTGCGTCCGGTGCTGGGCAACATGGCCGCCGATCTCGGGTTGGCCAGCCTGACCCGTCTCGACCCGATCAAGCTCGACGAGCCGGGTTTGGCCAAGTATCCGTCGGTGTGGGTGGTGCTGGCACGCCGCGAGGCCGATCTCGCGCCGCTCGCCGGGCGGCCCGGCTGGACCGCCATGCCGGTCTACCCGGCGGCCGGGGTGTGGACGGACGACTTCTCGAACATCGTCACCGCCCTGCTGTGGCACCTGCGCGGCGTCGGCGATGCGACGCGATAGGCCAAGACTATTGGAAATAATGGTGAATCGCACTATCGTGGCGAGTTCAGCACGGACCGCTTGGTCGTGGCTGCCCGGGAGGGGGGCATGAGCGACAGTGGGACATGGACATTGGCCGGCGTGACGATGCTGGCGGACCTGCCGCAAGACAGGGTCCGCGCGTTGGAGACGAAATGCGTCTGGCGTCGTTTCGACAAGGACGCCGTCATCGTCGATCGCAATAACCAGTCGACCGAGATGTATTTCCTCGTCTCCGGCTCGGCGCGCGTCGTCCACAACGTCGAATCCGGCGAGAAGGCCGGCACCATCACCTTCGCCACCCTGGCCAACGGCGTCATGTTCGGTGAAATCGCCGCGCTCGACGGCAAGGGGCGTACGGCTGCGGTCGTCGGCAACGAAGAATGCGTCGTCGCCTCGCTGTCGGCCCAGGATTTCCGCGAACTGCTGCGCGATCATGGCTTCATCGCGCTCAGGCTGCTCGAGCGCTTCGCCTCGATCATCCGGTTGCTCGACAACCGCGTCACCGATTTGAGTCTTCTGGGCCCGGACCAGCGCATCTACAACGAGCTGATGCGCCTGGCCCGCCCGGCCACCAATGTCGACGGCATCTGGGTCATCGACGACCTGCCGAATCACCAGGAGATCGCCAGCTGGGCCAACACGACGCGCGAGACCGTCGCCTACGCGATCGGCAACCTGGCCAGGCGCGGCATCGTCGAGCGGCGGCACAAGACGCTCTACATTCGCGATCCCAAGATGCTGCAGAATTTGTCGCGCTAGCGCGGCATCCGCTCCGGCGAGACCGGCGCCGAACCATGGGCGGCATGGCGGACGGTCAGCCGACGCCGGGACTACACCCTTCCACACACGGTCCCCTGTTCCGTTTGGTCCGATAGGAAATAGGGTTATTTTTCCCAGTTCGATCAAGAGCTTGCTCGAGAGCTATTGATTCGCCGGCGCGGCGCGTGTGTTCCGATAGGAAATAGGGGTATTCATCGCCACTTGTGTGTCTCCGTTTCGTTCCTATATAGAACGAAATGTCGTGATAACAAGGTCCGGCGCGGGACGATCGCGCAGCGGCGCGGCGCGGGCGTCGCGCGCGGCCGTGTAGATGCCGG
>JACQDQ010000511.1 GCA_016201015.1 Pseudomonadota bacterium | reverse complement strand
TTCCAGCAAGTTCAACTCGGCAGCACCGCGGAATCCGCCCTCTCCGCCGCTTGCGGGGGAGAGGGCCAACTTGATCGGATCTCGCCTAGAACCGACAAGCAGCGTCGATCATTTTGCGCACCCGGCCGGACGATTTCCCGCGTCAGGCGGCGTCCAGCTCGGCCGTAGCGCGGCCAAGCGCCCACAGCGCGCCGCGGGCGACGATTCGGCGATGGACGACGTGGCTCAGCGCCGCTTCGTCGTGGCCGAGCGCGTCGTAGACCACACGGCCGTGTCCGACGCGGCGTTCCCACAGCATGGGATGCCAGCCAGCGGCGCCGTCGTCGGCCCGCGCCCGCATCAGCGGCACGATATCGGCGGCAAGCGCAAGGTCGCCATAGACCTCGTCATCGATCGCGAAGTCGGGATGCCCGCGCAGGATCGGGTGGTCCCTCGCGTCGACGCGCACCTCCGCCGGACCATAGGGCGGGTGGCCGGATTTGCCCCACACCCAGGCGCCGCCGAGGATGTCGCGATATTTCACGCCGAGCAGGCGATAGTCGCCGACGCGAAACCACGGCTTGCCCTGCGCATCCGCGCCCAGTTCCGGTCCGAAGCGGCTCGCCGCGCCCATCGTCTCCGCGAGCACCGCGTGGGCGTGGATATCGATCGTGCGCGCCGTCGCGATTCCTGCCGTAGCGTTCGCCTCTTTCGTCGCTCGGCGCCCCTAGCGTCGCCTCAATAAAATCCCTGCACGATGCCGCCGTCCACCTGGATCGCCGTTCCGGTGATGTAGCTGGCGCGCTCCGATCCCAGGAAGACGATGAGGTCGGCGATTTCCTCAGGCCGGCCCAGGCGGCCCATCGGGATTCGTCGCGCGATATCCTGCTCGATGTCGGCGGGCGCCCGCCCCTCGGCCTTCGCCTTGCCGGCGACGATCGCCGCGACGCGCTCGGTGCCCGTCCAGCCCGGACATACGGTGTTGATCAGGATGCCTTCGCCGGCGAGCTGATTGGCCAGCGTCTTGGCCCATCCGAGTACCGACAGTCGGATGCTGTTCGACAGCAACAGCTCGTCGATCGGCTGCTTCACCGAGTAGGAGGCGAGATTGACGATGCGCCCCCAACGCTGGCGACGCATTGGCGGCAGCGCGGCGCGGGCCAGCCGTACCGCCGACATCAATGTCAGCTCGACGGCCTTCTGCCAGTCCGCGTCAGCGAGCTGATCGAACCGGCCGGGCGGCGGCCCGCCGGCGTTGTTGACCAGCACGTGGATCGTGCCCCACTCACGGGCGACGGCATCGACCACGCGCTCGATGTCGTCGGCGCGCGACACATCACCGCGCACCGCCAGGACCGGTCCGGTCGCGACACCTTCAATCTCGCGCCGCGCCGACGCGAGACGCGCATCGTCGCGACCGCAGATCGCAACCTTGGCCCCTTCGCGCGCGAAGCCGAGCGCCGTCGCCTTGCCGATCCCCTGGCTGGCGGCGGCGACCAGAACGACCTTGTCCTTCAGGCCGAGATCCATCCGTTCCATTCCCTTCGGTCGCGTCAGCGATAACCCGCGCGGGTGCCGAGAATATTCTTACAGTTTTATATGCCTTGATAAATCCTGGGGTTCGAGTATCGGCGAGTCAACGTCAAATTTGTCCTAAAAACTGTCCTGTGGTTGGAAATTTGATTGCGTCAATGGGTCGCGCGAGCCGGTGAAACAGATGAATATGTATGCCGGCTACGGTAGCATCGCCTTTCCGTCAGCTTCAGCCAGGTGTCCGGCTTGTCCCGCTCCGCGCGCCTTCTCGATCTGATCCAGGTCTTGCGACGCCATCGGCGCCCGGTGACGGCCGCCAGCCTGGCTGCCGAGCTCGAGGTTTCGGAACGCACCATCTACCGCGACATCGCAACCCTCGTCGGACAAGGAGCGCCGATCGAAGGCGAGGCCGGGCTGGGCTACGTTCTCCGCCCGGGTTTCACGTTGCCGCCGTTGATGTTCGGCGATGACGAGATCGAGGCCCTGGTTCTCGGCCTGCGCTGGGTCGAAGACCGCGGCGATGGCCCGCTCGGCGCGGCGGCAGCGAACGCCTTGGCCAAGATCGCGGCGGTGTTGCCGGCGGAGTTGCGCGACAAGGCCGGCGATACCGGCCTCCTCGTCGGACCGGGCGAACCGATCGCCGCCACGCAGGCCGACCTGTCCGAGCTGCGACGCGTGATCCGAGCGGAGCGCAAGCTGCGCATTTCCTACGCCGACGCCGAGGGCCGGCGGACCGAGCGCACGATCTGGCCGTTCGCCCTCGGTTTCTTCGACCGGGTGCGGGTCATCGCCGCATGGTGCGAGACCCGCCAGGACTTCCGGCATTTCCGCGCTGACCGGATCATCAAAGCCAAGCCCACGGGCGAGCGCTATCCGCGGCGACGACGCGCCCTACTTGCGGAGTGGCGGAAGCGCGAAGGCGTACCCGAGCAGATCTAGGAGGTTAACTCATGAACGGCCACTATTAGCGGCTCGCCAGTTTCCGCTTTCCGCTCGTAAGCGGCTGCCACACGCTGGCGGTGTCATTCCATACTAGCGCCCGAACCCTTTGCTATCGGCACCCACTTCGCAAGCTCGGCCTGCAGGAACGTCGCCGCTTCATCGGGCGAGCCGCCGCGCGCATCGGCGCTCACCTCGGCGAGACGGGCACGGATCTTCTCGTCGCGCAATGCCGCGTTCACGGCAGCGTTTGCCGCGGCAACGACCCCGGCGGGAGTTCCAGCCGGCGCCAGCAGCATCGTCCATGTCAGGATTTGGAACGTCGGGAACCCTGCCTCCACCGTCGTCTGAACATCGGGCAGAGCGCTGACGCGTGATGGAGAGGCAACGGCCACCGCGGCCACATCCTTCGACGCGATATGCGGAAGAGCGGCGGGAATATTGTCGAACATCACGTGTATGCGTCCGGCGAGAAGATCTTGAAGCGCGGGGGCGCTGCCGCGATAGGCCACGTGGGTCAGATCCAGCCCCGCCAGCTGGTTGAACCACAGGCCCGCCAAATGACCCAGGGAGCCATTGCCCGGCGAGCCGAAATTGAAGGCGCCCGGATGGGCCAGCGTCTTCTCCTGCAACTCGGCCAGCGTGACCGCCCCAACCGAGCGATGGACGAAGACAGCGATGGGCGTGGTCGCCATGACAGCGATAGGCGTGAAATCGGCGTCAGGCTTGTAGAGCGGACTGCGCATGAGCGCGGGCCCGATGGCGTGGGTAGACACCGTCCCGACCGCCAGCGTGTAGCCGTCCTTCGGCGCCTTGGCCACGATGTCGGCACCAAGGGCGCCGCCCGCGCCGGCCCTGTTATCGACAATGACTTGCTGCCCCAGTGTCTGGCTCATGGGACCCGCGACGACGCGGGCGATCAGGTCGGTCGTTCCACCCGGCGCAAAGGGCACAACCACCCTCACCGGGCGGGCCGGCCATTTCTCCTGGCCGAATATCGGTGTGGGAAGCGTCACGCCGAACGATATCGCGGCGCAGAGCTGCACAAACTGTCTCCGATTCATCGTCGTCGGCCCCCTCTCGAAGATCATTGAAGGGTCAGGGGCAGGCCCAGCATCCCCCAGTACGGGAGCGACAGGAGCACCACCAGGGTTGTCAGAACAAACATGCCGAAGCCGAGCCGACGAACGTCCGCCGCGTCGAAGTAGCCGGTTTCGTACGCCAGCAGGTTGGCCGCGGTCTGAACCGGATACAGAACGACCGCATCGACCACGATCGTGACCACGAGGCCGCAAACAACGGCGTTCAGCCCCGCGGCTTCCGCAATCGTCGCGGCGACGGGAATCAGCAGGGCGATGCAGGCCGCGAGATTCGTGATCGCCAGGTGAATCAGCGCGACCGCGACCACAAGCAGGACGATCAGAACCAGAGGAAGCCCGGCCAAGCCCACCAACTGGCCGACGAATTTGTGGCCCAACCACGCCGCCGCACCGGTTTCGGTCATCATGCGCGCGAGCGACATGGAAGCGCCGACGGTAAGGATGAGGCCCCAGGACAGCTTGGATTCGAAGGTCTTCCAGGGCAGGACGCCGATCCTCGGGCACAGAAGGACCGTGGCCGCCAAAAGTGCCGGAATTGCCGGAGACAGGCCGTGTACCGTATCGGTCAACCAGAGAGCCGACGTAACGGCAAGGATAACGAGCGTTTTTTTCTCCAACGCCGAAAGCGGTTCGCCTTTCGTCGTCGAGAGGCGTTCGGCAATCCCGGTTTCGAACGTTCCGACCATGAACCGGAGATAGATCCCGCCCACGAGGATGAGCGCGTAATAGGGCACGGCCATGAGCGTGAACCAGCGCACCCAGGAGAAACCGCCCAGCAAGGTGGCGGCGGCAATCGACGCGATGCCGCCGGTCAGCAGCGCGGAGGACGCGAGCGGGTTGAGCATGCCCAGCGCCAACATCAAAGCCCGCCCGACGCGATCGGTCTTGCGGACGCCCATGGCGTCAAGCGCATCCCGATAGGCGGGAATCAGGATGGCGTTGCGCGTGATCGCCGACGGGACCAGGAACGCGAGCGCGGGAAGCGCTGCAATCATCTGCGAGTAAAGGCGCGCCGGGCTGCCCCGGGCGCCGCGACTGAGAAACCGAGCGGCCCGCTCGGCGAGACCGCTGGTTTCGACCGCCGCGCCGATCGCCACGGCGCCGACGA
>JACQDQ010000486.1 GCA_016201015.1 Pseudomonadota bacterium | reverse complement strand
TCGCTGTCGCCGGAATCGAGCATCAGCGTGCCCTCCCAGCCGTCCTTGTCGGTGAGGCACTCCTTGGCCAGGCGCGCCGTCACCAACGCCTGCTTCACTTCGTCGCGCGTCACGTCCCCGCCGCGCTCGGCAAGGAAGCGCTCGGCGACCGCATGGTCGAAATCGTCGCCGCCGAGGGCCGCGTCGCCGCCGGTTGCGAGAACCTGGAACACGCCCTTCTCGAGCCGCAGCAGCGAGAAATCGAACGTGCCTCCGCCCAGGTCATAGACGGCGTACAGCCCCTCTGCCGCGCGATCGAGACCGTAGGCAAGCGCCGCCGCGGTCGGCTCGTTGACCAGGCGCAACACCTCAAGGCCGGCCAGCCGCGCGGCATCGCGCGTCGCCGTGCGCGCGGCATCGTCGAAATAGGCCGGCACGGTGATCACCGCGCGGTCGACGGCCCGGCCAAGCGCCGCCTCGGCGCGCGCCTTGAGTTCGCGCAGAATGTCCGCAGAAACTTCGACCGGACTAAGCGTGCGACCGTTGATCCTGAGCCGTACCATGCCGCCGTCGGCCGGCGTCGCCAGTTCATACGGCAGCGTTCCGGCCAGCGATTTGACGTCGGCAGCGCCGCGGCCCATCAGGCGCTTGATCGAACTCACGACGACATCGGGACGCTCAAGCAGCTCCCGCCGCGCAT
Source organism: Pseudomonadota bacterium (assembly GCA_016201015.1). GTDB lineage: Bacteria > Pseudomonadota > Alphaproteobacteria > CACIAM-22H2 > CACIAM-22H2 > JACQDQ01. Next base: position 7,085 of record JACQDQ010000486.1, on the reverse strand, counting down.
CCTCGCCGACCATCAGGCGATCGCCATCGAGATAAGCGACGACCGACGGCACAAGACCCCGGCCGGCGCTATCCCGCACAACCTCCGCCTTCTGGCCGCTCGACACCGCAACGACCGAATTCGTCGTGCCGAGGTCGATACCGACGGCGAGGCCGCGCTCGCCTTCATGCGGCAGCGGCGTCTCGCCTGGTTCGTGGATCTGCAGCAGCATCAGTCATTCACCCGGATCAACTTTGCCCTGCGCAGGCGCGCTTCTTCAACGAGCTTGACCAAGTATTTGAGCCTGGTCGTCTCGCTTTCCGCTACGGCCAGATCGTCGGCCACAAACGCCGCGGCGACCCTTTTCAGGCAGGCTTCGAGCTGATCTTTCGCCCCCCGCGCGAGCCGCGCGACATCCTCCGCTGTCTCAGCCGCCTGCAGCGCCTCTCGCTGCTCCATCTGCTCCATGAGCAGGGTAGGATCGCGGATGGTGTTACAGCCATCAGGATTGACGTCAATCCCTTTGAGTTTGAGGAGGTAGTTGGCGCGCATCAGCGGGTCCTTCAGCGTCTCATAGGCCTCGTTGAGGCTCACCGCCTGACTTTGCGATATCGCCCGCTCGCGCGCCGTTCTGGTGGCGAAGCGATCCGGATGGAGAAGGCGCTGGGCAGCGAAATAATGCCGATCGATCTCGGCCTCGTCGACCGCGAATGCCGGCGGAAAGCCGAGCCGCGCAAAGTGATCGAGCGCCCCAGGCGGTTGCACCGCGCGGCAGGTCGCACAAAAAAGTGCACTGGGTCCGATCGGCCCGCGACACGACCAGCAGGCGACGACCGCCCGTGCCGCTGCCGCGCTTTCATATTGCCGTACCTCGTCCATCCACAAATCCGCCTAAATCGTCGCCGTACTGCACCCTAAAGCACGACGGCCGGCCTCTCGGGGCCGGCCGTCGCGGGGCCGTCGAAACGCGTCAAACGTGGAATGATTCGCCGCACCCGCACCGGCCTTTTTCGTTCGGATTTCGGAAGACGAAGCCCGCTTGGAGCTTCTCCTCGACAAAGTCCATTTCGGTACCGAACAGAAACATCGACGCCTTGGGATCGATCAGAATGGTGACGCCGTCCTGCTCCACCGCCTCGTCCATCGCGCTCTTGCTGTCGGCATATTCGAGGGTATAGCTCAGCCCCGAGCAGCCGCGGGTGCGCACACCGACGCGCACGCCCGCCGACGGCTTGCCGCGCTTCTCGAGCAGGCGCTTCACCTGCGCCAACGCCGCCGGGGAAACCGTCATCGGCGGCGGCCTGGGTCGCAGCGGCCGACGAGCAGGCGCCTCTTTGGCCGCGGTTCGAGATGCTTCAGTCACGTCTACGTCCTCTACAAGCTGTCCAAAAAGCGTACGTTCACTCCGCGGCGCTCTTTTCCTGGTTCTGCTTCGACCGGTAGTCGGCAACCGCCGCCTTGATCGCATCCTCGGCCAGTACCGAGCAATGGATTTTGACAGGCGGCAGGGCCAAGTGCTGCGCGATCTGCGTATTCCTGATCGACGCCGCTTCATCGAGCGACTTGCCCTTGACCCATTCGGTGACGAGCGAACTCGACGCAATGGCCGAACCGCAGCCGAAGGTCTTGAACTTTGCATCCTTGATGACGCCGTCGGGGCCGACATGAATCTGCAGCTTCATCACGTCGCCGCAGGCCGGCGCGCCGACCAGGCCGGTGCCGACGCTGGGGTCGTTCTTGTCGAGTGCCCCGACATTCCGGGGATGCTCGAAGTGATCGATGAGCTTTTCGCTGTACGCCATGGTGGTCTCCTTGCTTCTACTCGATTAAGTCGCAATCAAAGCTTACTGCCCGATTAGTGAGCAGCCCACTGGATCGATTTGATGTTGATGCCCTGCTGCGCCATCTCCCACAACGGGCTCATATCGCGCAGCTTTTGCACGGCCGCAATGATGCGGTCCGCCGCATAGTCCACCTCCGCCTCGGTCGTGAAGCGCCCGAAGCCGATGCGCAACGACGTGTGCGCCAGCTCCTCCTCGACGCCAAGTGCTCGCAACACATAGGATGGTTCGAGCGACGCCGATGTGCAAGCCGAGCCCGACGATACCGAGAGATCCTTGATGCCCATCATCAGCCCTTCGCCCTCGACATAGGCGAAGCTGAGATTGAGATTGCCGGGAATCCTGGCTTCGAGATCGCCGTTGAGATAGACCTCCGACAGCCTCTCGATTATCCGCTTATGGAAGCGGTCGCGCAGCATCTTGAGACGCTCCGCCTCGGACGCCATCTCACGTTTGGCGATCGCTGCCGCCTCGCCGAGACCGACACAGAGCGGCGTCGGCAGCGTGCCGGAGCGCATGCCACGCTCCTGCCCACCGCCGTGGATCAGCGCCACGAGCCGCACGCGGGGTTTGCGCCGCACGTAGAGCGCGCCGATCCCCTTCGGCCCGTAGATCTTGTGGCCCGAGATGCTCATGAGATCGATCTTCATTGCATCGACGTCCAGCGGAATCTTGCCGTAGGCCTGAGCGCAGTCGCTATGGAAGAGCACGCCGCGCGCCCGGCACATCGCGCCGATCTCCTTGAGCGGCTGGATGACGCCGATCTCGTTGTTCACGGCCATGATGGAAACCAGCACCGTCTTATCGGTGATCGCCTGCTTCAGGGCATCGAGATCGACGAGGCCGTTCTTCTGCACCGGCAGGTAGGTGACGTGGACTCCCTCCTGCTCAAGATGACGGCAGCTGTCGAGCACGCATTTGTGCTCGGTCACCAAAGTGACGATGTGGTTCTTCCGGTCTTTGTAAAAGCGGGCGGCGCCGGCGATTGCCAGATTGTTCGATTCGGTCGCGCCCGAGGTAAAGATGATCTCGCGCGGGTCGGCGTTGATCAGCTCTGCCACCTGCTCGCGTGCCGCTTCTACCGCCTTCTCAGCCTCCCAGCCATAGGCATGGCTTCGCGAGTGCGGGTTGCCGAATTTCTCGATGAAATACGGCATCATTGCGTCGAGCACCCGCTGATCGAGCGGCGTCGTCGCCTGATAGTCGAGATAGACGGGCCGGTCCGGCTCATTGCGCCGAATGGTCCCACCGTTCGCCGTCGTCATATCACGTCCTTCCCGATTCCAACTTGTCACGCCGCCGGCGCCGCCCTTTGCGTTTTGCCTGCGCCCAGGCGGAACCACAACTGCGTCCAAGTCTCAACGAACCGATCCAAGTCGGCCTCCGACGTCGCCCAACCGAGGCTAACGCGGATTGCGCTGCCGGCGAGCGCGGATGGGACGCCCATAGCCGCGAGCACGTGCGAAGACCGCACCTTGCCCGAGGAGCAAGCCGATCCCGCGCTCACGGCAATTCCGGCGAGGTCGAACGCCATTACCTGTGTTTCAGCCGACACGTTCGGCATGGCGAGGCAGCTTGTGTTCGGCAGGCGGTCGGCGTCCGCGCCGAACGTCACGAGTTCTGACACCTGCCGCCGCAGGCGAGCCTCGAGGCCATCGCGCAGGCCCGCCAACCGCGCCATCGTCGGCATTTCCTCTGCCGCAAGGCGTGCGGCCGCGCCGAAACCGGCGATGGCCGCGACATTCTCCGTGCCCGCGCGACGGCCACGCTCCTGGCCGCCACCGCGCAGCAGCGGCGACAATTCGACGTGGTCCGCGACAACCACCGCGCCCACGCCCTGCGGGCCGCCAAACTTATGCGCCGAGACTGTCAGCATGTCGACGCCCAGCGCCTGCATGTCGACGTCGACCTTGCCAACCGCCTGCGCCGCGTCGCAGTGGACCAGCGCGCCCCGTGCATGGGCCAAGCGAACGACCTCGGCAAGCGGCTGCACGACGCCGGTCTCGTTGTTGGCCAGCATCACGGCGACCAAAGCCGGGCGCGAATCGCGAGCGAGCGACTTGTCGAGCGCCGCCAGATCGATGATGCCGCGCCGATCGACCGGCACAATCTCGGCGTCCGGTGCAGCGCGCAAAACCGAATCATGCTCGGTGGCCGCGACCATGAGCCGTCGGCCGCCCGCCGCGAGGGCGAGATTGTTGGCCTCCGTGCCGCCGCTGGTAAACACGATTTGCTGTGGTCCGGCGCCAAGCAATCCTGCCACCGCCTCGCGCGCGGTCTCGACCCGGCGGCGCGCCAACCGGCCCCAACGATGCACCGACGACGCGTTGCCGACTTCGGCCAAGGCCGCACTCACCGCCAAAATCACCGGCGGCTTCAGCGGCGCCGTGGCGTTGTAGTCGAGATAGACGGGGCGGTTCATGGCTGGCCTTGGTACGTCGCGCGCAGTCTCGCTACTCGGCTGCAGCCGCCGGCGTGGCGGATGCCCCGTTCTGCGGCCGCTCAGTATGCGCAATTAGTCCGCTGGTGCCGAGTATTCGCCGGCTACAGACATCGGCCAATGACACCGAACTCAAATAGAGATGGATTTGATTGCCGAGCTCCTCCCACAAATCGTGGGTCATGCAGCGCGCCTTGGTCGTCTGGCATCCCGCCGGCGAACCGGGCTGGCAGCGCGTCGCGCGGATCGGCTCATCGACCGCCAAGATGATGTCCGAGATGCGAGTCTCATCCACGGTATGAGCCAGCAGATAGCCGCCGCCGGGGCCACGCACGCTCTTGACGAGGCCGCCTTTGCGCAGCTTGGCGAAGAGCTGCTCGAGGTATGACAACGAGATTTCCTGGCGTTCGGCAATATCGGCCAACGCGACAGGGCCGCCCTCGCCGCGCGCCGCAAGGTCGACCATCGCCATAACGGCGTAGCGCCCTTTCGTGCTCAGTTTCACCGGATTTCTCCCTTGTTGGCGAAATCGTATCCCTTGGCCTCGGCTGCACGCGCCGCTGCCAGGGTGGCGGCCTGGTCGCTGGCCTCCACCTGGTCACGCAGGGCGGCGAGCAGGCCCTCCAGCTCCGCCACGCGGGCGCGCACCGTGCCAAGGTCGGCACACAGCGAGTCCATCGCCCGTGCAACCGGGTCCGGCAGATCGCCGGCCGAGCCGTAAGCACAAAACTCGGAGGGCCTGGCGCGCTCGCGCGCCACCTCGCGCGCTGGCACGCCGACGACTGTCGCTCCCGGCGGCACGTCCTTGAGGACAACCGCGTTCGAGCCGACGCGAGCGCCGGCGCCGACCGTGATCGGTCCCAGAATCTTCGCTCCGGCACCGACAATCACGCCGCTCTCCAAGGTGGGATGGCGCTTGACCCGTTCGGACGCAGTACCCCCCAGAGTCACTCCGTGGTAGAGCGTAACGTCGTCGCCGACCACCCCGGTCTCACCGATGACCAGCCCCATGCCGTGATCGATGAAAAGGCGGCGGCCGATCTCGGCTCCGGGATGAATCTCGATTCCGGTGAGCACCCGGCCGACATGTGAGACGAAGCGCGCGAGCAGGCGAAGGCCGAGGCGCCAGCATTCGTGCGCTAAGCGATGAAAAATGACGGCGTGAAATCCTGGGTAACAGAGTACCACTTCGAGTCGTGAACGGGCCGCTGGATCCCGTGCCATGATCGAATCGATATGCTCGCGAAGGCGCTTGAACATACGAGCCTCAACTCCCTATTATGGCGAGCCCTAAAACGGCAGAACCGTGGTCCCTACAAGTCGTTACGCCGCTTTGCCGGAGCCAGGTGCCGCTCACGTGAACGTAGGAAGTCCGAGTGGCACAGTCAAGATTTTCCTGGCCCTTTTTAGCGGCTCAAACCGAAAATATCCGACCTGTAAAGTCGGATAATAATTGAACTTCCTCACACGGGGTAATTTAGGTCGATTCACGCCCATGCCTGATGTCATCATCAATGGAGCCGAAGGCCGTCTGGAGTGCCGCTACCAGCCGAGCAAGAATGAAAGGGCGCCCATCGCCCTCATGCTGCACCCTCACCCCCAGCACGGCGGCACCATGCACAACAAGGTGATTTACAATCTAAATCAATCCTTTGTGCGCTCGGGCTTTGCCACTCTACGGTTCAATTTCCGCGGCGTCGGTCGCTCCCAAGGAACATTTTCCCGTGGCGAGGGCGAACTCACCGATGCCGCCTCGGCTCTCGACTGGCTGCAGTCGTCGAACCCCAATGCGGCGGCCTGTTGGGTGGCGGGCTTCTCGTTCGGTGCGTGGATCGGTATGCAGCTCCTCATGCGGCGGCCGGAGATCGATCGCTTCATCTCCGTCGCGCCGCCGGCCAGCGTTTACGATTTCGGCTTTCTGGCGCCGTGCCCCTCCTCCGGATTGATTTTGCAGGGGGATCGCGATGATATCGTCCCCGAGGAGTCGACGCGAAAGTTGGCTGAGCGGCTGAGCAAGCAGCGCGACATCCACATCGACTATCGCGTGATCAAGGGTGCAAACCATTTTTTCACCGACAAGCTCGACAAGCTGTCGGCACATGTCCACGACTATATCGCTCAACAGAACGCGAAATCCGGTGAGCAGGGGGTGCGGGAGCCGGTCAGGCGCCGGGCGGAAGTCCGCTAGGCGCCGTCGACACTGCGTCGGAGCGACCGGTCGCCGGCTTGACCGACTGACACTCGTCAATGACGGCTAACTAGTCCGCAAGCTGCGCACGGGTATCGGACAGTTGCAGCTTGTGGTGCGCGATCGGGCCCATGACAATAGGGCCGCGCCAATTCACGTCGTACATCCCGTGCTTGCCATCGGTGCAGAATTGTCGCCCGCCCGACAATCGTGCTAGACCAGCCGCCCTGCCAGCTCGCGGCCCCAGAACGCGGACCCCGCCGATGTCCAAGCCCCGCTCTGATTTCCTCCGCGTTCTGACCGAGCGCGGCTACATCCATCAATGCACTGAATTCGAGGGGCTCGACGCGGCCGCACGTGCCGGTACGGTCACGGCTTACGTCGGTTATGATTGCACCGCCGATTCACTGCATGTCGGCAACCTCGTCTCGATCATGATGTTGCGATGGCTGCAAATGACCGGCCATCGGCCGATCGCCCTCATGGGCGGCGGCACAACGAAGGTCGGCGACCCATCGGGCAAGGACGAGTCCCGCCAGTTGCTGAGCGAGGCGACCATCGCCGCCAACATGGCCGCGATCAAGCGCAGCTTTGCCAACTTCCTTTCATTCGGCGATGGCCCCTCCGACGCCATAAT
>JACQDQ010000488.1 GCA_016201015.1 Pseudomonadota bacterium | reverse complement strand
CGCGACGAGATCGGCGAGATACGGCTGGTGCCCGCCGAGCAACGCGTCAGCGGAACGGGCGCCACCTACGTCATGGCGCCGTTCACGCACCTCAATCCCAAGGGATCACGCTTCAGCGACGGCAGCTACGGCGTCTATTACGCGGGCCGTGAATTCGAAACAGCGCTGCGCGAAACGGCGCATCACTTCGGCCGCCTTGCCGCAGACAGTGGCGACGGCATCCGCCATGAGGACATGCACGTTCTCGTCGGAGCGATCGGCGCGCGGCTTCACGCCGTCGAAAGCCTGTCGGCGGCCGAGCAGGCGCGGCTGCTCGATCCGGCCTCGTACGCCGCCAGCCGCCCCTTTGCGGCAGTCCTACGCGACGCCGGCAGCACCGGCGTGGTGTATCCGAGTGTCCGCAATCCGGGCGGACATTGCGTCGGGATCTTCCGTCCGAAGGCGATTGGGATTCCCTTGCAGACCAAGCATCTCAAGTATCACTGGGATGGCACGCAGGTGGCCCGTTATTTCGACTACGAGACCGGGCGCTGGCATCCCGTCTGGCCATGAACGCCGACGCAGCGCGCCTGCCCGTCACCCGCGTAGATGGCAGGCCACCCAATGCCCCTTGGAGCTCTCTCGCAGCAGCGGCGCCTCCGTGGCGCATAACGGCAGCTTGCGGATCGGGCACCTGGTGTGGAATTGGCAGCCGGAGGGCGGCCGGATCGGGCTCGGCACATCGCCCTGCAGCACGATGCGCTTGCGCTTCGCCTTCGGCTCCGGAATCGGCACCGCCGACAGCAACGCCTCGGTATAGGGATGCAGCGGCGTGGTGTAGAGGTCGCGCGCTGTCGCGAGCTCGACGATCTTGCCGAGGTACATGACCGCGACGCGCGTGCTGATATGCGCGACGACCGCCAGATCGTGAGCGATGAAGATGTAGGTCAGGCCGAACTGCTGTTGCAGGTCCTCCAGCAGATTGATGACCTGCGCCTGTATGGAAACGTCGAGCGCGGAGACCGGCTCGTCGCAGACGATCAGCTTCGGCGACACCGCCAGCGCCCGCGCGATGCCGATCCTTTGACGCTGGCCGCCTGAGAACTCATGCGGATAACGGCGCATATGATCCGCATGCAGCCCGACGGTCTCGAGCAGCTGCACGACCCGGTCCTCGAACTCCTCCCTGGTCTTCGCCAGATGGTGGATGACCAGCGCCTCGCCGATGATCGCGCCCACGGTCATGCGCGGGTTGAGCGAGGCATAGGGGTCTTGGAAGATGATCTGCATGTCGCGGCACAGCGCTCGCAACGAAGCCCTGTCCAGGGCGGTGACGTTCTTGCCTTCGAACCACACCTCGCCCGAGGTCGGCTCGATCAGCCGCAGGATGCAGCGCCCCGTAGTCGACTTGCCGCAGCCGGACTCGCCCACCAGCCCCAGCGTCTCGCCCTTGTCGATCTCGAAGCTCACCTGGTTGACCGCATGCACGCTTTCGTGCATGCGCGAAAACCACCCGCCCCTGATCGAGAAATTCTTCACCAGATTGTTGACGCGCAGCAGGGGTTCGCTCATCGCGCGGCTGTCCTCGGGGTGCTCATAGGACGCAGGCGACCTTGTGGCCCGCTCCGACCTCTCGCAATGGCGGCGTGGCCTCGGTGCAGATCGCCTTGGCGAAGCGGCAGCGCGGCGCGAAGCGGCAGCCCTGCGCCGGTTCCAGCAGGCTCGGCACGACGCCTGCGATCGTCTCGAGGCGGGTCTTGCGGATGGCCGCCGTATCGATGCGCGGAATCGAGCGGATCAGACCCTGCGTATAGGGGTGCCGCGGATGGCTGAAAAGCTGCTCGACCGGGGCCTCTTCGACCACCTTGCCGGCGTACATCACCACCACCCGCTGCGCCGTCTCCGCCACCACGCCCATGGCATGCGTGATCAGCATGATCGCCATGCCGAACCGCGACTTCATCTCCGCCAGAAGTTCCAGAATCTGCGCCTGAATCGTCACGTCGAGGGCGGTGGTGGGTTCATCGGCGATCAGCAGCTTCGGATTGCATGACAGGGCCATGGCAATCATGACGCGCTGGCGCATGCCGCCGGAGAACTGGTGCGGATAGTCGCCGACCCTGCGCTCGGCGTTCGGAATGCCGACCAGCCGGAGCATCTCGATGGTCTTGTCCATCGCCTCGCCCCGACCGAGTCCTTCATGCAGCCGGACGACCTCGGCGATCTGATCGCCGATCGTGTAAACCGGATTGAGCGAGGTCATGGGCTCCTGGAAAATGATCGCGATCTCCTTGCTGCGGATCCCCTGCATCTCCTTCGGTCCCAGCGGAACGAGATCGCGGCCTTGCCAGAGAATCTGGCCACCGACGATGCGCCCGGGCGGCATCGCGATCAGCTTCAGCACGGAGAGCGCGGTGACCGTCTTGCCGCAGCCCGATTCGCCGACCACGCCGAGCGTTTCGCCGCGCTCGATGGTGAGGTCGACGCCGTCGACCGCGTGCACCATGCCGTCGTCGGTCGCGAAATGCGTCTTGAGCCCGCGTATTTCGAGCAGGTGCTCGCCCACGTCAAATCCCCGACTTGGGGCTGGCCGCGTGGCCGGGGCGGCCAACCGGGCGCATCGCTACATCACCTTGCGCGGATCGAGCGTGTCGCGCAATCCGTCGCCGATGAAGTTGATCGTCAGCACGGTGAGAAAGATTGCGGCCCCGGGAAAGAGCGCCCAGTGCGGCGCAAAGTCGAGGTAGTCCTTGGCATCGAACAGGATGCGTCCCCAGGTGGGAATGTCGGGCGGGAAGCCGAGGCCAAGGAACGAAAGGGTCGATTCCGCGATGATGGCGTTGGCGACGTCGATCGTGCCGGCGACGATCACCGGTCCGAGCGAGTTGGGCAGGATGTGGCGAACCACCAGGCGTGGCGTCGTCGCGCCGAGCGCGCGCGCCGCCTCGACGAACTCTTTCTCGCGCAGCGAGAAGAACTGCGCGCGCACCAGCCGCGCCACCGGCATCCAGCGAAAGGCACCGATCACCGCGACGATGAGGATGAATACGCCGAATTCGGGACCCACCAAAACCTTCAGGGAATCGCGAAACAGATAGATGATCAGCAGCAGCAGCGGCAATTGCGGCAGCGCCAGGAACAGGTCGGTGACCCACATCAGCCCCGCATCGACGCTGCCGCGCGAAATGCCGGCAACCGCGCCGACGACCGTGCCGACGACGATCGCGACCGACATAGCCGCCAGACCGACCGCCAGCGATATGCGCCCGCCATAGAGCATGCGGGCGAGGAGATCCTGGCCCAGATCGTCCGTGCCGAACGGATGTGACCAGGAAGGCCCTTTGAGGCGCGCCGTAAAATCGATGTCGTTGATCGGCACCTGCCACAACAGCGGCCCCAGCGCGACCGCGAGCACCATCAATGTCAGGATGACCGCGCTCACCACCGCAAGCCGGTGACGGCGGAACCGTCGCCAGGCTTCCAGGCCGGCCGACACGTGCTTCGTGCGGCCGATGGTGCCTGCCTTGACGCTAGCGGTAGGCAATGCGTGGGTCGAGCCAGCCATAGAGGATATCCGCAAGCAGGTTGAACAGAATGACCAGACAGGCGAAGACGAATGTCACGGCCATGATCACAGGCGTGTCGTTGGCCAGGATCGAGGTGATGAGAAGCGATCCGATGCCGGGAATGCGAAAGATCTGCTCGGTGACGATGGCGCCGCCAAAGACGGCGGGCATCTGAAGGGCGACCAGGGTCACCACCGGGATCAGCGCGTTGCGGACGACATGCTTGACGACGACCGTCCCCTCGGCAAGCCCCTTGGCGCGGGCGGTGGTGACGTAATCGAGGCGGATTACATCGAGAGCGGCGGAGCGCACATAGCGCGTCCATGAAGCACCCTGGAACAGGCCGAGGACGGCCACCGGCATCAACGCCTGCTTGATATGCGCCCAGTACCAATGCCAGCCGGTCGCGCTGATGTCGGCGCGATAGACGAACGGCAACCAGTCGAGATAGATGCTGAACAGCAGGATGAACAGGATGCCGGTGAAGAACGTCGGCAACGAGAAGCCGATAAAGGCCAGGGTGTTGGCGATCTGGTCGAAGATCGAATAGGGCCGTGTCGCCGCGAACACGCCGACCGGCAGCGCCACCAGCAGCGCCAGGATTTGCGACGAACCGACGACGAACAGCGTGGTCGACAATCGCTGCCGAATCAGCACGTCCACGTCGACGCGGCTGACGAACGAGAATCCCCAGTCGCCGTGCACCATCGCCATGAACCAGCGCAGGTAGCGCAGCGCGATCGGATCGTCGAGCCCGAATTTCTCGCGCAGGCCGGCGCGCACCTCTTGAGGAATGTTGGGATTGGTAGCAAGTTCCTCGAACGGGTCGCCGGGGGCGAGCGCCAGCACCGTGAAGAGCACGATGCTGATGCCGAGCAGGCTCGGAATCACGATCGCCAAGCGCCTGAGAAGATACCGGCTCACGGCCCCGCCGCCTTGCGCGAGTGAGACGGAAGCCGGCCCTTAGCGCCGGCTTCCGTGCCCAGCAGTCTCAGGCGTCGCGGTACCAGTCCCTCACGTTCCAGAGGTCATTGTCCCAGCCGCTTATCGACGCGTGGAGCTTGCTGGAGATGGCTCCCTGCTTCGGGCGATAGACGACGGGGATCACCGCGTGGTCGTTGCACACCAGCTCGTTCATGCGGATGAACAGCGCCGCGCGCTTGACCGGGTCGAGCTCGCCTTCTGCCTTGCGGTACGCGCTATCGTACTCCTCGCTGCGCCAGCGCGTGATGTTGCGGCCTTGCCATTTGTTGTCCTTGGACGAAATCTCCCAGGAGGTGAATTGGTCCATGAACTTCACCGGATCGGGCTCCGTCATGGTCGTGGTGTACATCTGAATGTCGCAGTAGAACTTCGTATAGGTGTCGGGATTGCCGACGTCGGAGGAGAAAAACACCGACGCCGTCACCGATTTGAGTTCCACGTCGATGCCGGCCTTCTGGCAGGCCTGCTTGACGATCGCCTGGTTCTTCTGGCGCGGCGCATTGGTCGAGGTCTGATAGACGAGCTTCAGCTTCTTGCCGTCCTTCGACCGGATGCCGTCCGGCCCGCGCTTCCAGCCGCCGGCCTCCAGCACCTGGTTTGCCTTGTCGATGTTGAACTCCCACTTCGTATTCTTCGAACGGAAGCGCTCGGGGTTGTTGAGGAAATTTCCGGTGGCGACGCCGGCGCGCCCATAGATGTGCTGCTCCACCGAGGCGCGATCGACGAGCATGCCCAGCGCCTGCCTGACGGCAGGATCGGCGAGCAGCGGATGCTTGGTCTTGATGCTCGAGCGCTCGCCATCGACCTCGGTCCACGGATCGGTGCTGTTGAGTTGGATGTGCTCGATGTTGCCGCCCGGCACGATTTCGGCGCGCCCCTTGCCGCCTTGCTCCATCCGCTTGAGGATTTCATCCTCGACCTGCACATTCCACGCGTAGTCGTATTCGCCGGTCTGGATCACCGCGCGCGCCGCCGACACCGAATCGCCGCCGCCCTTCATCTCGATGGTGTCGAAGTACGGCCGGTTGGGCAGGTGATAGTCGGGATTCAACTCCCCCTTGACCACGTCGCCCGGACTGAAGGCGACGAACTTGTAGGCGCCGGTGCCCACGGGCTTAAGGTTTGTCGGCGCTTCGCGCGACTTGGCGCCCTTGAACGGCTCGAACAGGTGCTTGGGAATGATCATGCCGCGCGTGCCGACGAAGGCATCGGCCCAGAACGGCGTCGGCCTCTCGAACCGGACGCGCACGGTCAGCGCGTCGACCTTCTCGACCTTGACGTCCTTGTAGCTGCCGACAGTCACGGCGGCGGTCTCCGGATCGGAGGCATACTCCCAGTTGAACAGCAGGTCGTCGGCGGTCACCGGATGTCCGTCGTGCCACTTCACGTCCTTCTTGAGTCTCCATGTCACCGACAGGCCGTCGCGCGCCAGCCCACCGTTCTCCACGCTCGGGATCTCGGCGGCGAGGAACGGCACCAGATTGCCGTCGGCGTCCCAGCCGGCCAGCGGCTCGTAAAAGATGCGCGAGCCTTCCTGATCCTTCGTGCCGACGGCGAAATGCGGGTTGAGCAGGGTGGCGCCCTGCCAGAACAGGGTTTTCAGCGTGCCGCCGCCGCCGCGCTTGGTCGGCTTGTACTCGAATGTGGATTGAGCCTTGGCCACCCCGGCAAAGTCCAGCATCTGGCTGGCCAGGGGCGCCGTCAGCCCCAATGCAACCATCCTGTGCACGAAGGCGCGACGGGACAATTTGCCGGTCTTCACCTTCGCAATCAGGCCTCGCAACTGATGTTCGTTCATGGTGATACCTCCTGTTCAGCGTCGTGGATGATTGGTCTGTCGCATTCGCGCGGAATGCCGGCCACGACAATTGGGCCCATGCTACCGGAACACCGATGCCGGAATCATGTGATTTTTGCTCGTGCGCCCAGTTGGACCTCCGGCGGCAATGCAACGGTTCATGCGGGGCACGTGGCGTGACCAAGACGAGGGTCGGGCGAATTGGCCCAGGGCTGCCGAATTCTCGGAGTGCCGGAGAGATTTTCCAATCCTTTTAATGCCTTAGTCGGCGTTGGCGGGCCATCAACTCGGGTAACTCTGCGAGCAGACAGATACGCTAAGTGCGGACCGCAGCGGCAAGTCGATGCGCCGAAACTAGCTGCATGGCGACGTGAGTCGCGCTACGCAATGCGGAGCCATACCCCTCGCAGAAGGAAGCATCCCGATGCTGGAACCGACGACCATGCGCCTGCTCAAGGCCTGCAGCGCAGCCACGCTCGCAACGCAATTGTTTAAACGCGGATTACGCAACACGTTCATGCAGGGCGTCCGGCCGCTGGCCTATCCCGGCGAACCCATGGTCGGCGAGGCGTTTACCCTGCGCTACATCCCGTCGCGCGAAGATCTGGATCACGTCGGCATCTACGCCAATCCGGAGAATCCGCAGCGCAAGTGCATCGAGGTGTCGCCGCCGGGCTGCGTTATGGTGTCGGATTGTCGCCGCGACGCCAGGGCCGCCGCTGGCGGCTCGATCCTGTTGACCCGATTGATGGTCAAAGGCGCGGCCGGTTTCGTCACCGACGGCGGCCTGCGCGACTCGCCGGAGATCGCGAAGATCGCCATGCCCGTGTTCTTCGGCGCACCGGCCGCGCCGCTGAACCTCGTGCACCATCACGCCGTCGAGTTCAACGTGCCGATCGGCTGCGGCGGCGTCGCGGTCTATCCCGGCGACGTGATCTTTGGCGATGGCGAAGGCGTCGTCGTCATTCCCAAGCATCTCGCGGATGAAGTCGCGAAAGACGCCGCGGAGCAGGAAACTCTCGAGACGTTCATCCTGGAAGAGATTCGTTCGGGCGCGCCGCTCATCGGCACCTACCCGCCCGGCGAGCCGGTCCAGGCAAAGTATCGGCAATGGCGCGCGAAGCACGGCCCAAAGTGAGTGAGGTCGGGGCGGCGAAACGCATGCTGCCTTGCCCGGCATTTCGCGCGCGACGATGCCGCGACCGAGCCCTCCGGATCGCGGCTGGCGCAAACCGAAGGACGATTGGCGCAATAGACCGGAGAGCCGGATTCGGCCCCCGCGCCCAGCGCCCCCTTCACCCGGCCGATGGTTCCGAACCAATGTCGAATGTTGCGGCAAATCCGCGGCGGCCGGCCGGCGTGATCGCTACGGCGCGGCTGTCCGTCACCCGCGCGATCCAGCCGAGCTCGAAGCATCGTGCGGCAAGTGCCGCGCCCACCGCCCCGCCGAGATGCGCCCGGCGCTCGCTCCAGTCCAGACATGGGCGGCAGAAGCAACGCCGCTGCCGTTCGGCATGGGCGAGATCGAGCCCGAACTTGGCGAGGAACCGACTCCCCGCCGCGGTCAGGGCGCCGCCGTCCGTCGAGAAAACGACGTGCTTTTGCACGGCCAGGGCATCGGTCAACGCGACGCCGAGACGGCCGGCGAGATGGTCATAGCAAGTCCGCGCCGCGCGCGGCGCATCGTCGATGCGCGAGGATGGCCGGTAGCGCGGCGGACTGTGAACCGCCGCCACCGTCATGATGCCTTCGATCATCTGGCCGACGGCGGCGGACGCGAGGCGAAAATAGCGGTGCCGCCCCTGCTTCTCGACGACGAGTAGGCGCGCCGCCGTCAACTTGGCGAGATGTCCGCTCGCGGTCTGCGCCGTCACATGGGCGGCCCAGGCCAGTTCGCCGGCCGTCAGGGCGCGTCCGCCCATGAGCGCGTTGAGCATGTTTGCCCGCGCCACGTCGCCAACCAGCGCGCCGATCTCGGCGAGGTTGATGCCGGACATCATGTTCGTCATGGCGGCCATGATAGCCCGACCAAGATCGCGGGTCATGCCAAGATACTTCGGCCGCGGCCGAAGTATCTTGGCATGACCCGCGATCTTGGTCGGG
>JACQDQ010000492.1 GCA_016201015.1 Pseudomonadota bacterium | reverse complement strand
CTGCAAAAGAGTTGACGGCTCTCGCGCGCCAACTCGGTTTGACCGTCATCCTTCGAGACGCCCCGCGCGCCTCACCCTGAGGAGCGCGCGTTGCGCGCGCGTCTCGAAGGGCGAGCCGCGGGGTTCTTCAGGATGAGGTCAAACGGAGATGCTACAGCCGCAGGCAGTCGTGGATGCGAAGGATCGCTCCGGCTACACTGCCCGACTTTCCGGCCATCTGACCAAGAAAATATGAGAGGAATTGCCTGACCATGCTGACGATCTACGGCGTCTACCGCTCGCGCGCATCGCGGCCGATCTGGTTGGCCAACGAGCTGGGCATCCGTTTCAATCACGTACCGGTCATTCAAGCGAACCGGCTCGCCGATCCCGCCGCGACCGGCGCGCCGCTGCACACGCGTTCCGCCGAATTTCTGAAAGTGAACCCGAACGGGCACATCCCGTCCATCAATGATGACGGCCTGGTGCTGCACGAATCGCTGGCGATCAACCTCTATCTGGCCAAGAAGCACGGCGGTCCCTTAGCCCCGGCAAATGTGGCCGAGGACGGGCAGATGAGCATGTGGGCGCTTTGGGCTGCTACCGAGGTCGAACCGCATTCAATCCAGGTTATCTACCACACGGTCGGCAAGCCACCCGCTGAGCGCGATCCAAAGATCGCCCGAGCGGCAATCGACGCCCTGCACGCACCATTCGCCGTGCTCAACCAGGAACTGGCCGCGACGGGCTTCATCGTTGGAGGGCGCTTCACTGTGGCGGATATCAACGTGGCTGAGGTCATGCGCTACGCCATGACCGCCCCGGAGTTGTTCGATGCCGCGCCGCGCGTGAAGTCCTGGTTGGCGACCTGTCATGCGCGGCCGGCCTATGTCGATATGATGGCGAAACGGAACGCCGAACCGGCATGAGGCGCCGTCCGCGTTGCGCGTTGCGCCGCTACGGCAAGGCGAAGTTCGTGATCTTGCAGAAGGGTTGACGGCTTTCGCGCGGCTCGCGCTACCACTCACCCGCGCGCTGGCGCGCGCGACCTCTCCCCAAGGGAGAGGTTAACGCGGTTGCGCTTCACCAACCCTCTCCCGCCGGGGGCTTTGCACAATAACGCCGATCTGCACAAAAAGTCCTGCGCCTGCACAAAACCACCCTCTATTCTCGTGCAAAGCCTATTTAGGGAGACATAAGGGATGGGACGAGAAGCTCAACTCGTTGGGGCGTTCGGGGAGAAAGCGGTCGAGGCTGAATTGCTGCGCCGGGGTTGGTCGTCGAGCAATGTCAACGCCAGCATCAAAAATGCCGCCGTCTACGACATCATTGCCCTCAGAGACGAGCTAATCGTCCGCCTCCGGGTAAAAACCTGTGGGCCCAAACAGAACGCGTTTCAATTCAGCTTCCCACCGAAACAAGAAGTCGTATTCAGCGACATCATTGAACCTGACTACACCGTCCTCGTCCAGATGGGAGAAGGCCGTTCGGGGGACACCTTTTATGTGATTCCAACCCGAACGCTTCGGAAGCACATTAGTCTCCATCGCCGTTCATATCTGGATCAGCGAAAACGGGACGGAGAAGAACGAAAAGATACCGGCCATTGGACCCTGCATCTGGGCGAGTTGCAAAGCCGTGAGGAACGAGCGTCCCATGGGTTTCGTGAGAAGTGGAAACCCTACTTGGACAATTGGACCTCACTAGAGCGGAATCCGATCAGATGGAAACACGACGGAACTTAATTCCTCCGTCATGCCCGGGCCGCCGCGTAGCGGCGAGACCCGGGTATCCACGGACTCTTCTCCGGAAGAAAGACGTGTCTCCGGAAGAAAGACGTGGATCGCCGGGTCGAGCCCGGCGATGACGAAAAAAGGAAGGGCGATTCAACGTGATCGAATTCAGCTCTAGAGGCCAAGCCGTAGGGGTTTTTGTACAAAATCCTCTCCTGCACAAAAACTCGGGCGTTAGCATGGGTTTGTGTGCAAAGCCCCCGCCGCGAAGAGGGTGTGAGCGCGGCGAGCGGGTGAGGGGCACCGAGAGACAGTTACGTGCGCACGCGAAGCAGAGCACGCGCTACCTTCGCCCGAACAGCCGCTCGATGTCGGCGAGTTTCAATTCGACATAGGTCGGGCGGCCGTGTTTGCACTGACCTGCATGCGGCGTCGCCTCCATCTGGCGCAGCAGCGCGTTCATTTCCTCCGCCATCAGTCGCCGGCCGGCGCGCACGCTGCCGTGGCAGGCCATGGTGCCGCACACCTCGCCGAGCTTCTCCTTGAGCGTCAGTGCCTCGCCGAATTCGGCCAGCTCGTCGGCGAGGTCGCGCACCAGCGCAGGCACGTCCGCCTCGCCGAGCAGCGCCGGCACCTCGCGCACGACGACGGCGCCGGGGCCGAACTGCTCCAGCAGCAGGCCGAGCTCGGCGAACTCGCCGGTCCGCGCCGCGAGCCGTGCCACCGCCGCCTCGTCGAGCTCGACGACCTCGGGGATGAGCAGCGTCTGCCGCGCGATGCGGCCGGCGGCGAGCGCGTCCTTCATCTTCTCATAGACCAAGCGCTCATGCGCCGCGTGCTGATCGACGATGACCATGCCGTCGGCGGTCTGCGCGACGATGTAGGTCTCGTGCAGCTGCGCGCGGGCGACGCCGAGCGGAAACGCCGCCGTCGGCGGCGCGGCATCGGCCGCCTCAAGGCTCGCCGAGGCGGCGGACGGCGTTGCGGCGAGATTGGGCAGCGGCGCCTGATAGGCGGCGGCCTGCTCGGCAAGCCCGCGCGGCACGTAGTGCGGCGTCGGCGATGGCGGCCAGCCTGGCGCCGGGCGCGCGGCACCGAGCACGCCGGCGGCGACCGTGGTCGCGGCGCGATGGCCGGCGGCAGCGAGCGTGTGGCGCAGGCCGGCAACGATGAGGCCGCGCACCAGCCCGGCGTCGCGGAAGCGCACTTCGGCCTTGGTCGGATGCACGTTGACGTCGACCTGCTCCGGCGGCAGCTCGACGAACAGCGCCACCACCGGGTGGCGGTCGCGCGCCAGGAAATCGGCATAGGCGCCGCGCACCGCGCCGACCAGCAGCCGGTCGCGCACCGGGCGGCCGGTGACGAACAGATATTGATGCTGCCCGGTCGCGCGATGGAAGGTCGGCACGCCGATATGGCCGGTCAGGCGCACGCCCTCGCGCGCGAGATCGACGGCCAGCGCGTTGTCGATGAAGTCGCGGCCAATGACGGCGGCCAGGCGCTCGAGCCGCGCCGCCGCAAGATCGCCGGAGGCGGCCGGCAGCTTGGCGAGCGCGCGACCGTCGGCGCTGACGTAGAAGGCGATGGCCGGGTGCGCCATGGCCAGGCGCTCGACCGCGTCGACCGCTGCCGCCAACTCGGAACGCTCGCCCTTGAGGAATTTGAGCCGTGCCGGCGTCGCGTAGAACAGGTCGCGCACCTCGACCCGCGTGCCCGGCGGATGGGCGGCGGGGGCCGGCGCGGCGACCCGGCCGCCTTCGACCGCGATGCGCCAGGTGTCGGCGGCGCCGGCGCGCCGGCTGGTGATCGTCAGGCGGCTGACGGCGCCGATCGACGGCAGCGCCTCGCCGCGGAAGCCGAGCGTGGTGATGCGCAGCAGATCGTCGTCGGGCAGCTTCGAGGTAGCGTGGCGCTCGACGGCGAGCGCCAGCTCCTCGCGCGACATGCCGACGCCGTCATCGACGACGGCGATCAGCAGGCTGCCGCCCTCTGCCAGCGTCACGTCGATGCGCCGCGCCGCGGCGTCGATGGCGTTTTCGACCAGCTCCTTGATCGCCGCCGCCGGGCGCTCGATCACCTCGCCCGCGGCGATGCGGTTGACCACCGTCTCCGGCAGCCGGCGGATCGTGCCCGCTTCCGCCGCCGCGCTCCTGGCCTCAGCCACCGCCATGAAGGTCACCCTCCGCCGCCCGACTCCGCCTTGTCCATATCGGCAGGGTTGCCGACGACCACGGTCAGCAGCCGGTCGACATCGAACACGCGGCGCGCCGCACGGCGCACATCGTCCAGCGTGACCGCCTCGATCAGCCCATTGCGGCGCTGGAGAAAATCGATGCCGAGCCGGTCGTACTGGATCTGCGCCAGCATGCGCGCGATTCGCGTCGTCGAGTCAAGCTGCAGCGCGAACGAGCCGGTGAGGTAGGTCTTGGCATTGGCCAGCTCATCCGGCGTCGGCCCCGCCTCGCGCATGCGCTGCCACTCGACGCGGATCAAGGCGATCGATTGCGCGACGCGCGCATTCGCCGTCCCGGTGCCGCCCATCACCAGGCCGGCGCGATCGAGCGGCGAGAGATAGCTGTAGACCGAATAGGCCAGGCCGCGCTTCTCGCGCACCTCGTTGACCAGGCGCGAGTTGAAGCCGCCGCCGCCCATGATGTAATTGACGACGAGCGCCGCATAGTAGTCGGGGTCGTCGCGCTTGATGCCCGCCTGGCCGAAGCTGACGACGCTCTGCGGCACGTTGCGCCTGACGACGATGGTCCGCCCCGCGCCCTGCGGCACGACCTCGGCGACGTCGACGGGCGCGGCATGCGCCGGCAAATCGCCGAACGCCTGGTCGAGGACGCGGCCGAGCCGGTCGGGATCGATGTCGCCGACGACGCCGATCACCAGATTGTCGCGGGCGAGGCGCGCGGCGACGAAGGATTTGAAATCGTCGACGGTAAGCTTCGGCACGCTGTCGAGCGTGCCGCGGGTCGGCCGCCCATAGGGGTGATCGGGGAATGCGGTCGCCATCCAGGTGCGGCTGGCCAGCGTGTTCGGCTGCTCGGCGGTGCGGCGGAGATCGGCGAGCACGCTGGCGCGCGCGCGCTCGACATCGGCCGGGTCGAAACGCGGCCGCGTGAGGGCGAGGCGCATCAGCTCGAGCGCGACGTCGCGATGCTCGTCGAGCGTCTTGAGCGAGCCTTGCACGGAGTCGAGTCCGGCATCGAAGCCGAGGCCGATGGCGCGGTCCTCGAGCGCGCGCGCGAAGGCCTGCGAGTCGCGCTCGCCCGCACCTTCGGTGAGAAGCTGCATGGCGAGATAGGCGAGGCCCTCCTTGCCCGGCGGGTCGAGCGCCGCGCCGCCGCGAAAGGAGAACTCGATGGCGATGGCGGGAATCGTCGTGTCGCGGATCAGCCAGGCCTCGACGCCACCGGGGCTCACCACCCGCTCGACCTGCATCGCGGCGGACGCGGGGGCGAGCGAGGCGAGAAGCACGGCGACGCCCAGGAACCAACGACCGATTCTACGCATCATGACTTGCATGCCTCTCCGTTGTAGGGGCGGGTTTGAAACCCGCCCCTACGATCCCGCGCGGCTGTCGGGTACAGCCGGGACGGCGCACGCCGCCACCTCTGAATCCCTACGTCAACTGCTCGGCTTGGGCAGCAGGAGGCCGGTGACCGCGCGCTCCTCGCGCAGCACGAAGCGCGCGGCGGCGTTGACCTGCTCGGGCGTAACCGCGCCGATGCGCGCCGGCCATTGCTCGACATCCTCGACCGTCTGCCCGGTCGCCAGCGCGGCGCCGATGGCGCGCGCGCCGGCCTGCAGGCTGTCGCGCGCATAGACCGCCGAAGCGCGCAGGCGGCCCTTGGCGCGGTCCACCTCCTCCGCCGTGACGCCGTCGGCGAGCAGGCGCTTGAGTTCGTCCTCGATGCCGGCCTCGAGCGTCGCCATCTCGACCTCGGCGCCCGGGCTCGCCGATAGGCTGAAGGTACCCTGGTCGAGCGCGTCGGCGTCGTAGCCGGCGCCGGCGCCGGTGGCGATCTCGCGCTCGACGACGAGCCGGCGATAGAGCCGGCTGGTCGCCCCGCCGCCGAAGATTTCGGCCAGGATCTGCAAAGGATAAGCGTGCTCGCGCGCGCCGGAATTGTAGCTTGGCGCCAGGTACATGCGGCGCCAGTTCGGCTGGCGCACGCGCTCGTCCTTGAGCTCGACGCGGCGGGCCGCCTGCGGCGGCGGCTCCTGCGGCCGCAGGCGCGGCGCGATCGGCTGTTGCGCGATGGCGCCGTAATACTTCTCGGCCCGCGGCTTAAGTTCTTCCGCCGTGATGTCGCCGGCGACGATCAGCACGGCGTTGTTCGGCGCGTAGTGGCGTGGTACCAGGCCAGCGCGTCGGCGGTGGTGAGGCCACGCATCTCGTGCTCCCAGCCGATCACCGGCCTTCCGTAGGGATGGTTGAGGTACAGCGCGGCGTACATCTGCTCGGAGAGCCGCGAGCGCGGATTGTTGTCGACGACCTGGCGCCGCTCTTCGAGGATCACCTCGCGCTCGGGATCGACGACGGCGTCGGTGAGCACGAGATTGGCCATGCGGTCGGCCTCGATCTTCATCACCAGCTCGAGCCGCTCGCGCGCCACGTTCTGGAAATATCCGGTGTAGTCGTGGCCGGTGAAGGCGTTGTCGCGGCCGCCGTTGCGCGCGACGATCTTCGAGAACTCGCCGGGCGCGACGTTGGGCGTGCCCTTGAACATCAGATGCTCGAGGAAATGGGCGATGCCCGACTTGCCCTGCACCTCGTCGGCGGCGCCGATGCGGTACCACACCATCTGGCTGACGATCGGCGCGCGGTGGTTGGCGACGACGACGACCTGCAGGCCGTTGGCGAGCGAGAAGGTCTCGGGATGGAAGACCTGCGCCGCGGCCGGGGCCGCGCCGGCGGCGCCGAGTGCGGCGGCGCCGAGCAGCCAGTTGCGCAGGCGCCGCGCCCCGTCATCCACGCCGCCGCGCCCGTCCAGGCGATCCGCGGCGGACGCGGCGCGATCGGCGCGCAGCTAAAAGACTCCTTCGAGGATGCCCTTCTTCCGGCGCTTGATGCTCGGCGTGTCGCCGTCGCTCGCCGACTTGCCGAGGGCCGCGTTCTCGCGCAGCCGCTGCGTCTCCTTCCCGGCATCGACGACGGTGCCGGGCTCCTCGGGCTTGCGCCAGAAGATCAAGCGGTCGAGAAAGGTCTCGTCGGCCTGGGCCAGCGCGGTCGCCTCGCGGTCGACGGTCTGGCGGATATCCGGCTCGGCCTGGTTGACGCCGACGCGGGCGAGCAAGGCGCCTTCGCCGGGGCTGACGCCTTCGACCGCGGCGCCGGGCGCCGGGCGGCGGGCGCCGCCGGAGCCGACCACCGCCTGCCGCACGGCCTGCGGGACGCTGGCCTCCTGCGGCCGCGCCGCGCCGGGCTGCGGCGGCCTGA
The DNA here is from genome assembly GCA_016201015.1 of Pseudomonadota bacterium. Taxonomy (GTDB): domain Bacteria; phylum Pseudomonadota; class Alphaproteobacteria; order CACIAM-22H2; family CACIAM-22H2; genus JACQDQ01. The sequence continues at coordinate 355 of JACQDQ010000492.1, read as the reverse complement.
GGCCGTAATCGGGCGGCAGCGACAGCGGCGCGCGGGCCACGATCTTGAACTCGTCGGGCGGCGCCTTGTCGAGGCCGAGCGCCTTGCGCGTTTCGCCGCAGGCCGAAAGGCCGAGGCCGATGCACAGCAGCAGCGCGACGATGCCGGGGCCGCGCAGCCGGATGGCGATGCCGGGATGTGGTCCCCTCATGGCCCCTTATTTAGTCGAGCCGCGGCGGCGGGGCAAGGCATCAATGAACAAAACCGCAACGCCGACCGTAATCGCCGAATCCGCCAGATTGAAGGCCGGGAAGTGGTAGCCATAGGCATAGAACAGCAGGAAGTCGAAGACCGCGCCGAGCCGCAGGCGGTCGAT
>JACQDQ010000043.1 GCA_016201015.1 Pseudomonadota bacterium | reverse complement strand
TTCGATCTTTCGCGAGCGGATCTTCGTGGCGCGGATCTGCGCGGCGCGAAGCTTTGCAATGCGGATTTGTCCGGCGCCAATCTGGACGGGGCAAACTTCTTCAAAGCAGTGCTCGACGGGGCCAATCTCGCCGGGACATCCGTGCGCGGCGCAAAATTTCTGAATTGCGCTCAGCTCGTCGTCGCCCGGAATTGGCAATCGGCTTTCAGAGATGAGGAGCTTGGTTGCGGCGCCGCCATCCCGAATGGAAACAAACGATGAAGATCGCGCCGCTGGACCTTGACCTTCGTGTAGGTCGAAATGGCGGCGCTCAGGGCGCGTTGAAGCGTCGCGTCAGTCCAGCAAGGCGAGCGCCTCGATCTCGAGGGTCACGTCCTCGAATCCGAGATTCTCGAGCGGCGCGAAGGTGATCGGCGGGCCGGGCTCGGCGAAGCAGGCGGAGCAGACCGCGAGCATTCCGGCGAGGTCCCGCGGCGCGCCCGTGGTCTTGTAGAAGCAGGTGAGCTTGACGACCGCCTCCATCGTCGCGTCGAAGCCGGCGAGGAGGTTGCGGATCGACTCCATCACGTTCGCGGCCTGCGCCCGCATGTCGCCGGGATGCACCGCCTTGCACTGCAGGTCGGTGGCGATCTGGCCGCCGAGGACGATGAGCTTGCCGACCTTGAGTCCTTGCTGAAACGAGACCGGGATCGGCCAGTTCCAATGGCCGACCGGCCAGCTCAGCGCCCGCGGCCGCCGAACGCCGTCGAGCGGCGGCAACGCCCAACATTCCTGGCGCAACAGGACGCCGTCCGGGAACGGGCCGGGCACCGGCACGCCGGTCGCGCCTGGACCGGGATAGCGGAAGGCGTTGGCGCGGATTTCCGCGGCCTTGCGCCAGTCGGCATCGGTGCCGTCGCCGCTATACCAGGTGTTGAGCTTGACCACGTCGTCGAGGCCGCAGCCGAGCTCGGCCAGCACCTTGCCGATATTGGCCATGGTCGCCCGCGCCTGGCCGACGATGTCGCCGTGATGCGTGGCGCGGCCGCCGGCGTCGCGTGCCATCTGCGCCGCGACGAAGACGAAATCGCCGCAGCGCAGGCCGTGGCTGAATTCGCCGTCGCTCGGAAACGGCCAGTGGTCGCGGGGGCGCGCGGCCGCACGCGGCGGGCCGCCGGCATCCGGCGCGGGCAAGGCGACCGCGTCGATGGTAACCGCCAATCCCGGAAGTGCCAGCCGCGGCAGCGGCATCATGGAGATGACCGGCGGCGGCGCGCCCGGCAGCAGGGCGCGGATGCGCCGCAGCAAATCGGCCTCGTGCGCCGCGCCGCCATAGACATGGAAGACGATGAGCTTGGCGACGTCGGCGAGGCGCCCGCCGAGCTCGCCGAGCACCGCCTCGACCTGACGCAGCGCCAGCGTCGTCTGTGCCGCCGCGTCGCCCGGATGGAGCACCGCGCCGTCGCGGTCGAGCGCCGCCTGGCCGCCGACGAACATGAGGTCGCCGCAGCGCAGGCCGTGGCGATGCGTCAGCGCGAACGGCCAGCGCCAGGCGCCGTGCCGCGACGTATAGATGCGGTGCATGTGGCCCTCTCCCCCGAGACTGCGAAGGCCTTGTTCCCACATAAATCCCCCGGCGTCGAGATCGGCGGGCGTGCGGCGGCCCTAGCCGGGCTCACGCGCTGAGCACGGTGCGCACCAGATCGCGGAAATACCGCGCGCCGGTCTCGGGACGCAGGCTGAGCGGCCCGGCCTCATAGACCCGGCGTCGAGTTTGCGCCGTGCCGCCTCGCGGGTCGCGATATCCTCGCCTGTCGCGCGCCTGGCGCGAAGACCGATCGCGCGGTTGGCATCCAATCGGCGTGGAGAGGAGTCATGCCCAAGAAGGTGCAACCCACTCCCAAGGGCCACGAGGGCGCGATCCCGTACCTCGCGATCCGCGGCGCCGCCACCGCCATCGACTTCTACAAGCGCGCCTTCGGCGCCACCGAGTTGATGCGCATCGGCGCACCCAATGGCAGGGTCGGCCATGCCGAGATCAAGATCGGCGCGGCTTAAGGTGTCGTAGAGCCCGCGATCGCGATTGCGCCGCAGTGCGCCGACAGCCGCTTCAGCGGTTGTCTGCGGCCTAAAGCTTCCGTTCGCGGCGGCGCTGGGTGCCGGTTGCCGGCGTGCCGAGCACCGACGCCAGCAGGCCGGGAAAGCGCGCGTCGAGTTCGGCGCGGCGCAGCGTGCTCATCACCATCACCCCCGATTTGCGCGTGCGGATCAGGCCGGCGTCGCGCAGCACCTTGAAATGGAACGAGAGCGTCGATTTCGGCAAACGCTCGGCATCGCCCGCGGCGACGGCGCAGGACATCTCGCGACCTCCCGCCAGCCGCCGCGCGATGCCGAGGCGGACGGTGTCGCCGAGCGCGTAAAGCACGGAGGCGAGATCGAAGTCGGCCGCCGCCGGGTGGTGAACCGGACGCATATCCCCTTGATGCCATTCTAGGCGCGCCAGTTCAATAGTCCAATATTATTGAACTATTGAACTTCAAACCCTACATGGGGCGTATCGTCGCTTTCCCCGAAAGGAGTTTTTCATGACCGATCCCCTCCACGGCAAGGCCGCCCTCGTCACCGGCGGCAGCCGCGGCATCGGCGCCGCCATCGCCCAGCGGCTCGCCGCCGACGGCGCCGATGTCGCCATCACCTATGCCCGCTCGCCAGAGGCGGCGCAGCAGGTTCTTGCCGCCATCAAGGCCAAGGGTGTACGCGGCGAGGGCATCGCCGCCGACGCCGCCGACGCCGCGGCGATGACCGCGCTCGTGCCGCGCGTGGTCGAGCGCCTCGGTCGCCTCGACATCCTGGTGAACAACGCCGGCATCTTCTTCACCGGGCCGCTGGAGCAGGCGAGCGACGACGAGTTCCGGCGGATGATCGACGTCAATGTCCGCGCGGTGTTCCTGGCCGGCCGCGGCGCGGCGCGCGTCATGGGTCCGGGCGGGCGCATTATCAATGTCGGCAGCATCGCCGGCGAACGCGCGCCTTTCCCCGGCCTCGGTCTCTATTCTATGAGCAAGTTCGCCGTCGCCGGGCTGACGCAGGCCTGGGCGCGCGATCTGGCGCCCAAGCAGATCACCGTGAATTGCATCCAGCCGGGTCCGATCGCCACCGACATGAACCCGGCGGACGGCCCGTTCGCCGACGCGCAGCGCCAGATGGTGCCGCTCGGCCGCCTCGGCAAGCCTACCGAGATCGCCGCTATCGTCGCCATGCTGGCGCGGCCCGAGGCGTCCTTCATCACCGGCGCCACGCTCAACGTCGACGGCGGCATGCTGGCTTAGCCGGAACGCGAATTGCGGTTGAACGCCGCGGCGCCGCAAGGACCAAGCGGCGAGTCCGCCCGTTTCGCAGCGACCGGTCCGGCGATGACCCGGACCGGCGCATCGTCCCCGGACTCATAAATTGTGACTTGGGCGGGTCAGGCGGGCCGCCGGAGATTCCGGCATAAAGATCTTGACAATTAGGAACAAATTGGGCATAATAAGTCCAATATGAACCAGGACGGTTATCAAGATGCTGGTGATGCAGAGATATCGTCGTGCCCAGGATGGCATCCCGATTTCGGGCGTGCCGGTAGCCCATGGATATTGCGCGATGGCGGGTCTTGGCACGGTGGAGGGCAGCACCGCGCTGGCTGGAATAGCCGTATTCCCTATCGGATCAAACGGACGAAACGGACCAATCGGACCAATCGGACCAAACGGAACAGGGGGGTGCGTGTGGGAGGGTACCAGTCGTCGGGCGCGCCGCCACCGAACCGCACAATTGGGTGTCGGGTTCAGTCAGTCGCCGTCCGGACCAGGTCGTGGAAGTGCCGGACGGCGGTCTCGTGGCGTCCGTTGAGCGGGCCGGCATAGATGCCGGCATCGAGGTTGCGCTGGATCGCCGCGCAAATGGCGATGTCGTCCACGCTCGCCAGACGCGAGAGCGCGATCGCCGCGTCGCCTCCGGCCGCGCCGGCGGAGCCGCGCTAGGCGGCCGCCGGCAGGGTGACGGCAGCGGGCTGTCGCCAGTCGTCCATGCTTCGGGCATTATGCGAACGATTGACGTAAAACCACGAGGCGCCATGACATCGCTCGTCCGCTACGAACGCAAAGACAATCTCGGCATCGTCACCGTCGACCACCCGCCGGTTAACGCGCTCAATGCCGATGTCCGACAGGGGCTGATCGACGCGCTCGACCAGGGCCTTAAGGACGACGGCGTCGCCGCGCTGGTGCTGCTCGGCGCCGGCCGCACGTTCATCGCCGGCGCCGACATCCGCGAGTTCGGCAAGCCGCCGCAGGAGCCCGGCCTCGGTGCCGTCATCACCCGCTACGAGACCAGCGCCAAGCCAGTGGTCTGCGCCATCCACGGCACCGCGCTCGGCGGCGGGCTCGAGATGGCCCTCGGCTGCCATTACCGCGTCGCGCTTGCCGCGGCGCGGGTCGGCCTGCCCGAAGTCAAGCTCGGCATCCTGCCCGGCGCCGGCGGCACCCAGCGCCTGCCGCGCATCGTCGGCGCCGAGGCGGCGTTGCAGATGATCCTGAGCGGCGACTTCGTGCCGGCGGGCAAGGCAAAACAGATGGGCATCATCGACGAGGTGGTGGAGGGCGAATTGCTCGCCGGCGCCGCCGCCTTCGCCGCCAGGATCGTCGAGCGCCGGCCGCTGCCGCGGGCGCGCGATCTCAAGGCACCGCCGCGCGCCGACGATCTGTTCGACACCACCCGCGCCGAGCTGAAGCGCAGCGCGCGCGGCCTATTGTCGCCGCACAAGATCGTCGATGCGGTCGAGGCGGCGGTGACGCTGCCGTTCGACGAGGGGCTGAAGCGCGAGCGCGAGCTGTTCCTCGAATGCCTCGCCTCGCCGCAGTCGCTGGGACTGCGCCATATGTTCTTCGCCGAGCGCGAGGCGGCCAAGATTCCCGACCTGCCGGCCGAGGCGCCAGTGCGCGCCATTGCCCGCGCCGGCATCGTCGGCGCCGGCACCATGGGCGGCGGCATCGCCATGTGCTTCGCCAATGCCGGCATTCCGGTGACGGTGGTCGAGACCAATCCGGCCGCGCTCGACCGCGGCCTCGACGTCGTGCGCCGCAACTACGCGGGATCGGTGGCGCGCGGCCGTCTCGCCCAGGCGCAGATGGACGAGCGCATGAAGCTGATCACCGGCTCGCTGGCGCTCGACGCCGTGCGCGAGGCCGACGTCGTGGTCGAGGCGGTGTTTGAGGACATGGACGTGAAGAAGGACGTCTTCCGCCGTCTCGACGGCGTGGTCAAGCCGGGCGCCATCCTCGCCACCAACACCTCGACCCTCGACGTCGACGAGATCGCCGCGACGACCGGCCGGCCGGCCGACGTCATCGGCCTCCACTTCTTCAGCCCGGCCAACGTCATGCGCCTGCTCGAAGTGGTGCGCGGCAAGGCGACGGCGCCCGACGTCGTCGCCACGGCGATGAAGCTCGGCCGCCAGCTCGGCAAGATCGGCGTGCTGGTCCGCGTCTGCGACGGCTTCGTCGGCAACCGCATGATCCTGCCCTATATGCAGCAGGCGGAGTTCCTGCTCGAGGAAGGCGCGACGACGCAGCAGGTCGACCGCGTGCTCTACGATTTCGGCCTTGCCATGGGCCCGTTCACCATGGCCGACCAGGTCGGGCTCGACGTCTTCCAGTTCATCTATCGCCGCCGCGCGCAGGCGCTGCCCAAGGGCGCGCGGATCTCGGATCTGCTCGATCATATCGGCGCCCAGGGACGGTTCGGCCTGAAAAGCGGCAGCGGCTGGTACCGCTACGAGAAGGGCAGCCGCAGCCCGATCCCCGATCCGGCGATCGAAACCCTGATCGGCGAGGAGGCGACGCGCCGCGGCATCCAGCGCCGGCCGGTGAGCGACGAGGAGATTCTCAAGCGCTGCCTCTACGTGATGATCAACGAGGGGGCGAAGATCCTCGAGGAGGGCATCGCCCTGCGCGCCAGCGACATCGACGTCGTCTATTGCTTCGGCTACGGCTTCCCCGCCTGGCGCGGCGGCCCGATGTTCTACGCCGACAGCGTCGGCCTGAAGGCGATCTATGCCGATGTCGAGCGCTTCCACGCGCTGCACGGCCACCCGTGGCAGCCGGCGGCGCTGTTGAAGCGCCTCGCCGATTCAGGCGCGACCTTCGCCAGCCTGGCGGCGCCGGCCGGCTAGGCCCGCCGCGGCAGCACGAACCAAACGAAGGCGGCGAGTTCGATCGCCAGCACGACGAGCAACGCCGCGCGGTGGCCGGCGGGCGCGAAACCTGCGGCCGTCGCCGGGTAGAGGTTGACGATCGCGCCAATGCCGGCCTGCGCAGCGAAGGCGGCAACGAAGATGCAAAGATTGAGCGCGGTGTTGACGCGGCCGGCGAGCGCCGCCGGGAAGCTTTGCGTCAGCGCGCCGAAGAACAGCGAGTTGCCGGTGCCGACCAGCGCGAAGGCGGTCCAGGCCAGCGTGTGGTTCGGCACGAAGTCGACCAGGATCGCCGCCTGTATCGCAAGAAAGCCGGCGACCAGCGCGCCGATCACCGTCGTCGCACGGATGCCGCTGCGCGTCAGCCGATCGGCGATGGCGCCGCCGAAGAAGAAGCCGGGCGCCAGCGACGCGGAGATGAAGAACAGCGCCAGCGCCACGTCGGCACGCTCGAGCTGGCCGATGTCGCGCAGCCATGGGCCGGCCCATAGCCCTTGATAGGCGAGAAACGCGGCCTGCGTCGTCATCATCAGGGGCGCCACGCGCCAGAAGGCCGCCGAACGGAAGACGCGTGTCATGCCGTCGAGCTGCGCGGCCCAGCCATCTTCGGTAGCCTGGCTGCGTTCGGGCACCACAAAGAAGATGTAGGCGGCGACGACCAGCGTGCAGGCGGCGAGCAGCACGAACACCCCGCGCCAATCGATGAAGCCGAGCAGCCACTCGACCGGCAGCGTCGCCGCGGCCGCGCCGGCGCCGCCGCAGGCGAGCAGGCAGCCATTGATCAGCAACAGGCGCTCCCTCGGCCAGAACTGCACGTTGGCCTTGAACCCGGCCATCAGGCAGGCGGCGACGCCGAGGCCGATGAGCGCGCGGCCGATGACGAGCATCGCGACGCTTTGCGCCGCGGCAAAGACCAGCGCGCCGGCCGCCGCAATCAGCAGCAACGCGCTCTCGACGCGCCGCGGGCCGAAGCGATCGAGCAGCATGCCGAGCGGAATCTGGATCGCGGCGAAGGCGGCGAAATAGGCGCTGGTCAGCGCGCCGAGATCGGCGGCGCTCAAGCCCACTTCGGCGGCCAGGTTGGGGCCGATCACCGCATTCACGGTGCGGTAGAGATAGCTGACGAAATAGCCGGCGGCGAAGGGTAGAAAGCCGATGGCGATGAGGCGTGCGCCGACCGCCGGCGTTGCCGGCACCGCCGCGTTCACGTGCCGGCGAGGATGGCGCGGCCGGCGTCGGTCAGGCGGCAGACCAGCCAGCCCGGCTTCAGCGGATTGTCGAACCACGGCGCCACCCAGCCCTGGGCCAGGCAGGCGCGGATCGTCTTCGGATCGACGCGGCTGCCGTCGACATTGAACAGCGGGAGCTTGCCGCCGGGCTGATCGAGACCGCGCGCCAGCCACACGTGCTGCGTCCGGGTCGGCTGGCCCGGCGCCGGCGGCAGGCCGCGCGGCCGCTCGCGCGGCGCGCGCGCGGGCTCCTCGGTGGCCTGCTCGGAGCCGCGGGGACGGAAGGGGATGAGTTCGGCGGATCTCGACATGGGTGAGGATGAACCCTGCCGCTTTTTCGTTAGCGTTGGCTTAATCTAGAGCACGCGCGCGCCTTCGCCAAGGGCGATTGGCGTGCAGAGCGAATAGGCGTAAGATCATGTTTATGGACTTCCGCCTGCTCTACATCACCGCCGCCGGCGCTGAGGAGGCGCGCAAGATCGGTTGTGCGCTGGTGGAGGCGGCGATTGCCAGGGTTGAAGCCGCCGCGCGGCTGCACGATGCCCTGCGCGGGGACGCTGCCGGCCCTCGCCGGCGGCCGGGCCCAATTCGACCGGCTCGCAAAGGAGAGGCGCGGCGGCGCGCTGGTCCACAGCATCTGACATGATCGCCGGCCTGCTGGCCCTCGTCATCGCGGCCTCGTTCACCGGCGCCGCGATCTACATCAACGCTGCCGAGCAGCCGGCGCGGCTGCAATTGGCGGATGGGCCGCTGCTGGCACAGTGGAAGCCGAGCTATCGGCGCGGCTTCGCCATGCAGGCGAGCCTGGCGATGATCGGCACGGCGCTCGGCGCGATCGCGTATTTCGCCAATCACGATTGGCGTTGGCTCGCCGGCGCGGCGCTGCTGTTCGCCAACTGGCCGTACACGCTCGTCGTCATCATGCCGACGAACAAGCGGCTCTTCACCGTTCCCGCGGATGCCGCCGGCGCCGAGAGCCGCCGCCTGATCGCGAGCTGGGGCCGGCTTCACGCCGTACGCAGCGCCCTGGGCGCCGCCGCAACGCTCGTCTTTTTGTGGGCGGCCTTGGGTTAAGTGTATCTGCTGAGGATTGCATCAGGTGCATAGAGCCGCGGCGAGGCCGGCACTTGTTCGTTAACTCCCGCAATGGCAACATGAATTCGAAGCAGGCGCAGGCGGCGATGATTCGCGTAGGGTGGCGGGACCGCAGGCGCAAAACGGACAAAGAGCACCGCGTGACATGACCAAGCATTCGCCCGCGCTGTCCCAGGCTTTCACCAATATCGGCCATGCCTATTCGCACATCCTGACCATGCTTTATCCGACCGTCGTCTTGGCGCTCGAGGGGCCATGGGGCATGTCATACGGCGAGCTGATCGCCCTGATGCTTGGCAGCCTCATCATGTTCGGCGTCGGCGCGCTGCCGGCCGGCTGGCTCGGCGACCGCTGGTCGATGGTCGGTATGATGGTCGTCTATTTCATCGGCACCGGCGCCGCCACCATTGTGACCGGACTCGCCCGCGGACCCTTGGAGATAGGCCTCGGCTTGGCGCTGATCGGCGTCTTCGCCTCGATTTATCATCCGGTGGGCATGGCCTGGCTGGTGCGCACCGCGGTCAATCGCGGCGAGGCGCTCGGCACCAACGGCGTCTATGGCGGCGTCGGCCTCGCCATTGCGCCGCTGATCGCCGGCGCGCTCACCGATTTCTGGTCATGGCGCGCGGCGTTCCTCATCCCCGGCGCCACTTGCCTCGCCTTCGGCGTCGCCCTGCTGATCGCCTGGCGGCTCGGCTATGTCGTCGACACTGAGAAAGATCTGAGCCCGCAGCCGGAGCCGTCGCGCGGCAGCGCCATCCGCGCCTTTCTTGTCCTGTCGGTGACGATGATGTGCGTCGGCCTGATCGGCCAGGCATTCTCGGTGGTGTTGCCCAAGCTGTTCGCCGAACGCATGAGCGATGAGATCGGCGCCAGCGCGCTCGGCGCCGGCTCGCTCGTCACCGTCGTTTATCTGTTCGCCTCGTCGGCCCAGTATATCGGCGGGCGCCTCGCCGACCGCTTTGCGATGAAGCACATCTACGTTATCGCTTTTGCGATCCAGGCACCGATGTTGCTGCTTGCCGCGACGTTGACGAGTTGGCCACTGCTCGTCGTCGCCATCTCGATGGTGTTCCTCAGCGTCGGCGCCCTGCCGTCGGAGAACGGCCTGCTCGCCCTCTACACGCCGGGCAAGTGGCGGGCCACCGCCTACGGCGCCAAGTTCGTGCTGGCGATCGGCGTCAGCGCCATGGCGGTGCCGCTGATCGCATTGATCCACGACCGTGCCGGCGGCTTCTTCTGGCTGTTCATAATTCTCGGCGCCGCGGCCGCGCTGGTGGCGGGGCTTGGGCTCCTTCTGCCGGGCGAGCGGCGCCACGCGGCGGCCGCGGTCGCGCCGGCGGAATAGCGCCTTGGCGATCGCGATCGATCGCCTCGACCATCTCGTCCTTACGGTCCGTGACTTAGCGGCGACGCTCGATTTCTACACGCGCGTGCTCGGCCTGTAGGCGCGACGCTTCGGGCCCGAGGGCCGCGTCGCGCTGCATTACGGCCGCGCCAATATCAACCTGCACGAGGCCGGGCGCGCGATCGATCCGAAGGCGGCGAGGCCGATTCCGGGCTCGGCCGATCTCTGTTTCATCGTGCGCCAGCCGCCCGCGGCGGTCGTCGCGCATCTCAATGCATCGGCGTGGCGTTCGAGCTGGGTCCGGTCGCGCGCAGCGGCGCGACGGGGCCGATTCGTTCGGTCTATTGTCGCGATCCCGACGGCAAGCAGATCGAGCTCTCGACCTACGCAGCGTAAGGCATAGCGGCCCTATATTTTGGACAGCAGCGACGGGTCCTGCAGCGTCGTGTCCTGTCCCGCGACCGGGTCGGCGATCGCGTCCTTCAGCGTATGCGCCCACTTCCATTCGGCGGGCGGGCGCACGTGGCCGTCGCTGCCGACCTGGTCGAGGCCCCAGAAGATCTCCAGCCGGTGGCCGTCGGGGTCGCGGAATTCCACGCCGATCTGCACGCCGGCGCGGCGACGGCCCTCGAAATCGATCTGCACCTTGTGGGCGCGCAGATGGTCGCGGGCGCGGATCACCTCGTCGAGCGTTCCCACCTCGAAGGCGAGGTGATGCAGCTCGCGGTTCGGCGACGGCGCGTCGGCCGTCGAGACCAGCGCAACGCCGTGGTGGTCGGCGTTGCAGCGCATGAACACCATCCCGCCGGGCACCATCTCGTTGGGATAGACATCGGATACCTTGAAACCCAGCACGTCGGTGTAGAAGCGCACCGAACGGTCCATGTCAGTGCAGTTCAGCACCACGTGGCCGATCTTGGTGATGTTGAAGGGCAGGCCCTTCGGTCGTCCGTAGCCCTTCAGCTTTGCCTCATCCACGACGCGGGTCATTTCCGATCTCCATCCTCAGGTTTGTTCACGTCAGCTCGTCCGTCACCATTGGGAACAGGCGCCGATAGGCCTCGCCGTAGGTCATCGGTGGCCGGAGTTGCGACCGCCCTGCACGCCGCGACAACGCCACGCGGAGGGCGCATCAGGCGGTCTGCCGCGTCTTCTTTTTCACCGCCGCCTTCGGCGTCGCCGCGCGCAGCGCCTGGTCGAGATCGGCGATAAGATCGTCCGCCGTTTCGATGCCGACCGACAGGCGGACGACGTCGGGTCCGGCGCCGGCCTTGACCCGCTGCTCGTCGGTGAGCTGGCGATGCGTGGTCGAGGCGGGGTGGATGATCAACGAGCGCGTGTCGCCGATATTGGCGAGATGCGAGAACAGCTCGACGGTCTCGACCGTTTTGATGCCGGCCTCGTAGCCGCCCTTGACGCCAAAGGTGAAGACCGAGCCGGCGCCTTTCGGCAGATATTTCTTGGCGAGCTTATGGTAGGGGCTCGACTTCAAGCCGGCATAGGACACCCAGGCCACTGCTGGGTGGCCTTCGAGGAATTCGGCCACCTTCTGGGCATTGGCGATGTGGCGCTCCATGCGCAGATGCAGGGTCTCGATGCCGGTAAGAATGAGGAAGGCGTTCATCGGCGCCATGGTGGGGCCGAGGTCGCGCAGAGCGACGGCGCGCGTCTTCATCGTGTAGGCGAAGTCGCCGAAGGTCTCGGCGAAGTTGAGACCGTGATAGGCGGGATCGGGCCCGGTCATCGACGGGAACTTGCCGCCCTTGCCCCAGTCGAACTTGCCGGATTCGACGACCACGCCGCCCATCGATGTGCCATGGCCCGACAGGAATTTGGTCAACGAGTGGATGACGATGTCTGCGCCCCACTCGAACGGCCGGCAGAGATAGGGCGTCGCCATGGTGTTGTCGACGATCAGCGGCAACCCGGCCTGCTTGGCGATCTTCGCCACCGGCTCGAGATCGACGACGATGCCGCCGGGATTGGCCAATGTTTCAAGGAAGATCGCCTTGCATTTCGGTGTTAGTGCCTTGCGGAAATTCTCCGGGTCCTGCGGGTCGACGAAATGGCATTTCCAGCCGAACTTCTTGAAGGAATGAGTGAATTGGGTGACCGAGCCGCCATAGAGGTTGCGGCTGGCGACGAACTCGTCGCCTTGGTCCATCAGGGAGAAAAAGGCGAGGAGCTGGGCCGCGTGACCCGAAGCTGCCGCCACCGCGCCGCGGCCGCCCTCGAGACTGGCGACGCGCTCTTCAAAAACCGCGACGGTCGGATTCATGATGCGCGAGTACGTGTTGCCATATTCTTGCAAATTGAAGTACGCGGCAGCCGCGTCCGGATCTTCAAACACGTAACTCGTCGTTTGAAAGATCGGCACCGCGCGTGCGCCCGTGTA
>JACQDQ010000491.1 GCA_016201015.1 Pseudomonadota bacterium | reverse complement strand
CACATCCGCTCCGCTTTGTGAATCACCAACCCGAGTCACAAGTTCGGTCAGTTGGTATAAGGCGGGCAGGTCGGCTTGGCCGAGCCGATCTGCCCGTGGCGGATGTGACGGCGCCGGCCGGCGCGCGCGACCGGCGGGCCTAGAGCCGGACGCTGGTGGCGGCCGTGTAGCGTTCGGCTGCGGATTTTTGCTGGCCGTCCAGCCAATAGCCGAAGCCGGCCGCAAGCACGATCATCGCAGCGATGCCGAGAATAAGGGCTTTCACGGCCACTCCTCCCTTGCTGGTTCTGGACGACCGGCTGAGCAGCGCCGCGCGGCCGTTGTTTCTATCGTCACTCTATCAGAATACGTCGTGAAATCAAGGCCTTTGGCCGTCTTGCTGAGTTTCCTTCGGGGGTCAGCGCGTGGTCGCCTGCTTGAGGAAGGCGATCAAATTCATGCGGTCGGCATCGAGCGATAGGCCGCCATACATCTTGGTTCCCGGAACGAAACCCTCGGAGTCTTTGAGGAAGGCGTCGAGCGTCGTTTCCGTCCAGATGATTCCGGACGCCTTGAGGGCCTCGGAGTAGCGGTAGTCGGGCAGGCTGCCGGCGACGCGGCCGAACAGGCCGTAGAGCCGCGGCCCGACGCGGTGCCGGCCGTCCGGCTCAAGCGTGTGGCAGTTGACGCATTTGCGCCAGATCTGCTCGCCACGCGCCGGATCTCCGGCTGCGGCGCCGGTTTGCGCCGGCGCCAGGATGATGAGGCTGAGGCTGACTCCGGCAGCAGCGGCGATGGCGATTCGCAGCCGGGCACGCGGTCGGATGACGGTCATCGATGGGCTCGCACCCCAGGCATTTATTGCGAGCGGCATTCCGTCGATCAAGGCGCGTGGCGTCCGTCGGGCGGCTTGCCCGGCACCGACGGATCCTCGATCGTCTCGAGGGTCACCGCATCGCTGTTGATCAGCAGCTTGCCCGCGTTCTCAAAATTTACGGTCACGCGCGCGCCGATGACCGATTGCACCTGACCGGTTCCCCAGTCCGGCCGACCAGGGTGACGGACAAATAATCCTGGAACGAGTCGCGTCACGAGCGGAACTCCACGATCATCTTACCCCGCGCAGAACGCTCTTGAAAACCACACCGTTCCCTGCCATGGGTGATGGTGGGGGCGCCATCGTGTCCGACGATCTCCGCTTGGTTGAACTGCTTGCCGCGCGCTTGTGCCACGATCTCGTCGGCCCGGTCGGCGCGGTGGCGAACGGCGCCGAGCTGCTGATCGAGGATGCCACGGGCCGCGATCCCGAGGTCATTAATCTTATCGATGGCTCGGCGCGGCAGGCGAGCCGAAAGCTGCAGGTGTTCCGCGCGGCGTTCGGCACCGGCGGCTCTCTGGGCGGCGACAGCCGTATGGACGAGGTGCGGCGGCTGGCGGCGCCGTTGTTCGACGGCTCGCATACCGCGCTCGACTGGCCGGAGCGGGAGCTTGGCGGGCAATCGGTCACCGGCCACGTGACGCTGAAGCTCGGCCTCAATCTCGTGTTGATCGCGCATGAGGCCCTGCCGCGCGGCGGCACGGTGCGCATGCGCGTGGTCACGACGCCGGGGCGGGTCATGCTACGCGCGACGGCCGAGGGACCCAGCGCGCGCCTCACCGACGAAACGCGGGCGGCCCTCAACGGCTGCCGCGTCCAGGACCTCAGTCCTAGAACCGTGACGGCCTATCTCATGGGACGCATCGTGCGGGAGACGGGCGGCGTTTTGGCGGTGTCGCCGCCATCGGCGCCCGCGCCGGAGGTTTCGGTCGAACTTCCGGCCGGGATTTGATCGTACCAATCTGCCGGCCGGCCGCAAATTGTGCGGCTATTCACGCGTCTTTAATCTTCTTTTGCGAGTTTATGGGCGGTTCGTTGAAGGCGGCCTGAGTGCGGCCGTTACCAGCGATTTGCGTGCAAATCAGGCCCCCAGGACATGCGATCATGGATGATCTCCTCCGCGAGTTTTTGACCGAGACGACCGAAAGTTTGGCTGCTCTCGATCTAGAGCTGGTCAAACTCGAGCAAAATCCCAACGATCCCGGAATTCTCGGCAACATCTTTCGCCTTGTGCACACGATCAAGGGCACATGCGGATTCCTCGGCTTGCCGCGCCTTGAGACGCTGGCGCATGCTGCCGAGAACGTGCTCGGCAAAGTACGCGACGGCGAACTCGTGGTCACACCGGAGGCGGTGAGCCTGGTTCTCGCATCGCTCGATAGCCTCAAGGCAATTCTGTCCGCCCTCGAGCAGACCGAAGCCGAGCCTGCGGGCGACGACGCCGATCTCAAGGCGTCGCTCAACGCGTTCGCCGAAGGCAAGGCGCTGCCGGCTGCTGCGCCGGTCGAAACCAAGGCCGCGTCGAAGGTAGAGATCGCCGCCGCGGCGCCGATCACGGCGGCGGGGCCCGTGCACAGCGCGCCCGAGCCGGAACCCGCGCTGATCGAAGCCGCTGTGGAGCGCCTCGCGCTCGCGGCCGAGGAGCCGGCCGTTGAGGCCGCCGCGCCGGTCACGTCGGCCGAGAAGCCGGCGCCAAAGGATCTTCAGGAAGCGAAGGAATCCGCCGTCGCGGCCCAGAGCATCCGCGTCAATGTCAGCCTGCTCGAGAATTTGATGACGATGGTGAGCGAGCTGGTGCTCACCCGCAACCAGTTGCTGCAGATTCTACGCAGCCAGAAGGATAGCGAATTCGCCGCGCCGCTGCAGCGCCTCAACCACATCACGTCCGAGCTGCAGGAAGGCGTGATGAAGACGCGCATGCAGCCGATCGGCAATGCCTGGGGCAAGCTGCCGCGACTCGTGCGCGATCTCTCGCTGGAGCTCAACAAGAAGATCGATCTTCAAATGCACGGCGCCGAGACCGAGCTCGACCGCCAGGTCCTGGAGATGATCAAGGATCCGCTGACCCACCTCGTGCGCAACTGCGCCGATCACGGCCTCGAAGCGCCGGTCGAGCGCAAGAAAGCGGGCAAGGCCGAGGTCGGCCGCATCGCGCTCGACGCCTTCCACGAGGGCGGCCACATCGTCATCCAGATTTCGGATGACGGCCGCGGCCTGCCGGTGGACAAGATCAAGGCCAAGGCGTTGGCCAACGGCCTGGCGAGCGAGGCAGATCTCGCCACCATGTCGGATCAGCAGATCCAGCAGTTCATTTTCAAGGCCGGCTTCTCGACGGCGGCCCAGGTCACCAGCGTGTCGGGGCGCGGCGTCGGCATGGATGTCGTGCGCACCAACATCGAAAAGATCGGCGGCACCGTCGAGCTTAAATCGGCGGCCGGCAAGGGGACGTCGTTCGTCATCAAGATTCCGCTGACGCTCGCCATCGTTTCGGCCCTCATCGTCGAATGCGCGGGCGAGCGCTTCGCCATCCCGCAGATCAGCGTCCTCGAGCTGGTGCGGGCCCAGGCGGGCTCGGAAACGACGATCGAGTGGATCAACAATTCGCCGGTTCTGCGCCTGCGCAACGAGTTGCTGCCGTTGGTCAGCTTGCGCAATCTGCTGAAGCTCGGCGAGCGCAAGACCGACGCTCTCACCGAGGCCTTCATCGTGGTGACTCAGGTCGGCACCAACACGTTCGGCATCATGGTCGATCGCGTGTTCGACACCGAGGAAATCGTCGTCAAGCCGGTATCGCCGATCCTGCGCGATGTGTCGATGTTCTCCGGCAACACGATCCTCGGCGACGGCAGCGTCATCATGATCCTCGATCCCAACGGCATCGCCGCCGCAACCGGCGAAGCGGCGTCGAGCGAGGACACGCACGCCGAAGCGGCGAGCGCGCAGGCTGGCGCGAGCCACGAGCGTGTCGCGCTGCTAGTCTTCCGCGCCGGCAGCGAGGCGCCGAAGGCGGTTCCGCTTGCCCTCATTGCACGACTCGAAGAGGTGGACAGCAAGACCATCGAGCTCAGCGATGGCAAGCCGGTCATCCAGTATCGCGGCCGCCTGATGCCGCTCGTCGGCATGGACATGAGCCACGAGATCAAGCGCGACCGCCGCCAGCCGATCCTCGTCTTCGCCGACAGCCAGCGCTCGATGGGCCTGCTGGTCGACGAAATCGTCGATATCGTCGAGGATCGCCTCAATATCGAGCTGACGACGGGTCGGGCGGGCTATGTCGGCACGGCGGTCGTCGCCGGGAAGTCGACCGACATCGTCGATACCGGCTACTACCTGACCCAGGCGTTCAGCGATTGGTTCGGCGCCAAGGGCGCCGCGTTCGGCGAGGACGAGCAGAAGGGCAAGCGCCTGCTGCTGGTCGACGACAGTCCGTTCTTCCGCAACCTGCTGGCGCCGCTTCTGTCGGCGGCGGGCTATGCGGTGACGACGGCTGAAAGCGCCGACCAGGCCCTCGGCCTGTGCGAGGCCGGCCACGATTTTGACGTCATCGTCAGCGATATCGAGATGCCCGGCATGAGCGGGTTCGAGTTCGCCGAGGCCGTTCGCAAGAGCAGCCGCTGGCAGGATACGCCGCTCGTCGCGCTGTCGTCGCACGCGACGCCGCGCGACTTCGATCGCGGTCGCAAGGCCGGATTCACGGATTATGTCGCCAAGCTCGATCGCGACGCGCTTCTCCAGACACTCATTCAGACGACGGCGCATGGGAGTAACGCAGCATGACCGAGGGCAAGATCCAGCCGAAATCGGCGTCCACCGTCGCGGGCTCGCTCGACGCGAAGGATTTCGTGACGATGACCGTGGCCGACCAGCTGTTCGGCATTCCTGTCCTTACGGTTCAGGACGTGCTTGGGCCGCAGCGGATCACGCGCATTCCGATCGCGCCGCCGGAAGTGGCGGGCGCGCTCAACCTGCGCGGCCGCATCGTGACCGCGATTGACGTTCGCCGTTGCCTCGATCTACCGGCGCGGCCGGAGAATAACCGCGGCATGAACGTGGTGGTCGACCATCTGGGCGAGCTTTACAGCCTCATCGTCGACTCAGTCGGCGAGGTGCTGAGCCTGCCGGGCGACACGCTCGAGCGCAATCCGTCGACGCTGGACCCGCGGTGGCGGGTCGTTTCCGGCGGCATCTACCGGCTGCAAGGCAAGCTGCTCGTCGTTCTCGACGTTACACGGCTGCTCGACTTCCGGCGGGCCGAGGCGGCCTAGAGACCGCGACCTGACACTCGTTGGTGCCGTGTCGGCAGCGAGCCATACGGCCCCACGGAGGATAGAGATATGAAGACGTGCCTGATCGTCGACGATTCCAAGGTCATCCGCATCGTCGCGCGACGGATCTTGGAAGGTCTTAAATTTGCGATCGAGGAGGCGGCCGACGGCCAGAAGGCCATGGAGGCCTGCCAGCGCAAGATGCCGGATGCCATCCTGCTCGATTGGAACATGCCGGTGATGAACGGCATCGACTTTCTGCGCAAGCTGCGGACGATGAACGGCGGCGCTTCGCCGGTCGTCGTCTTTTGCACCACCGAGAACGACTTCAGCCATATTCAGGAGGCAATCGCCGCCGGGGCGAACGAGTACATAATGAAGCCGTTCGACAGCGAGATCATCGAGGCGAAGTTCGCACAAGTCGGTCTTTTATGATGGCGTCCTCGCAAGCCGCCACGGCGCCGCCGGAGTCTGCGGAGCTTTCGCCGGTGCGCGTGCTGATCGTCGATGATTCCGCGGTCATTCGCGGCCTCATCGGCCAGGTCTTCGATTCCGATCCCGAGATCGAAGTGGTGGGATCGGTCGGCAACGGCCAGCTTGCGATCGCCGCGCTGACGCGCACCGAGGTCGACGTCGTCGTGCTCGACATCGAGATGCCGGTGATGGACGGCCTCACCGCGCTGCCGAAGCTGCTCGCGGCGCAGCCGGACATCAAGGTCATCATGGCCTCGACGCTTACTCAGAAGAACGCCCAGATCAGCTTCAAGGCGCTCGAGTTGGGCGCGACCGACTACCTCGCCAAGCCGACAGCGGCGAGCAAGATCGGCACGGCGGCCGATTTCAAACGCGAGCTGGTCACGAAGGTGAAGGCGCTCGGTGCGGCGCGGCGATCGCGGCCGCGAACCGGGTTGCGCAGCCGCGTGACGCCGCGGCCGGTACCGGCGCGGCAGAGCGTCGGCCCGATCCGGCTGCGGCCGCCTTCGCTCTTGCCGCCCGAGGTGATTGCCATCGGCAGCTCGACCGGCGGGCCGCAGGCCCTGTTCGCCATGCTCGGTGCACTGCCGGCCGCGTTGAAGCTGCCCATCCTGATCACTCAGCATATGCCGGCGACGTTCACGACGATCCTCGCCGAGCACCTAGCGCGTGCGGCGAAGCGGCCGGCGGCCGAGGCGGTGGACGGGGAGACCATCGTGCCTGGGCGCATCTATCTGGCGCCCGGCGATTTCCACATGCGGGCCGAGGCCGGCGGGGCCACCCGCGTCATTCGCGTTACCAAGGAACCGCCCGAGAACTACTGCCGCCCCGCGGTCGATCCGATGCTGCGGAGCCTCGCCAGTGTCTATGGGCCTCGGGGCCTCAGCGTGATCCTCACCGGCATGGGCTCCGCTGGCGCCAAGGGCGGCGAGGCCGTCGCCGCGGCCGGGGGAACCGTCATTGCCCAAGACGAAGCGACAAGCGTCGTCTGGGGCATGCCTGGCGCCGCCGCGGCCAAGGGCGTGTGCAGCGCCGTTCTGCCGCTGCCGGAGCTCGCCCCGCACATCGCCAAGCTCGCCTTGCGGGGCAGCTCATGAAGCCGGAAGATTTCTCGTTTCTCAGCAAGTTCCTGCTGGACCGCACTGGGCTCGTGCTCGGCCCGGACAAGACCTACTTGATCGAAAGTCGTCTCGGGCCGATCGCGCGCAAATGGCGCTTCTCCGGGCTGGACGAGCTGGTCACGGCGATACGGCAGGCCAAGAACGACGATATGGTGCGCGAAGCGACCGATGCGATGATGACCAACGAGTCGTTCTTCTTCCGCGACATCAAGCCGTTCGAGCAGTTCCGGCAGGTGGTTCTGCCGCACCTGATTCAAGGGCGCGCGGCACGCCGGCAGATCCGTATCTGGAGCGCCGCGTGCTCGACCGGCCAGGAGCCCTATACGCTCGGAATGATCCTGAAGGAAGAGGCGGCGAAGATCGCCGGCTGGAAGCTCGATATCGTCGCTACCGATATCTCGAAGGACGCGCTCGATCGTGCGAAGGCCGGTTGCTACACCCAGTTTGAGGCGCAGCGCGGCCTGCCCATCCAGATGCTCGTCAAGTACTTCAAGCAGGAAGGCGACAAGTGGCAGATCGTGCCCGAACTGCGCGCCATGGTGCAGTTCCGCGACTTCAACTTGCTCACCGATCCTTCGGCGCTTGGTCAGTTCGACGTCGTGTTTTGCCGCAACGTCCTCATCTATTTCGATCAGGCGACCAAAGGGGCGGTTCTAGCACGCATCGCCCGGATGCTGGCTCCGGACGGGATGCTCTATCTCGGCGGTGCCGAAACGGTTCTCGGCGTGTCGGAGAAATTCGTTCCGCTGCTGGGCCAACGCGGAATCTATACGCTGGTCAATGCCGCCGCCGCCCGTCAGGCGGCGACCGCATAGGAACGACTGCCGCGAACCGAACCGCCGTCCAACTGCACGACGGCCCAGACAAAACCGGCCGGTTCCTCGGGGAACCGGCCGGTTTGTTTCAGCGTCGTCGCCTGCTCTACGCGTTGGCGACCTGGCGTTCCTTGCTCTTCTCCTCTGCGGCGGCTCCGGTGGGATCGCGCAGCACATAGCCGCGGCCCCATACCGTTTCGATGTAATTTTCGCCTTCGCATGCGGCGGCCAGCTTCTTGCGCAGCTTGCAGACGAACACGTCGATGATCTTGAGTTCCGGCTCGT
>JACQDQ010000471.1 GCA_016201015.1 Pseudomonadota bacterium | reverse complement strand
TCGCCGCGGCCCGCGACGCCGCCGGCGTCGCCGCCTATGGCCCGGTCAACGCCTTTCATCCGCTTGCCCGTCTGCTGTGGGTCAAGACGCACGAGCCTGCGGCGTTCGCGCGGGCCAGATATGTGCTGCACCCCAAGGATCTGATCGGATTCCGTCTGACGGGGCACACTGCCGGCGATGCGCTGTCGTGGTCGGGCGTGCTCTCGGCCGCGACCGGCAAATTGGCCCAAGGCTGGCTCGATGCGCTGGCGCTTCCCGGCGATCTCGTTCCGCCGATCCAGCCGCCGCAGGCGATATTGGGGCCGGTGCAGGCCGCGCTCGCGCCGCCGTTCGACCGTCTGGCCAACCGGCCGGTCATCGTCGGCGCGATGGATACCTGGTGCGCCACGCTCGGCGCCGGCGCCATCGCGCCCGAGCGCGCCTACAATGTCAGCGGCACCTCGGAAGTTTCAGGCTTCCTTACGCGCACGCCGCGTGCGGTCCCAGGTCTCATTACCCTGCCATGGAGCGACGGTCTCATGCAGATTGGCGGGCCGAGCCAGTCGGGCGGCGATTGCCTCGCCTGGTTCGCCCGCGCCTTCGCCAAGGATGCGGCGGACCGGGTCGATACGCTGCTCGCCGATCTGGCGCGAACGCCGCGGCAGCCCGAGGCCATTCTGTTTCTGCCGTATCTTTCCGGCGAGCGGGCGCCGATCTGGGAGCCGGACGCACGCGCGGTGTTCTTCGGGCTGACGGCCCGGCATGGCCGGGTCGACCTGCTGTGGAGCGTGCTCGAAGGCATTGCCTTTGCCGTGCGCGACGTGCTCGACCGCGCCACCGACGGCGATCTCGCGCGTATCGACGAAATCCGCGTCGCCGGCGGCGGCGCCCGGCACGATCCCTGGTGCCAGATCAAGGCGGATGTGCTCGGCCGGCCGCTACGGCGGGCAGCGTCGCCGGAGCCTGGCTTGGTCGGTGCGGCAGCGCTCGCCTTCGTCGCGATCGGCGACTTTGCCGACCTTGCTGCCGCGCAGGCGACAATGACCGGCGTGGAGCGCAGCTTCGATCCTGATGCGGAGCGGCATCGGCACTACTCCGCTCTGTTCGAGCGCTTTCGCGCGCTGCAGGCGGTCGCCGTTCCCCAGGCGCGCGCGCTGGTCGCCGCGTTGCGGCGCGACTAGGTCCGGAGTGCGGTGGCGACGACCCACCAATCCTTGGCGCGCGCGGCGATCCACCCTACAGCACGCTGCGCGGCGACACGGTCGTCGTAAAGACCGAAGCAGGTCGCTCCGCTGCCCGACATGCGGGCGAGAAGGCAGCCCGGGCTCGCCGCCAGCGCCGCCAGCGCATCGCCGATCTCGGGGACGAGTGATTGCGCCGCCGCGGTCAGATCGTTGCCCCCCGCCCGCAGCAGGGCGGCAAGATGCGCTGCATCGCGTGGCACCGTCATGAACCGCGCCTGTCGCGAGAAGCTGCCGCGAAACGCTGCGAAGACTTGCGCCGTCGGCGATGGCCTGCCGGGGTTGACCAAGACAAGGCCGGCCGGCGGCAAGCGGGGCGCCGATGCGATCTCCTCGCCGATGCCGCCGATGAAAGCCGTCCGGCCATCGAGACAGACAGGCACGTCGGCACCGAGTCGCAGCGCGATCTGGCGCAGGTGCGCGTCATCGATCGGCGCACGCCACAGCCCCTTCAGGGCACGCAGCGCCGCCGCCGCATCGGCCGAACCGCCGCCGAGCCCCGCAGCCACCGGAAGATTCTTGACCAGCGTGAGCGCCGCGCCGCGCCAGGTCGCGGCGACGGCCCGCGCCGCGCGTAGCACGAGATTGTCGTCGTCGGCCGTCAGTGCCGGCGCGAACGGGCCGTCGAGCGCGAGCGTCACCTCATCTGCGGCCGTTGCGCGGAGCTCGTCGCCGTGCTCGGCAAAGGCGACGAGAGAGTCGAGCAGGTGGTAGCCGTCCGGCCGCCGCCCCACGACATGAAGGTAGAGATTGATTTTCGCCGGGGCCGCCTCGACCACCCCGTGCGTCGCCGGCCGCATCAGCCGCCGCTGGCGGCCGAACCCGGAATCTTCAGTCCATCCCGCAACTTGCGCTCAAGCTCGGCACGCTGATCCGGCTCAGGTTTGTTGCCGAGCGCGCGGCGCCATTGGAAACGCGCTTCATTGATGCGACCGACCCGCCAATAAGCATCGCCGAGATGACCGAGGATGACCGGATCCTCCGGCACCAGCTCCACCGCACGCTCGAGAATCCTGACCGCCTCCTCGTGCTTCCCCGTCCGGTACAATACCCAGCCGAGGCTGTCGACGATTTGGCCGCTGTTCGGCCTGAGCTCGACCGCCCGATCGAGCATCCGACGTGCACGTTCGAAGTGCATGCCTTGATCCACCCAGCTATAAGCGAGGTAGTTGAGCACGTCCGGCTGGTCGGGCTGCAGCTCGAGCGCCTTGAGAAAATCGGCTTCGGCGCGCGGCCACATCTTCGCCCGCTCCAGGGCAATGCCGCGGGCGTAGAGCAGCGGCCAATAGCGCTGCTCGATTGCCGGAATACGGCCAACCGCGCGGTCATAGGTCTGCACGGCTTCGACAAAGCGCTCCTTGATGCGCAGGAGCTGACCCAGCGTCAGCAGGGCGTCGATGCGATCCGTCCGTTCATTGGCCATGGCAGAAAGCCGGCGGATCGCCTCGTTGCTGTCTCCCATGGTGTGCAGGTTCTCGGCAATCCGCAGCCGTGCGGACCATCCAAGCGACGTATCCGGCGCGATTCGCGCATACATCGCGTTCGCCTCCGGCGTCTGCCCCTGGCGATCGAGGATATCGGCGACCAGAAATATCGCCACCGGCAGATCCGGCTTGAGCGCCAAGGCCAGGCGCGCATAGGTCAGCGAGAGTTGCCCGTTGTTTTCCTGCCGCAGCGCCCCGGCGATGTTGAAGAGCGCTTCGGCGATGCCAGTAACCGCATCCTGCACTTGGCGCGGCGGCGGCGCGCCGCCGATGGTCCGTGCCAGTGCGACAGCCGCCGCGATTGAATCCGGACTCTGCTCAAGCACCCGCGCGTAAATTGCACGTGCTTCTTCGCGACGGCCTTGTCGCTCGAGAAACTCGCCGGCGGCTTCGATCAGACGGATCGGCGCACCGCCCTCCACGTCCGTGGCGCGGCGATAACTCTCGGCGGCCTCCTCGGTCCAGCCGACCAGGTCGTCAATCAGCGCCGCGTGGTAGTGGTAGAACGGCTGGAAACCGCTGACCTCGTTGAGCGAGCGCAAGGCATTGAGCGCAGCCGCGGGGCGCACCTGGGCGACGTTGAGCCACGCGAGCATTAGCGGCAGCACGACGCGATTGACGCCGACGTAAGCCAATCCCCGCAACCGCGTTTCCGCCGCGGCATAGTCGCCCTTCTGAACGGACGCGAACGCGACCGTAAGATTGGCCGGCGGGTGGGTCGCGTTGATCCGCAATATGCGCTCGGCGATGTCGACGGCATCGCCGAAGCGGCCGTCGGTGATCAGCAGCACATGTGCGCGGTTGAGCAGGTCGAAGTTTTCAGGGCTCTCTTGCAGCGCGTCGAGCATGAATTGCGCCGCCGGCCTTTGGGCGCGAATGCGTTCCGCGTGCCGTGCGGCCAGATAGGCGCCGACTCCTGATGCCTTGATGCCCGTGTCGCCTGCGGATGACGACGCGTCGGTTTCCGGGCCGGCGCAGGCGGCAAGTCCCAGCGCAACCCCAAACGCCCCCACCAATCGCCAAACTGTGTTCATGTCTTTCCCACGCTGCCCCGCCCAGCCCCTCTCTGCCACAATAGCCAATCGCGCCCGATGGCGCCATGTCGCCCTACATATTGGGATAGTTTGGCCCACCGCCGCCCTCCGGCGTCACCCAGTCGATGTTCTGCTTCGGATCCTTGATGTCGCAGGTCTTACAGTGAACGCAGTTCTGGGCGTTGATCTGCAGCCGCGGATTGCCGCCGCTCGCGTCGCGTATGATCTCGTAGACGCCGGCCGGACAATAGCGCTGTTCCGGGGCATCGTAGAGGGCGAGATTGTGCGCAACCGGTACTGTCGGATCCTTGAGCTTGAGGTGCGCCGGCTGGTTTTCCTCGTGATTGGTCGAGGACAAAAAGACCGACGATAGGCAGTCGAAGGTGATCTTGCCATCCGGCTTCGGATATTCGATCTGCGCGCACTCCTCCTTGCGCCGCAGCGCCGTATGGTCCGGGTAGTGATGCAGGGTCCATGGCGCCCGGCCGCGCAGGACGTAGGTGTCGAGCGCGGCGTAGCCCAAGCCCGGCCACAGGCCCCAGCGGAATCCGGGCCGCACGTTGCGCACCTGGTGGAGTTCGTCCCACACCCAGGATGATTTAAGGCGCGCCGGATAGTCGGCAAGCTCGGCCGGCGGGTTGTCGCTGGCAAGTGCCGCAAAGGCTGCCTCGGCGGCGATCATCCCGGACTTCATGGCGCAATGCGATCCCTTGATCTTCGGCACGTTGAGAAAGCCGGCGGCACAGCCGATCAGGGCACCGCCGGGGAAGGTGAGCCTGGGTATCGCCTGGAACCCGCCTTCGTTCAGAGCCCGCGCCCCATAGGCGATGCGCCGGCCGCCCTCGAGGGTCGGGCGGATCGCCGGATGGCTCTTGAACCGCTGGAACTCCTCGAATGGATTGAGATAGGGGTTGCGATAGTCAAGGCCGATCACGAAGCCGACGGCGACTTGGCGATTTTCCAGGTGATAGAGGAATGAGCCGCCATAGGTCCGCCAGTCGAGCGGCCAGCCGACCGAATGCACGACCAAGCCCGGCCGGTGCTTGGCCGGCTCCACCTCCCACAGCTCCTTGAGGCCGATGCCGTAGGTCTGCGGATCGGCGCCATCGCCGAGACTAAATCGCGCCATCAGCGTCTTGCTGAGCGAGCCGCGACAGCCTTCGGCGAACAGGGTTTGCCGAGCATGTAGCTCCACGCCCGGCTGATGGTTGGCGGTCGGCGCACCGTCCTTGCCGATGCCCATGTCGCCGGTCGCCACGCCGCCGACGCGACCGTCCTCGCCGTAAAGCATCTCGGCCGCGGCAAATCCAGGATAGATCTCGACGCCCAGCGTTTCCGCCTGCTTGGCGAGCCAGCGGCAGAGGTTGCCTAAGCTGGCGATGTAGTTGCCATGGTTATTCATCTGCGGCGGCGTCGGCAGCCGGATGGCCCGGCGGGCGGTCAACATCAGGAAGCGGTCCTCGGTCGCTGGGGTGACCAGCGGCGCGTCTCTGCCCAGCCAATCCGGGATGAGTTCGTTAAGGGCTCGCGGCTCGATGACGGCGCCAGACAGGATATGAGCGCCGACCTCCGAGCCCTTCTCGACGACGCAGACGCTCAATTCCTTGCCGTGCTCGGCACATAGCTGGCGAAAACGGATCGCCGCGGCCAGACCCGATGGACCGGCGCCGACGATCACGACATCGAATTCCATCCGCTCGCGCGCCATGGTGTCGTCCCCATCCCTATTCGCCGGGTCTTATACCTTATTCTTAGGCCGCCGCGACATGCAGCAACACCACGGAATGTCGTGACATTTTAAGCATGACAGGCAGCCGGAGGCCGCTCGCCGCCGGTTTGCCGCCGGGCGTCGGCATGCTAATTTGCCGCCATGACGAGTCGTCCGGCGAGTCCTGCCGATCAGTTTGCCGCCCTGCGGTGGCTGATCGACATGGGTGCGGATGAAGCGATCGGCGACGCCACATTCGACCGTTTGGGCGCAATTGCCGCCTTCCCACAGGTGATTTCGGCGCCGCGGCGTGAGCCGGGGCGACCGCCATTGCCGGACGGCGCATCGCCGCCCCCGCGCCCGGCGGCACTGTCCGCCGCTCAAAGCGCCCGGACACTCGCTGCTGCGGCACGAACGCTCGCCGAGTTGCAGGCGGCCATCGCCGCCTTCGACGGCTGCGCGCTTAAGACAACCGCCACGAACCTGGTGTTCGCCGACGGCACGCCGCAGGCGCGGATCATGCTGGTGGGGGAGGCTCCCGGCGCCGATGAGGACCGTTTAGGCAAGCCTTTTGTGGGGGTTAGCGGCCAACTCCTCGATCGCATGCTGGCGTGGATCGGCCTCGATCGCAGTAAGATCTACATCACCAACATCCTGCCGTGGCGTCCGCCCGGCAATCGTGCCCCGACCTCGGCCGAGATCGCCCTCTGCCTGCCCTTCGTCGAACGCCATATCGAACTCGTCGATCCGGCTCTGCTGGTCCTGCTCGGCGCGACCGCCGCCCGCACGCTGCTCGGCACCACCGAAGGCATCATGAAGTTGCGCGGCCGCTGGCTCAGCTACGCTAGCCCCGGCCTATCGCGCCCGGTCCCAGTATTGGCAACATTTCACCCGGCCTATTTATTACGGTCTCCTTCGCAAAAGAGAGAATCTTGGAGAGATTTATTATCTATTAAGAACAAAATCAAAATTGGTATATAGTCGTCAATAAATAACTATAGATATAGATTTATCCACAGTTTGCTTTGTTGTTTCTGAAATTTTCGCTTGCCCTGGCGTTGGTTCCTCACCTATCAAGGCACTACGCATGGGATTCGCACATGGGAATATTTGCCATAACTTGAGAATGGGCCGCGCGGGCGGCCGTCGTGGGCGTGCGGCCGGATTGGCGCTCGCGATGTTTCTGTTGCCGTCGGCGCAGGCCGCGGCTCAGTTCGAAACGGCGGCCCTGCCGCGCGGCGACCTGACGCCGGACCGGTCTACGGTTCTGCCAAGCCCGTTATCCGCTGCCGATGCGCTTCTTTACCGCCAAATCTTTCAGTTGCAGCGGCGCGACGAATGGACTGCAGCCGACCGCGAGATATCCCGTCTGCATGATCGCCAGCTGCTCGGTTATGTGCTGGCCGATCGCTATGTCTACTCTCTGACCTTCAGGTCGACCTATGGCGAACTGGCGGCCTGGCTCAGTGCCTACGCCGACCATCCGGATGCGCCAGCCATCTATCGATTGGCCCAACGCAGGGCGCCGAAGGGCGCCGCGCCGTTGCGCAAGCCGATCGGCGAAGCGCCTGCCGCCATATGGGAAGCCGAGGACCTGGCGCCGCCGCTCGAACCTGCACCGCCGACCGGCCGCTCGATTGCCGATGAAGGTTACGGCCGCGCGATCGGCATCAAGGGTCAGGTGCGAGCCAAGCTGCGCGGTGGCGATCTCGCCGGCGCCGAGTTACTGCTCTATAGCCGCGAAACGGCACGATTGCTGAATGCCGCCGAGTACGACCATCTCAAGGCGACGATCGCAGCGGGCTATTTCACCCATGGCCAGGATCGCAAGGCGCTTGAGTTAGCGAGCGAGGCGGCGCGCCGGTCCGGCCAGGTCGTGCCAAAGGCCAATTGGATTGCCGGCCTCGCCCTGTTTCGTATGGAGCAGTTCAAGCGGGCGGCGCCGTTCTTCGAGGCGCTGGCCCAAACCCCGAACGGCCAGCCCTGGGACATTGCCGCCGGCGCCTTCTGGGCGGCACGCGTCCACTCGCGCACCCGTCGATTCGCCATCGTCAATTACTGGTTCGGGCTGGCAGCCGAGCACCCGCGGACGTTCTACGGCCTGCTTGCCAGCCGCGCCCTCGACAAGGCGCCGCCGTTCAATTGGAGTGCCCCCGTCCTCGCCGAGTCCGATGTGGCCCGCCTCATGCGGACCGGCGCCGGAGCGCGCGCCCTGGCGCTGATTCAGGTTGGCGAAGAAGCCAAAGCGGAATTCGAACTGCGTCGCCTCTACGCCACGGGCAGCCCGGGTCTGACACGGCTGCTGCTGGCGGTCGCGATGCGCGCGAATATGCCCGGCTTGTCGATGAAGCTCGGCCGCGAGCTGCTCGATCTCGACGGCCGGCGGCACGACGGCGCCCTCTATCCAATTCCGCGGTGGCGGCCGATTGGCGGCTTCGAGATCGATCCCGCTCTCATTTTCGCCTTCATGCGTCAGGAATCGGCCTTCAATCCGCGTGCCGTAAGCTCGGCCGGTGCACGCGGACTGATGCAACTGATGCCGGCGACCGCAGCCTTGATGGACGGCAAGACGTTCCGCGGCCGCGCGGACGGGCTGTTCGACCCGGAGTTCAACGTCACGCTCGGCCAACGCTATATCAAGCATCTCTTGGACAACGAAATCGTTCAAGGAGACCTCATCCGCCTTGCCGCCGCCTACAATGGCGGCCCCGGGAATCTCGCGCGCTGGCAGCAGAAGCAGGATACGCGCGGCGAGACCGGCGATGACGCGTTGCTGTTCATCGAGAGCTTGCCGTCGCCTGAGACACGCTATTTCATCAGCCGCGTATTGTATAATTATTGGATGTACTCGCTGCGGCTGGGTCAGCCGACGCCCTCGCTGGACGAGGTGGCCGCCGGCAAGTGGCCGACCTATATCTCGGACGGCTACGTCAAAGGGCTTGCACTCGATGCCAGGAATTGACGAAACGCGCGTTTTCTTGCCGGTCCACGTCGCAGTTCTGACCGTCTCCGATACGCGCGATATCGCCACCGACAAGTCCGGCAGCATTTTGGTCGAGTTGATCGAGAAGGCCGGGCATAAGGTGATCGCACGCAAGATCGTGCGTGACGAGAAGGAAGAAATCGTCCGCCAGCTCTGGGCGTGGATCACCGATCAGGACATCGATGTGGTGATCTCCACCGGCGGCACCGGCGTCACCGGCCGCGACGTGACGCCGGAAGCCTTCGCGTCCGTCTTCGAAAAAGAGATTGCCGGCTTCGGCGAGCTGTTCCGCATGCTGAGCTATCAGAAGATCGGCACTTCGACCATCCAAAGCCGGGCGATCGGCGGCGTCGCCGGAGGCACCTATCTTTTCGCCCTGCCGGGATCGCCCGGCGCCTGCCGTGACGGCTGGGAAGAAATCCTACGCTGGCAGCTCGACAGCCGTTTTCGGCCGTGCAACCTGGTGGAGTTGATGCCGCGGCTGCTGGAGCATCTCAAGACCAAGCCAAAGACGCCGGCCTGACCACGCGATCACGGGTCAGCGGCGAGCGCGCCGCCGCGCGCGCCAGCCGCGCCAATCCTCCACCTCATCAATGTCGTCGAGCGTCGCCACCAACGCGACGCGGCGCTGGCGCAGATTGCCGAGCGTGTCGTCGAGCGCCTCATCGGTCGACCACCGGACATTCGCGAACATGTCCGGCAGGACGGGGCCGCGACGCAGGCCGACGAGCCAGTAGCCGCCGTCGCGCGCCGGCCCGAACACGGCATCGGCCGACCCGAGCGCGCGAAAGGCACGCGCGATCTCGCCCACCGTGATGTCGGGAATATCGGCGCCGATGATGATCACCGGTCCCTGTGGAACGTCGCGAAAGGCACGACCCATGCGTGCGCCGAGATCGCCCACTCCCTGGCGGCGGCGTTGCAGACCGCCGGGCCACAGGCGCCCGCGGCGGAGCAGACGATCCGGCGTCACGGCAAGCACGGTACGCCAGCGCCGGTCGCGACCGAGGCGCCGCGCCAGGGCCGCCAGCGTCTGGCGGTAGAAGCGCAACGCTGCGCCCGCCCCGATGCCGCGGGCCAACCGGCTCTTCACGCGGCCGAGCAGCGGCGCCTTGGCGAATATGACGAGCCGGCGTCGCCTCATCCGTAGAGTCGCGCGATGCGCGCCGGATCGAAGCCGATGAAATAGAGACCGAGGCATGCCAGGTTACGCGCCGGCCGCCGGAGCCAGCCATCGCGGCGGTAGCGCTCCGCCGAGGTGACCGCCGGGTGGTCGAGTGCCACGAGCCGCCGCCGGCCCAGACGGCGAACGATATCGACGTCCTCCATCAGCGGCAGCGGTTTGAAGCCGCCGAGTGCCCGATAGGTGGCGCCGGCGATCAGCAGGCCCTGGTCACCGAAGGGCAGCGCGAAGAGACGGCAGCGTAATGCGACCATCGCCTCCAGCCGTCGCGCGGCGCGGCTGTTGTCGTCGACCACGAAACGAAAATAAGCGGCCTTGGTCGCGTTTTCCGATTCTGCGCGGAAGGCGTCGACGACGGCCGCCCAGCCCGGCCCTGGCCGCGTGTCGGCGTGGAGGAACAGCAGCCAGTCGCCGCGCGCCGCGGCGGCGCCGGCGGCAAGCTGGCTTCCCCTGCCGCGTGGCGCCTCGACCACAAGCGCTCCAGCGGACCGCGCAATATCGCGTGTCGCGTCGGTCGAACCGCCATCGCTGACGATGAGCTCGCGCGCGAGACGGCCGTCCGCCTCGCCAAGCACGGCCAGCGTGCCGCCGATGCACGCAGCCGCGTTGAGCGTCGGGATGATGATGCTGTGCATGCGTAACTACGTTATAAGCTCTCGTACAACGGACAGATACGGCAAGACCTGCGATGCTGGACCAACCGTTTCGCTCGCCTCCGCCCGAACCGGCCGCCCTGGCGCACGCGCTGCACGCGCTGCCCGGATTCGCCGATGTCGAGGTCGCCGAGCTCACTTCGTTGCCGCAAAAGGGCTTGACGCATGCCCATTGGCGAATCGGCGCACGGAGGACGATCGCGCGCATACCGCTGGCGGCCGATGGCGACCCGGCCACGGCTCTGGCCGCGCAAGCCGCCGGTTTCCGGCGCGCTGCCGCGAGCGGCCACACGCCGCGGCTGCAGGCAACGCTCGCTCCGTCGCTCGGCCTGCCGTTTGGCGTGCTAGTGGTCGACGAGATTATCGGTCGCCCGCCCAAGCTGCCGGCAGAGCTCGCACTGCTCGCCGCGGCACTCGCCGCCATTCACTCGGTGCCGGTGCCGGCACCAAGCGAACGCCCGCCGCTGCGCGACCCGGCCGACGCGTTTGCCGCCACCCTCACAGCCTTGGAAGGCGACGTGCCGTTCCTCGCCGGCGCGCGGCTTGCTGGGGCGGCATTGCCGCAGATCGAGGAGGAGCTGAGCTGGGCCCGGCAATACATTGCGGCAAACACGGCAGGGCCCCTGCGGATGGGGTGCAACCTCGTCGTTACCGACGCACATCCGGGCAATTTCCTGATCAGCGGTGATCGGCATGCGGTGTTCCTCGATCTCGAAAAGATGCTCTATGGCGCGCCGGCCATCGATCTCGCGCATGCCACGTCACTGCCGGCCTTGCTGTGGGACGCCGATGTCGCGGTGCGCCTGAGCCGCGACGATGTCCGCGGCTTCTACCGCGCCTACTTCGTCCATCGTGGCGACTGGGCGAAAGACGGGATGCTGCCGTGGCTTCTCCCCGCCCGGCGGCTGACCTGGCTGCGCACCACTCTGGCATTCGCGCGGTTTCGCGCCCAAGATGCGATCGCGCGGCTGGCCCCACGCGCAGCAAGCCAAGCCCACCGCGCGATCGATACCGCTCTCGATCCGTTAACTATTTCGGAAATACGTCAGGATTGGCTCGGTCCCGAACCGTTTACTTTTTGAACGAAATTCGATTGTATCATTATTTTTCGATTCTGGTTTGACCGCGTCCACCGCCGTCTCGCGGCATCACGCGACGAAGAAGGTTCATGAGCGCTCTCGCCGAGTTTCTGGAATTCATCGAGGCCGCACCGCAACCCGCGGTCCGCGACCTGCTCCAGCGCGTGCTGCTCAAGAGTCGCACACTTACAGGCGCCGAGGCCGGTTCGATCTTCATCCTGCGTCACAAAGGCCGCGGCAAGTGGCTGGAAGTCGCCAGCCTGCAGAACGACGTGGTCAAGATCGAGGAGAAGGCGCTGACGCTGCCGGTCGATCGCAGCTCGATCGCCGGCTACGTTGCCGATACCGGCAAGACCGTGCTGATCGACGATGTCTACGAGATCCCGTCCGGCCGCCCTTACACCTTCAATCGGGCAGCCGATCGCTCCTCCGGCTTCCGCTCGAAGTCGATCATGTGCTTCGCGCTTAAGAACTATGCGGGTCAAGTGATCGGCGTCGTGCAGCTCATCAATCGCCGGGGTGCGGCGAACAAGGCGATCACGCCGTTCACCGAGCAGCAGGCCGATCTCGTCCTGCCTTTCAATCATATCGTCGGCGGCGTCATCGAGCGCGCCGACATGATTGAGCGCATCACCGAGCAGAATGTCGGCCTCAAGCAGCGGAGCCGGTTGCTTGCCCGACAGCGCCACCAGATCGCCGCGCTCAAGGATCAGACCGAAGAGGCATTCCAGCTGTCGATTCGTCTGCTCGCCCGCGCCGCCGAATTGCACGACGAGGACACCGGCAACCACATCGTGAGGGTCAACGAATACAGCTACGTGCTCGCGGGCAAGCTCGGTCTGCCGCAGGAATTCTGCGACGAGATACGCTATTCGGCGCAGCTCCACGACATCTGCAAGATGAGCGTCGATGCCGCGGTGTTGAAGAAGCGGGGCAAGCTGCTGCCGGAAGAATGGGCGGAGATGAATCGTCATCCCGTTTATGGCCATCAGATCCTGGTCCAGTCCGACCGCCTCAAGATGGCGGCGGAGATTGCCCTCAACCACCACGAAAAATGGGACGGCACCGGCTATCCGCACGGCGTCAAGGGCGAGGCCATCCCGCTCTGCGCCCGCATCGTGCAGATGGCCGACATCTACGACGCGCTCCGCTCGCCGCGCGTCTACAAGCCGGCCTTCAGCCACGAACAGGCCTGCAAGATCATCATCGAGGGCGATGATCGCATTGATCCCAAAAAGCATTTCGATCCGAAACTGGTCGCCCTGTTCGCCGAAAATCACGCCGAAATGGCCCGTGTCTGGAAAGAGCTGGTCGACTAGATTCCGCGCCTGTTCGGGGCGCGTGGCTGAGACTGCCGCCTTCCGCCCACCATCCCCGAGGTCGCCACACTGAACGCTAAGCCAGCGTGGCGGCAAGCCCGTTGAGAATTCCGGTCCAGCCGGCCTCGGCGCGGCTCGCATAGTCGGGCAGCACGCCCTCGTGGATTAGGGTGAGCTCGCAGCCAGCACCCAACGCAACGATGTCGACGGTGACGCGCGTGCTCGCCGATGAGAATTTCGGCACCCGGAAGGTGAACACCAAGCGGCGCGGCCGGTCGATCTCGAGATACTCGCCGACATGCTCGATGTCCTCGCCATTTCGTCGATCGACGAAGGCAAACGAACCGCCGACGCGTGCGTCGATCGCGACACGCACCATTTGGCCCGACGCGGTCGCGAACAACCATTTGCCGGCCTTCGCGGGATCAAGCCAGGCGTCGAAGACACGCTCCGGCGACGCGCTGAAGCGGCGCATGACTCGCACCGGGACAAGCGATTCAGTGTTCATCGGGCTGGTCCTTTCGTCTCGGCAGATGGCGAGGCCACGCGATCCTCTGCCTGCAGCAGAGCGTCGAGGGCGCCCAGCCGGGCGGTCCACAATGCACGCTGCGCCTCGATCCAGGTCACGGCCTCGTCGAGCGGTTGATGATTGAAGGAGAGGAGATGTTCCCGGCCCGCCCGCCGGCGCCGCACCAGACATGCGCGCTCCAGCACGCGGATGTGTTTCGAGACCGCGTTGAGCGACATGGCGAAAGGTTGCGCAAGATCGGTGACGCGCGCTTCGCCCTCGGACAGGCGTTGCAGGATCGCCCGGCGCGTCGGATCGGCCAGCGCCGCCAAGGTGTCGTCCAAATTAAGTTGCGCTGTCATAGACATAGTAATTCAACTTATTGGTTGAATATTAATCGATCCGATCGGGATGTCAAGTCACGCTGCACCGCCGTGCGACATCAGTAATCGATGTTCTTGAAATGTTCTATCTGGTGGATTAGGCTGTGCTTATGGTCGATCCGCTCACCGACAACCGCCTGCCGGACCGCGCGCGGAAGGGACGTGGCGCTATCGCCAACCCAGACGGGCGCTTCGAGACCCAGCGCCGCGTGACGCTCGACGATGGCTGGGCGAGCACCAATGTCGATGAAGACGAACTGCCGCCGCTCGCTACCACGGTCGGTATCGACGCCACGCGCAGCATCATCGCCACCAACGATTCGCCGGATATACCGTTCGACCATTCGATCAATCCCTATCGCGGCTGCGAGCATGGCTGCGTCTATTGTTATGCGCGGCCGAGCCACGCCTATCTCGGGCTCTCCTCCGGCCTCGACTTCGAGACGAAGATCTTCGCCAAACCCGAGGCCGCGCACCTGCTCGATGCCGAGTTGCGCCGGCCCGGCTACCGGCCGACGCCGATCGCACTCGGCAGCAACACCGACCCCTATCAGCCTGTCGAGCGCCGACTGGAGATCACGCGGCAGATCCTGCAGAAGCTTGCGGCCTTCAATCACCCACTGACCATCGTCACCAAATCGGCGCTGGTTGTGCGCGACATCGACATCCTGGCGCCGATGGCGGCGAAGCGCCTGGCCCAAGTATTCATCTCGGTCACGACGCTCAAACGCGACATCGCGCGTACGCTGGAGCCGCG
>JACQDQ010000470.1 GCA_016201015.1 Pseudomonadota bacterium | reverse complement strand
CTCGAAGCCGATGAAGGCGAAGAAGGCGAGGAAGGCGCCGGCGGCGACGCCATGCCAGGCGGACCAATCCGCCGGGATCAGCTCGTCCACCCGTGCCGGCAGCGCCGACAGCGCCGGCGTCCCGAGCACGATCAGAACGAGCAGGCCGGCCACCTCGAGCGCCGCGAGCACCGCGGCGGCGCCGACGCTTTCGCCGACGCGCAGGCAGGCCACCGCGGTGAAGCACAGCACGATGCCGCCGGCGATCGACGTGCCGGGGAGATCGACCAAGCGCTGCGCGTAGCCGATACAGCCATGGGCGATCGACGCCGCTCCCACCACCGCGACGGCGGCCACGGCGAGACCGGTAAGCTGGGACAAGCGATCGGAGCCGAAACCGTGCTTGACATATGCCGCGGCGCCGGCGGCCTCGGGAAAGCGGGCGCCAAGCTCGGCGTAGCAGAGGCCGACTAGGGCGGCGAGGATGCCGGCGGCGAGAAACGACAGCGGCGCCGCCATCCCGGCCGTGGCGACGACGGTGCCGATCAGGACATAGATGCCGGCGCCGATGATGACGCCCAGCCCGTAGAGGACGAGGCGCCACAGGCCCAACGCGCGGCGCAGATGGGGCGGCCGTTCACTGTGGCTTGGCGTCGGTACCGACGTATTCATAGAGATGGAAGTAATTGCGTTCGGCGACGAAGCGCCAGCCGTTTGCCGCGGGCGAGGGGCCGAGATATTTCTCGGCGTAGTAAGGCCAATCGGCGAACCATCTGATGCCGTGTTGGCGCAAGTACACCCACATGTGGTCCTGATAGGCGAGGGCGGCGCGGTTCACCTTGCCGTCCATGTTGACGACGCGAGCGCGGAAAAACCCAAGCGTGCCCGACTGCCCGGCGGCCACGTAGTCGGCATCGGGGACGTGCGCGCGTACCAGCGCGACCTGGTCATGGTAGACGGTGTTGCCGCCAAGGCCGGTTCCGTTGCGCGCGAGCAGCACGAGCACGACGATATGCGCCACGAGCACCGCCGCAAGGCCCAACAGACCGCTGCGGACCGCGGGCGAGGTTGCGGTGGCGAGGAGGCGGGCACCGACGATCGGCACGACGACGAAGGCGAACAGCGCGGCCGGCGCCAGATAGCGGTAGTAGAACCAGTAGGCGACGAAAGAGAGCACGTAGAAAGCGACGAGGCCGACGAGCGCCAACGCCAGGCAGGCGGCGAATTCGCAGCTACGGCGCGCCTGCGCCGCGATCTCCGGCGTCGCCGCGGCCAGTTCGGCGCCGAACCGGCCACCGCGAAAGACGCGCCAGGCCCATACAGCACCGGCCAGCAGCAACAGGAACCGGACGGTGCCGGTGGCCGAGACGGTCATGTAACCGGCGGGTCCGAGCGGCCAGGGGATGTCGACCGCTATGACGGTTTCGTGCGCGCCGGCGAACAGCCAGGGCATGGCGACGATGCGCAGCGCCCATTCGGCGAACTCGAAGCGCAGCCACTCCAACGCCCATTCCTGCTGCGCGGCGCCGCTGGTCGGCATCGGCGAGCCGAAATAGACGGCGTTGTAAATCCACCAGGGCGCGGAGACGAGAAAAGCCGTGCCACCGAGCGTCGCGCCGCGCGCCAGGGTGTAGACGAGGCCGCCGCGCCATGACCGCCGCAGCTCGTTCAGGCCCAGGACGAGCGCGAGGAAGGCCGCATCGATGCGCGTCAGCACCAACAGGCCGATGATCAGGCCGAAGGCGGCGAGGCCGAGCCAATCGCGGTCGCGACCCGACTGAACCCAACGCCAGGCCAGCGCATAGAAGAACAGGACGCAGCCAGTCTCGAGCCCGTTATAGGCGTGGTTGAGCAGAAGCGGCGCCGCGAGATAGAGGAATACGGCGAGCCAGAGCCGCAGTCGCCGTTCGCGCCCGCCCGCCGCGGCCGGCCAGGCGTCGCGCGCGATGAGCCCGACGCACAAAGCGCCGAGCAAATGGAAAAGCCAGGAAAACGCCATGACCAGCCGCATGGCCAGAATTTCGTCGCCGTGCCCGAGGACGAAGGCAAGCGCCTCGACCAGGGTGAACAGCGGCTGGAAGCCGTTGGTCAGCGTCGTGCCGTCGATGGTGAGGCTGTGGCCGGCGGCGAGGTTGCGGGCGACGGTGAGCGAATAGTAGCCGTCCTCGGTCAGCGGCATGTCATAGACATGCGCCGCCGGACGGAACACGAGAAGCAGCAATGCCAGCCCGACGACGATGGCGAGCGCGCGCAGCGCGGCGTCGCGCCGATCCTCGTTGCCGGCAGTCGCGACATCGTTCATGGTCGAACCGTCCCGCACGGCGCCATCCGTCCGTTCCAATCGCACTAGGGGTTCTATGCCAAGATCAGGGCCCCGGGAACGACGGGCGAGGGCCGGCCGTTATTCCCGGGAGCGATGGGCCATCTGTTTTTAACCACGCCTTGTCTGTAACATCTGCCCCATGCCTTCGCCAATTCCTTACGTCTCCAGCCGTTACTGATGGCGCTGTCTCCGTTGATCCGCCTGGCGCGGCCGCGCCAATGGGCCAAGAATGCGTTCGTCGCGGCGCCGCTGTTTTTCACCCCCGCCGCGATCGACCCGGTTCATGTCGCGCGCGCGGCCCTCGCCGTGGTCGCCTTCTGCTTCGTCTCGAGCGCGGTCTACGTGCTGAACGACTACTGCGATCGCGCGGCCGACCGCGAGCACCCGGAGAAGCGGCACCGCCCCTTGGCTTCCGGCGAGGTCGCCCCCGCCGCGGGCCTGGCGCTCGGCGCCATATTGCTGCTCATCGCCGCGGTGTTGAGCGTCGCCTTCATGCCGGGCGACTTCACGCTGGCGGCGCTGGCCTATTTCGGACTCAACCTGCTTTATTCGTTTTGGCTGAAACAGATCGCGATCCTCGACGTGCTGTTGATCGCCGCCGGCTTTGTCCTGCGCGTCGTCGCCGGCGCGCTGGCGATCGGCGTCTTTCCCACCGTATGGATCATCGTCTGTACCGGCCTGCTCGCCCTGTTCCTCGCGCTGGCCAAGCGCCGCGACGACCTCGTCAAGATGCTCTCGCAGTCGCACCGGGCGAGCCTCGCCGGCTACAATCTGCGCTTCATCGATGCGAGCCTCGCCATGGTTCTCGGTGCGCTGCTCGTGTCCTATGTCATGTACACGACCGATGCCGCGAATATCCAGCGCTGGGGCACCGACAAGCTCTATCTGACGACGCCGTTCGTCGCCGGCGGCGTGTTGCGCTATCTGCAGATCACGCTGGTCGAGGAGCGCGCCGGCTCGCCCACCGACATCGCGTTCACCGACCGCTTCCTGATCTTGACCCTGCTCGGCTGGGTGGTCACGTTCGCCGCCCTCATCTATCGCTGAGGGTCGGGCGATGAACTGGACGAACATCGCACTCACCGGCTGGGGCCGCTCGTCGACCGCGCGCGTGCGCGCCTGCCGCCCGGAACGCCAGAGCGAGCTGGAAACGGTACTGGACGGCGTCGACGCTGGCGGCATCATCGCCTACGCCGCCGGCCGATCCTATGGCGACGCGGCGCTCAATGACGGCGGCGCGACCGTCCTCACGCGCCGGCTCGACCGCATTCTCGCCTTCGATCCGGCAACCGGCGAGGTGGTCTGCGAGCCGGGCGTGACCTTCCGTGACCTGTTCGACGCCTTCGTGCCGCGCGGTTTCATGGCGGCGGCAAGCCCCGGGACGGCGGCGACGACGGTCGGCGGCGCCGTCGCCAATGACGTGCACGGCAAGAACCACGACCGCCACGGCAGCTTCGGCGACCATGTGCGGTGGATCGAGCTGATTCAGGCGGACGGGACGATTCAGCGCGTCTCGCCGGATGACGATTCGGAGCTGTTCGCGGCGACGATCGGCGGCATCGGGCTGACCGGGCTGATCCGCGCCGTGTGCTTTCGTCTGCTGCCCGGCGCCAGCCCGAAGGCCGCGGTCAGGGAAACGCGCGTCAAGGATCTCGACGATTTTCTCGCCGCCTTCGCGCGCGTCCGCGACAGCACGACCTTCTCGGTGGGTTGGATCGACGGCTTGGCGAGAGGCGCCGCGCTCGGACGGGGTATTCTGGAGACCGCCGAGTGCGTTCCGGCCGAACAGCGCCCGCCGGAAAGGCGCGGGCCGAACATACCCGTCGATTTCCCCGGCTTCGCGCTCAATTCGCTGACCGTGCGCCTGTTCAATGAAGTGTGGTTCCGCCGCGCATCGGCGGCAGGGCGCGAGCGCGTGCGGCCGCTTTCGACTTTTCTTTATCCGCTCGATGCGATCGGCAACTGGAACCGCATCTACGGCCGGCGCGGCTTCTATCAATTTCAATGCGTGCTGCCGGAGGCGGAATCGGTGCAGGGCCTGCGCGCGCTGCTCGAGGAAACCGGCCGCGCACGCAAGGCTTCGTTCCTCGCCGTGTTGAAGACGTTGGGCGGCGAGGGCCGCGGCCATCTGTCGTTCCCGATGCGCGTGCACACGCTGGCCCTCGACTTTCCGCGGCGGTCGGGGGTCGAGGAGGTGCTGCGGCGGCTCACGCACATCGTGCGCGACCGCGGCGGCCGCGTTTATCTCGCCAAGGACGCCCTGCTGTCGGCCGAGGATTTTCGCACCATGTATCCGAAACTGCCGCGCTTTCTCGACGTGCTCGCCCGCGTCGATCCGGCCGGGCGGTTCACCTCCAACATGGCCCGCCGGCTCGACCTCAAGCCGGCGCGCTCGACGAGTACGGCGCCGTGAGCGACCGCGGCGAGATGTGGGTCGTGCTGGGGGCCTCCTCGGCGATTGCACGCGCCTTCGCGCGCGCCGCCGCCGCCGGAGCCGATATCGTGCTCGCCGGGCGCGACCACGCCGATCTCGAGATAGGCGCCGCCGACCTGCGCGCGCGCTATGGCCGCGGCGCGACGG
>JACQDQ010000501.1 GCA_016201015.1 Pseudomonadota bacterium | reverse complement strand
GGCGCGCCATAGCCGGTCCAGTAATCCGCCGTCACGATGCGCGTGTGGCGGCCGTCCGCATCGCGCATGAAGGCGAAATTCGTCGCGAAGTTCAGCGGGTCGAGATAGTTCCGCGGATTGGTCAGGGACGATTTCGGCAGGCGGATGGCATCGAGGCTGACGACCGCGGCAGCCGGCGGCAGCAGGTGGCGGACATGCGCGACCAGCCGATCGGCGTCGAATGCGGCGACCAGCACCGATTTTGCGGCGGTGCCGGCGAGGTCGATCACCGGCTGCGCCGGGCGGCCAAGAACGCTCGCGCCGATGGCGGCGACGTCTTGAACGTAGACGCCGGCGATGTTGAGGCGCGACAGATCGTGCATCGCCGCGAAGCTTTCAGCCATGCCGAGCGGGTCATAGACCGCGACCGGCCCTGCCGCGGCGAGGCGGTCGATCAGCGCGCGCGTCGGCGCGGCCGTGAGCGGGTGACCGATCGCCTTGAAGAAGCTGTTGCCGCCCTTCGCGTTGCTGAACGTTTCGATCTTGAGCGCCATGAGTCCGTCCTGTGCCACGCGCGCCGGTCTTATACCCCGGCGGCCGGACCGCCGTCCCAGCCGAAGCGCCGACGGATCTCGGCAGCCGCGCGCGCGGTGTCATCCGGAGGTGTGTACCTCCACGTCTCCAACGCGCCGGTGAATGGCCGGGTGATGCCGTCGGCGACCAGCCCGTCGTGGAATGCGCCGAGGCGTCGCGAGCGGCCTTCGAGCTGCGCGACGTAGACCGGCTTGCCGGTGGCGCACGCCTCCGTGGTCATCGACACCGAATCCTCGGTGACGACGATGGCGTCAGCAAGCCCCAGTATGCCGAAATACGGGTTGTCGCCCGTGCCGTCCCAAATATAAGCCGGCAAGCCAGCGAGGCGCTGGCGCAGGATGGCCTCGTTCTCGCTGCCCGTGCGTCGCGACGGGGTCACCGCAAGACCGGCGCCGTGCCGGCGCGCCAGCGCAGCGAGCTGGTCGGCAAGGCGGGTCATGATCGCCGGGGTCAGGCGATGGCGGCGGTTGGAGCCGCCGATCAGCACGGCGACGAGCGGGCGCGGCAGATGGGCTAGACGCCCGGCCCAGGCGCGTGCGCCCTCGGCGAGCCGGGCCGGCGTCACCGGATGGATCGCGGCCCGCGTCACCATCACGTTCGGGCCGGTCAGTCCATCGTGTCGTGGCGCCAGCACCAGATCGAATCGCCGCGGATCGAGCCTCGGGTCCTGGATGTGCACGGTCCGCGTCCGCCCCTGGCTCGCGCGCCTGATCCCGAGCGACAGTCCGGCGCTGACATTGCCGCAGGTGATCAAGAGCTCGGGCCACGGCGGCTGCAGCGGATCGCTGTCGCGCCGCGGCGCGGCGAGCGGGCAGAACCACAGCCGGTTGGGAAGGATGTCCCATAGGGCGCGCACTCTGACGCGCTTCACCACCGGCGTAAGGTCGAGAGCGGCAGCCAGGCCACGGCATTGCGCTTCCATACCGGCATGGCCTTCGGTGAGAATCCAGCAGCTTATCGGTGACATTGTCGCGCGGGAATATGCCGAGTCCGTCGGCGCCACGGCAAGCGGCAGATCGCCGCGCGGTTCGTTTGTTCGGTTGCGGGCCATCGTCACGAGTGTAATATTATTTCAATTGGACCGGCATCAGGGAAAGAAGCATGCGCGGCGCGAAGCTCGACGACATCGACAGGCGCATCCTGCGCGATCTCCAGGCGGATGGCCGCATGACCAACGTAGAGCTCGCTCGGCGCGCCGGCATCTCGGCGCCGCCGTGCCTGCGGCGCGTTCGGGCCTTGGAGAAGGCGGGAGTGA
The DNA here is from genome assembly GCA_016201015.1 of Pseudomonadota bacterium. Lineage (GTDB taxonomy): Bacteria > Pseudomonadota > Alphaproteobacteria > CACIAM-22H2 > CACIAM-22H2 > JACQDQ01. Next base: position 2,082 of record JACQDQ010000501.1, on the reverse strand, counting down.
TCAAAGGCTATCGCGCCGAGATCGAGCCGGCGGCGCTCGGTTTCGGCGTCAGCGTGTTCGCGCTGGTCGGTCTGGCCAGCCAGGCCGAGCACGACCTTGAGGCCTTCGAGCAGCTCGCCGCCTCATGGCCGCAGGTCCGCGAGTGCCACATGCTGGCCGGCGAGACGGATTTCCTCTTGAAGATCGTGGCGAAGGACTGGGACGCCTATAACAAGTTCCTGACGACGCGGTTGACGACGGCGCCGAATGTCAGCCACGTCAAATCGGCGCTCGCCATCCGGACTGCCAAGAGCCTGCCCGGCGTGCCGATCGAGGCCGACTAGCACCTACATCCGCAGCGCTATTGTCGCTTGATCCGAACCGCCGGCGGACGGGCGTCGCGGACCGATCGCCCGTTGGTTCACGTGACAGTCAGGCAAATGTCGGTGATTTACCGATCATTTACCCGGCAGCGATAACTACTGTGGTAATTCGCCCTCTGATTCCCACGGAGTATCCGATGTTTGATCGGCTGTCGGCCAACGCGCTTCTGAAGTCGGTGATCGCTGTTATGGCGGTAACCGTGACGCTCCTGCTCGCGGCGAGCGCGTGGGATGCGTGGCGGCAGCTCACCACTGCGAGCCGGCTCGCAGCGCTGGCGGAGGTTTCGGGCCACGCGTTCAGGGCCATGCATAATCTGCGCGTTGATCGGTCGCAGACCGGGCGGTACCTGAACGCCGCCGGCCCGACCGAAGCCGAGGCGAAGCGGCCGCTGGAAAAGGCACGTGAGAGCGAACGGCCGGCGCTGCAATCGGCACTGGCCGCCTTGGCCAATGTGGAATTCCGTGAGCGCGACGAAATGCAGCGCAGCCTGCAGCGTGCGATCGATCGCCTGTTCGCGCTTCATGGCGAATCGGCGGACGCCATGAACAAGCCGAAGACGGCGCGCCGCGAGCAATTGGCTCAAGAGTTCTTGACGGAGATAAACGGTCTTCTCGATCTCTTGGATAAGCTGTCAAAACACCTGACCGCCGCGGCCAAGTTCCGCGATCCAGTCGTCGATCACTTGCTGCTGGTGAAGGAACTCGCCTGGACGGTGCGCAATACCGGTGGCGATGCCTCGGTGATCGTGTCGAACGGCCTCAATGCCGGCAACAAGCTGCCGGCAGAGGCGATGCAGCAATATGCGACGCACATGACCCGGGCGAGCGCCGCGTGGGCGACGTTGGAAGATATGATGACCGGTACCACACCGCCGGCCCGCCTCGCCGAGGCAGTCAAGACCGCCAAGGCAAGCTTCTTCGCGCAAGACTTCTCTGCCCAGCGTGAGCGCATGATCAAGGCCATGATCGCCGGTGAATCGACGGGAATGACGATGCTGCAGTGGGTCGGCATCTCGCTCGAACGCCTCAACACCCTGCTGTCGGTGGCCGAAAGGGCACTCGATGCGGCGAAGGAGCATGCTGCAACGCAGCGGGCCGAGGCGCAGCGCGGACTGATCGTACAACTGGTGTTGCTGGCTATCGCTATCGGCCTTGCGTTCGGCAGCATGATCGCCGTCAGCAGTCGCGTCGTCCGTCCGTTGCACGCCATCCAGGACGCGATGATGAAGGTGGCCGAGGGCGATCTGACGGCGGAGGTTCCCTTTGCGGATCGGCGCGATGAGATCGGGGCGCTGGCCGGGGCGCTGGGCACGTTCAAGCAGAACGCGGTCGAGAAGGCGCGGATCGAGGAGGAGCAGCGCGAGCGGCACGCCCAGGCGGCGGCGCGTCAGCAGGCGGTCGAAGGCCATATCAGCGCGTTCGAGGGCCAGATGCGCAAGGCGCTGGAAGCGCTGAGCGGGGCGTCGACCGAGATGCGGGCGACCTCGGATGGCATGTCGACGACGGCCGAGCAGACCAATCAGCAGGTCAAGACGGCGGCCTCGGCGTCGGACGACGCGTCGACCAACGTGCAGACGGTGGCGGCGGCGTCGGAAGAGCTGAGCAAGTCGGTGGCGGAGATCAGCCAGCAGGTGGCGCGGGCGGCGAGCATCGCCAGCCGCGCGGTCGAGGAGACGCGCCAGACCGACAGCACGGTGCAGAGCCTGGCCGAGACCGCCGG
>JACQDQ010000500.1 GCA_016201015.1 Pseudomonadota bacterium | reverse complement strand
GCCGATCTCGTTTGCCGTTGGATCGGCAAGAGCGCAGTAGATTTCGGCGCGGGGACCGGCACGTTCTCGCGGATGCTGACGGCGCGTGGAATCGAAGTTACCTGCGTCGAACCCGATCCCGGCCTGGCAGCCCGCCTCGGCGAAGGCGGGCTTGCGGTACATCGTGATATCTCGGGGCTGGGCGAGGCAAGCGTGGCGGCGGTGTTCACGCTCAACGTATTGGAGCATATCGACGATGACCTCGCTGCGCTCAGGGCGATCCATCGGGCGCTCATCCCCGGCGGTCGACTCGTGATCTACGTTCCGGCCTTCCCGATTCTGTATTCATCGCTCGACCGCGTGGTCGGGCATCACCGCCGCTATCGGCGGGAGACGCTGCTGCCCTTGATCGCGGCTGCCGGCTTCAAGCTGCTGCATTGGAGCTATCGCGACAGCCTCGGCTTCTTCGCCGGCCTGGCCTTTCGCGTCGTCGATCCCGGCACCGGACGCCTCGGCCCAGCCGGAGTCAGGCTTTACGATCGCCTTGTCTTTCCGCTGAGCCGGCTTTGCGATCACCTGTGCGGGCGTTGGTTCGGCAAGAACCTGTTCATCGTCGCGTGCCGGCCGCACGCTGGCGATGCTACACCTTCGCCACGCGCTTCAGCGCCCATTTGATGGACGCGCCTTCGCCGGCGAGCCTGCCGGTGAGCACGACCTGCTCGCCGCGACGGGCTTCCTGACGGCGTCCCAGATAAACGCTTTCGACGAGCGCCATTGCGCCGCCATTGGTCTGCAGCCGCCACGCGGCACCCGATGGCAGCCGTATCAGCGCCGCCGCGCCGTTCTGGATGATGGAGGCGCTGACGTCGGGGTGAAGGTGAAAACGCAGGGCGAACGTACCCTTGTGGGCCCCGGTCAGCGAATCCTCGCCACGAAGATCCTGGCCGTCCTGCGAGAGATAGAGGCGGCGACGGTGAATCAGGCCGAACAGCGCAAGGTAGCCATTGTGGCTGGCCGTGACCCAGACATTGCCCTCCGCCTCCTCGCGCTCGCATGTCACCTGCGTCACGCGGCGACCGAGCCCGGCCCGGGACATCACCTCCGATGAGTTCACGTCGTCGATGGAGATCGTCGTATGCGCCGCGGTGGTCCGCTGCGCATCGCGCCAGCCGGGATCGGCCGATTCTTGGGCGCCGCAGTTCACGATCAGCCGTTCCTTGCCGAAGCTGAGCTCGAAGCTGAGCGTTCCGGCATGGGCATGCCGATCGAGTCCGCGCGGTGGCGGCGCTCCGGTGTCGAACAGGACGATGACCCGCTCGGCCGCCAGCCGCTGGAAGCCCGTCTGCGGCGCATCGGCCGGCGGCCGTTCCTTGGACTCGCTGCGCGCGAGCACAAGGTCGATCAAGGCCGGGTTTCCCTCGGTCGAATCGTTGAACAGGGCAAGCCCGCCATCGCCGTGACGGAAGAAACGCAGCAGCGCCGCCATGCGCGTTATCGCCGCCGCCAGCTCCGACGTCGGATCGCGCGCCGCCAGGCGCAGCATGTCGCGGATGTCGATAAGCGTGGCGAGCGCGACGAGTTGCACTTGCGGCGAGCGCTCGACATGTCCGCCATCGGGCAGCACCTGTCGGGCCAGCTCGCGTGCCAGCAGCGACAGCACGGCCTCGGTCCGCCGCGCATCGGCAATCCCGCAATGGATGCCGTAGATCAGGCCCTTGATCGCCACCAGCCGCTCGGCTCCGTCATCGCCGGTCTCGACGACGCGCCACAGATGGCGCAACTGGCGTGCCAGCGAGGCGAGGATGCGTTGGCCGAGGTCATCGCCCTCGCCACGGGCAATGAACTTGGCGTGCTCTAGCCAAGCGGCCACCCGTGCGCCGATCACCCCGGGCGCCCAGGCGACACGGTGCCAACCGTGCTCGTGGTCGAGCCAGTCGGCGATGAGATCGCGGGCACGCTGTTGCGCCGCCGCACCGCCTTGTGCCGCGAGATCGCGAAGCCAGCCGAAGCCGTGGAGCTCAGCCAGGGCCGCGACGCTCGTCGTGCTTCCGTACCAATCCGGGCGTTCGGCGACGATCGCATGACCAGCACAAAAGAACTTGCCGGCAAGCACGGCGGCGCCGCGCCCGGCATCGCCTGGCAATGCGTCGGGCGGCACGCGTGTAAGCTTGCGTGGCACGCTGCCCATCAGCGTCAGGCGATAAAGTGGATTGGCGAAGCGAAGCTCGGACAGAATTTCTCGCCAGCTCCGCCGCCATTCGATCCGCGCGCTGGCCGTCATCGGTCCCGCCGCCTCTAAGCGCCGCGCAAACGGCGGATATTGTCGGAATAGGCAGCGCTACCGCCGCCGAAGCTTGCCGAACCGGCCACCAGGACATCGGCGCCGCAGGCGACGGCGCGCCGCGCAGTGTCCGCATTGATGCCGCCATCCACCTCGAGGTCAACCTTCCGCCCGCGGGCGTCGAGCCGAGCGCGGATCGCTCGGATCTTGTCGAGTTGCGATTCGATGAACGTCTGACCGCCGAAACCGGGATTGACCGACATCACGAGAATTAAGTCGACGTCGTCCAGCACCGGATCGATCGTTTCAACCGGCGTCGCTGGGTTGAGCGAGACGCCGGCCTTCTTGCCCAGCGACTTGATGAGCTGCAACGTGCGGTGGAGATGTGGCCCCGCCTCAGGATGCACTGTCAGGATGTCGGCGCCGGCCGCGGCGAAGTCGGGCAGATAGGGGTCGACCGGCGAAATCATCAGATGCACGTCGAAGGGTAGACGCGAATGTGGCCGCAACGCTCTCACCACTGTCGGGCCAATGGTGATGTTCGGCACGAAATGCCCGTCCATGACGTCGATGTGCAGATAGTCGGCGCCGGCTGCTTCCATCGCCCGCACCTCCTCGCCCAGCCGTGCAAAATCCGCCGACAGGAGCGAAGGCGCAATGCGAACCGGGCGCTGCATGACGGCAGTTCCTAACAGGTCGATGGCTTGGTCGCAAGCCGCCGCGACCGCTCGTCACCAGACCATGAACCCACTGCGAACTAGGCTTCCGTGTCAAAGAGATAGGAGGCAATTCTCCCCTATGTTTATAGGTTGTCGTGGCTATAATCCCGAGTCGAACAGGGGAGCACTCCATGCCGGCAGCAATCCGGCGGACGTCGAGTCGCGCGCCGCGCTGGCCGTGGGCGATTGGTCGCATGCGCGCCTTGGCCCTGGTGGTGCTTGCCCTGGCGCTCGACATCGGCACTGCGGCGGCGCAACGGTCAAATTTACGCAGCGAACCTACCGATCTGCCGGTTCTCCTCACCGCCGACGAGGTCAACTACGACCGCGAGCTTGGCGTCGTCACCGCGCTCGGACACGTGGAGATCGCGCAAGGCGACCGCGTCCTGCGCGCCGACACGGTGTCCTACAATCAACGCTCCGACCTCGTCACCGCGACCGGCAACGTGGCGCTGGTCGAGTCGACCGGCGAGGTCCTGTTCGCCGACTATGTTGAGCTCAGCAGCGACATGCGCGATGGCACGATCCAGAATCTGCGCATGCTTCTTGCCGATCAGGCCCGCATCGCCGGCGTCAGCGCGGTCCGCGTCGACGGCAATCTCACGGCGATACGCAAAGGCGTGTACAGCCCCTGCGAGCCCTGCGCCGACGATCCAACGCGGGCACCCGTCTGGCAGATCAAGGCGGCGCGCGTTACCCACGATCAGGCGGCGCAGGAGGTCACATACAACGATGCCTGGATCGAGCTATTCGGGGTTCCGGTCGCCTATACGCCATATTTGTCGCACCCCGATGGCACGGTAGATCGCCGCAGCGGACTCCTCACCCCGCAACTTGCCTCGTCGAGCAATCTCGGCCGCATCCTGACAGTGCCCTATTACCAGGTGATCAGCCCCAGCGCCGACTTCACCTTCGAGCCCATGTTTCTTACCAGCGAATATCCGGTCCTCGCCGGCGAATACCGGCAACGCACGCAGACCGGGCAGTTCAATCTATCCGGCAGCGTTACCCGCGCCGATCGCCGCGACGATTTCAACAACCGCATCGACGGCGATCAGACGCGCGGCCACATCAAGGGAGAAGGCCGCTTCGACATCGACAACGACTGGCGTTGGGGATTCGACGCTGCGCGTGCCACCGACGATACCTATATCCAGCGCTACAAGCTGCAGCAGCGCTACCGCTTCCTCTCCAGCAACACGCTGACGTCGCGTCTATATACCGAGGGGTTTCGCGGCCGCGACTACGCCGCGGTCAACAGCTACGCCTTTCAAGGCCTGCGCCAGAGGGACGATCCCGGGCTGGCGCCGCTCGTGCTGCCGATGCTCGATTACAACTATGTCGGCGAGCCCGGCGCCTACGGCGGGCGCTACAGCCTGGACGCCAACGCGCTTTCGATTTACCGCACCGAAGGCACGCGCATGCAGCGCATGGCGCTCGCCGGCGGATGGACGCTGCCCTATACCGCTCCGAGCGGCGAGATCTACTCGCTGTCAGCGAATCTTCTCGGCGACGCCTATAACGTCCCGCGCATCGGCAGCGCGGCCGACCCCAGCCGTCCGACCGAGGACGGTGTCTCCGGCCGGCTATTCCCGCAGCTGGCGCTTGGATGGCGCTATCCGTTCGTGCGGCGCGGCGAGGACTATCGCACGCTGATCGAGCCGATCGTCACGGTCGTGGCGGCGCCCAACCTCGGAAATCAGCAGCGCTTTCCGAACGAGGACAGCCGCGGCATCGACTTCGACGATACGAATCTGTTCCGGTCGAACCGCTTCTCCGGAATCGACCGCCTGGAAGGGGGCCAACGCGTGAGCTACGGCGTCAACACCGAGCTCATGCGCAATGGCGGCGGTCGTGTTTCGGCCTTCATCGGCCAAAGCTATCGGCTCAAGTCGGAATCGGCGTTCACGGCGAACTCGGGCCTTCAGGACAAGGCGTCGAACATTGTCGGGCGGTTGCGCTTCTTGCCGCATCCTTGGATCGGCGCGACCTACAGCTTCCAGGCCGACAAGGGGGACTTCACCGCGACGCGCGATGTCGCCAGCCTGACGCTCGGGCCGCCGGCATTGCAACTTACCGTCTCCTATGTGTTCGTCGAGCGCTCGACGCAGCCGACGCTCGAATTCGACGTCGAGCAGATCGCAACTCAGGTCGTGGCGCGCATCACGCCCAATTGGCGAATCCAGACGCGCTCGCTCACCAGCATCGCGCAGGACTCCGGCACGCTGATCGCGGGCGCGAGCCTGATCTATGAGGATGAGTGCATCGTCATCGGCCTCGATGTGTCGCGGCGCAACATCGGCACGCGCGACAATCCGCCCGACACCGCGGCCGTCTTGCGCGTCATCTTCCGCAATCTGGGCGAGGTCAAGACCGGCCTGCTGTAGGAGCCCATCGAGCAGAGATCGTCAACGCGGCGGATTCTGCAGGAAATAGATGGCCAACTGGTTGCGGATGTCGGCGCTGATGTCCTGCAGCGAACGGCTGCGCGCCGAGCTATAGCTCGACAACGTCGCAAATTCCGAGTCCGAGATCTCGAACGTCGTGGACGCAGACGAGCTGCCGCCCAGCAGCCGGCGGCCATCGGGGGCATTGAGCACAAAGGTCGCTGCCGCTGAATAGCCGATGCGCGCGGCCGAGTCGTCGCGGCGGACAGCAAGCTCTTGGCGCGGCTCCTGCAGCCGGATGTCGAGCGAATAGCGGCCTGGCCCCCGCGCGCCGCGCGGCTGTAGATCGTCGAGCAGATAGTTACGCAGGATCTGGCCGGAACGGTCGGCGATGACGGAAATGCGCACCATTTCAAACGCCTCGGCCGCCGAACCGTTGGCGCGTTCGCCGTAAAGCGGTTCGAAGCCGCACGCCGCGAGCGTCATCGCCAACGCGGCGGTACAGAAGATAGCTCGTCTCTGCCAAATCCTGCGCATGATCGACTGCGATCCTACCAAAACGGGCCGGCCAAGCTAGCGGCGTTGTAGGCGGGCCGCATAGAAACCGTCGAGTCCACCCAACGCCGCCAGATGGGATGGCAAGGTCCTGAGGTCGCCCGCAGGCGTGACCAGATCCTCGAGGCCGCCGATTTCCGCGGGGAGGACCGGCCGGCGGACGACATCGGGTGAGTGAGCGAGCAGCGCGGCAACCCGCTCCGGACCTTCTTCGGGCTCGAGCGAGCATACGCAATAGACCAGTGTCCCGCCGGGGGCCAGCATCTCCAGCGCCGCGGCAAGCAGGCGGTCCTGCAAGGCAACGAGCGGCGCCAGATCCTGCGGCGATCTGAGGCGGGCGATGTCGGGGTGGCGGCGGATGGTCCCGGTCGCCGTGCAGGGTGCGTCGAGCAGCACGAGCGTCGATGGCGCGCTCGGCCGCCACGTTGTCGCGTCGGCGACGATGGGCTCGGCCGCGAGCCGTAATCGGGCGAGGTTGGCCGCGACGCGTTTCATCCGGGCCGGCGAGCGATCGACCGCCGTAACCTCGGCGCCGGCGGCGGCGAGCTGAGCCGTCTTGCCGCCGGGCGCGGCGCAAAGGTCGATGACGCGGCGCCCGGCGACATCGCCGAGCAGGCGGGCGGGGAGGGTTGCTGCCGCATCCTGCACCCACCACGCACCTTCTGCGTAGCCCGGCAACTCGGCGATCAGGCCGCCCGCCGGCCGCCGCAGCGATCCGAACGGCAGGATTGTGGCATCGAGTCGGGTCGCCCAGCCGGCGGCGGCGTCCTTGACCGAAAGGTCGAGCGGCGCCTCATGCAAAAGGGCCGTGGCGATGGCGCGCGCCGTCGGCTCGCCATAGGCCCGCATCCAGGAGCGCCATAACCAGCCGGGCGTGTTGAGGCGGGCACCATCCAACCCGGCAACCAGGGTCTTGCCCTGCCCACTCATGCGACGCAACACCGCATTGACCAGGCCGGCATAGGCGCCTCGTGGCCGTCCCGTGGCGAGGGCAACGGCGGTATCGACCGCGGCGTGCGGCGGCGTGTCGAGGAAGAGAAGCTGTGCCGCACCGAGCCGCAGGATGTGGCGCACCGACGCCGCGCGCGGCGTTAGCTCGCCTTTGAGACAGGCGGCGAGCGCCGCATCGATTTCGCCCATCCGTCGCAGCACGGTCGCCGCCAGCAATCGGGTGAAGGCGCGGTCGCGCGGCGCCAAGACCGTGAATCCGCTGTGGGCGTCGATCGCTTCGTCGAGTGCGCGGCGCCGATCGAGCACGGCGCCGAGTAGATCCAATGCGACCGCACGCGCCGATGGTCCGTCTTGCCCGGGCCGGGGCCGCCGGGCCCGGTTGGCCGTCGTCTTGGCGCGCGGCAAGTGTCGTCAATCCTTGACGGAGCCTGCGATCATCTCGGCGACGACGACGGCGAGGCAGTGATAGCTCTGATCGGTCATGTGCAGGCCGTCGGGATTGACCATCTGTGGACCGGTGAACTGGCCGCTCGTGATCCAATATTCCATGATCTGGTGCCGCAGCACGAGTGGCACCTGATCGCGTGTCGCCAACACGTCGAGCGCCTTCATGTAGACCAGCCGGCGCGGCAGAGCCTCGAAGGCGGGGGAGTATTGCTGGCTCATCAGCATGACCTCGACGCCGCGCCGGCGGAGGAGGTCGACGCCGCGGCCGACGGTCTCGGAATACTCCGCGACCGCATCGCCGTGGAGCGCGGAGTTGGTCCCAGTCTGCCAGATGGCGAGCTGTGGCTCCGAGGCGAGCACGTCGCGTTCCAATCGCGCCTGCATCTGACCGGCTATCTCGCCACCCTTTCCCTTGTTAATCACGGTGATGGCAGAGGCAGGAAAACGTTTCTGCAGCTCGATCTGGAGCTGGCTCGGGTAGGTCGTGCGGCTGCTGCTGGCGCCCACGCCCTCGGTGGACGACGAGCCGATGGCGACGATCTTGAGCGGCTGGCGGTCGCGCAGCAGCCGTGCGACCCGCGGCAGCGGATAGGCGAGTTTGACGTACTCCGGCGGCACACCGCAGCGAGAATTCGGCTGATCGGCAGCCGCCGGGACGGCAATCAGGGCTGCCGCCAAAATGCATTCAAATGATATAATGGTAACGGCGATCCGGAGCGACGCAATCACGGTTGCTCTATAGTCCGAGGGTGGTCCCGCCTGCCAAGTTTCTACGCGACAGTTGAATTGCTAGCAATTAAGGCCCCATCTTTGACGGATGGACATGGCGATACAATATAGGGCGATCCGGGCTGGCGCAGCAGGACTCTGCTGCACGTGGCGTTTGCCTGCGGGTTGTCGACTGGGCGGCTGGGCATGAGCACGCCGGGACGCGACCTGCGTCTCGATTTCTTCCGCTGCCTTGGGCTGTTGTTCATTTTCGTCGACCATATCCCGGACAACGCCGCGGCCTATTTCACGATGGCCAACTTCGTGTTCAACGATGCGGCCGAGCTGTTCGTATTCATCTCCGGCTACGCGGCGGCGATGGTCTTCGGCGGCAT
>JACQDQ010000030.1 GCA_016201015.1 Pseudomonadota bacterium | reverse complement strand
CGGGACGCGGGCTTCGAGGTCGGCATTCACTGCTGGGATCACATTCGCTGGCAGGATTACGTCGCGCACAAGGACGCCGAGTGGACCCGGCGTGAAATGCGGCGCGCCGAGCGTGCCGCCGACGCGGATCGGCATGGCCAGGCTGACGATCGCCGCGTCCTTCGGGTGCGGCTTGAACATCATCTTCAGCTCCTCGCTGCCGAGATTGATCGTGCCTTCGCCGTTCACCGTCATGCGCCCGGTGTCGACGATGAGGGCGCGCGAGGTGGCGAGGCCGTCCTTGATGTCGAAGCGGTTGACGACGCAGTTGAGCTTGGTGCGCGCGCCGGAGCCTTGCAGCGGCGACAGCACCTTGACCACGTCGGCGCCGAGGAGTTCGGCATATTTGCTCTCGATCTCGCCCTCGCCGACGGCGACCGTGCTGCTGCCGTTGAGGCTGGCCATCAGCGCGCGCAGCGATTGGCCGGCGCCGCGGAAATCGACGGCGAAATCGGTCTTGCCGTCCTTGATCAGGTCGCTGGTCTTGGAGTCGTTGAGCAGCGCGCCGAGATTGACGCCCTTGCCGTCGAACTTGCCGGTGATGCTGCGGGCCTTGGCGCTCATCGCCACGTCGAGATTGATCTTGCCGCCGCTCACCTCCAGCGAAACCGGGCGCGCCGTCAACTCGCCGTTGCGCAGGCTGACGGTCAGGGCGAGGTCCTTGAGCACGGCGCCTTCCGACCGTATCTCCTTCGCCTGGTACTTGAATTCGCCGTCGGCCAGATCGAGCATGGCGAATGGCAGCGGGTCGTTGCTGAACACCTTGCCGTCGCCCTTGGCGGCGGGGCTCGGCGCGGGCGCCGGCTTGGCCGCCGGTTTCGCCTGGCCTGGCTTCGCCAACTCGACCAAGTTCGAAGTAAAATTCGCGGTGAAGGCCGGCCGCGCCTGAGCCAGCGACAAGGTGGCCTCGCCGGCGACGTCGCTCGGCCCGAATTTGAGCTGGAGATTGCTCATGGCGTAGCGCTTGACGCCGGTGTCGGCGAGCTTCGCCTGGAACTTCAACGGGCCAGAGACCGGCGCCTCGCTGCCGGCCTTGGCGGCGACCGCGGCGACATCGGGCGCCTCGGCCGCGACAGTGACGACGACGCCCTGCTGCGCCAGCGCGTCCTGCACCGAGCCGTCGATCGTCAGCTTCAACAGATCGGGCTTGCCGAACTCGACCTTGAGCTCCGGCACCGTCAGCTTGTCGCCCTGGCCGCTCGCCACCTTGATGCTCGCCTTGTACGGGCCGAAGGCCGGCACCGCCGGCAGCGGCGCCGCCATGCCGGGCAGCGCCAGGCCGGACAGCGCGCCGATTTCGCTGCCTTCGACCGAGGCGACCAGGGCGATCCCCTTCTGCGCCAGCGGATCGCGCACGCCGCCCTCGGCGCGCACGAGGACGAGATTGGCGCGGCCGAGCTCGGCCTTGAAGCTGGCCAGCGACGGCGCGCCCTGCGGCGCCTGGTCGTTGACCTTCGCCTCCAGCTTGAACGGGCCGAACGGCGCCATCTTCTGTCCACCCAGCTCGGCCAGCTTGGCGAGTTCGGCGCCCTGCGCGGCAATGGTGAGGTCATAGCCCTTGCCGGTCAGCGGCTCGCGCACGCTGCCGCTGACTTTCAGCTCGACGATATCGGGCAGCTTGGCATCGAGCTTGACGGCGAAGGGCGTGCCCGGGCTGCTCAGCGCGGCGATCGAGCCGAGCTCGCCCGTCGCCAGGAAGCGCAGCTTGTCGAACACGCCGTCGATTTCGAGCTTCAAGGGATCGGTTTCGCTCTTCGCCTGCACCGTGAACTTGGCCAGCGACAGCTCCTTGCTCTGCTTGGTCTGGCCGTCGCGGTAGACCAGCTTGGCGTCGCGCACCACCACCTCGTTGACCTGCGGCAGCTTCATCTGCCCGCCGCTTGCCGGCTTGAGCTCGACCGGCTTGGCCGGCGCGGCCGGCTTCATGGTGTCGAACACCCAGTTGCCGACGCCCTTGGCGTCGGTCTCGAGCAGGATGTCCGGCTGCAGCAGCACGATGCGACTGACCTTGACGTCGCCGAAGATCAGCGGCAGCAGCTCGATTTGCGCCTCGAAGCGCTTGACCTGCACCATGATCGGCCGCGAACCCCAGGCCGCATTGGCGAAGGTCACGTCATCCGCCGCCACCGCCGGCGAGAACCCCATGGCGAATTTGAGGTCGCCCTTGATCGCCAGGCCGCGGCCGGTCGCCGCCTGCACCTGCTCGGCGACGACGCCGCGATAGGCGTTGTAGTCGGTCGAGGAGAGGATCGCGACGCCGGCGACGACCAGCGCGGCCACCACCGCGACGCCGCCGATGATGAAATATTTCACGCGCATGGAACGCTCCCTTTTTCCCCCCGCAAGGCGACCGGCAACTCGGCAAACGAGGCGACGATGGCGTGGGCGCCGGCGTCGCGCAACTCCTCGCTCGCATGATAGCCCCAGGCGACGCCCACCGCACGGGCGCCGGCGGCGCGGGCCATCGCCATGTCGAAGCTGGTATCGCCGATCATCACCGTAGCCGCCGGCGCCGCGCCTGTTTCGGCCATGGCCCGGTGCAGCATCTCGGGATGCGGCTTGCCGGGGCCGACATCGGCGGTCTGCAAGGTGACGAAACGCTCGATCAGCCCATGGCGCTCCAGCACCGCCAGCAACCCGCGCCGCGCCTTGCCGGTGGCGATGCCGAGCAAATAGCCGGCCGCGGCGATCGCGTCGAGCGCGGCGCGCGCGCCGTCGAACAGCGGCTCCTCGTGACCGGGCTGCTGGCGCAGGCGAAAGAACGCCTCCTTGTAGGACTCGGTCAGCGCCGCGTGTCGCGCCGGCGGCTCGGCCGGCGCCAGGCGCGCCATGCACTGAATGAGCGGCAGGCCGATGACGCGCCTGATCTCGGCCTGCGGCGGGGCCGGCAATTCCGCAGCCGTGAAGGCGGCGGTCATGCAGGCGCCGATGACGTGTTGGCTGTCGACCAGCGTGCCGTCGAGGTCGAAGACGGCCAAACGCGGTCCGGTTCCGGCATCCATGTCGATGATTGTCGGTGTCGATCGTGGCGATTGCAACGGCAAACGGTACCGTCTCAGTTTGACCTCATCCTGAGGAGCCCCGCGTCCTCGTGCTTCGAGACGCTTCGCTCCTCAGCATGAGGACGCGGGGCGTCTCGCTGAGGAGCCCCGCGTCCTCGTGCTTCGAGACGCTTCGCTCCTCAGCATGAGGACGCGGGGCGTCTCGAAGGACGAGGGAAACACCTCACCCAAATGCGATTGCCCTGGGTCCATCTTGCACCGCCAGGACGGCATAGTGCATCTTGGCGAAAACCGGGAGACGCCGCGATGAACCCAGCCGCGAAACCACACTTCCGCGCCGATCACGTCGGCAGCCTGCTGCGCCCGCCGGAGCTGAAGGACGCGCGCGACAAAGCGCAGAAAGGCGAGATCACGGCGGCGGCGCTGCGCGCGGTCGAGGACCGCTGCATCCGCGATGCCGTCGCGCTGCAGGAAGCGGCCGGGCTGCACGGCATCACCGACGGCGAGTATCGCCGCGCCATGTGGCACACCGATTTCCTCACCGGCTTCGCCGGCATCGAGTCGACGCATACCGATTATGGCGTGGTCTTCAAGGGCGAGGGCGGCGATACCGGCCGCACCTCGTCGATGCTGGTCGTCACCGACAAGGTGCGCCGCACCCGCCCGGTGATGGTCGATCACTTCGCCTATTTGAAATCGGTCACCAAGCGGACGCCGAAATTCTGCATCCCCGCCGCTACCTACCTCCATCTGCGCGGCGGGCGGAAGATCGTCAGCGACGACGCCTATCCCGACATCGACGAATTCTGGGCCGATATCGCCCGCGCCTACCAGGAAGAGATCGCCGACCTGGTGGCCGCCGGCTGCACCTACTTGCAGATCGACGACGTGTCGTTCGCCTTTCTGTGCGACCCCGAGATCCGCGCCCAGGTCCGCCGCGACGGCGAGGACCCCGACAAGCTGCCCGCCCGCTATGCGCGCATCATCAACACGCTGATCGCCAAGCGGCCGCCGACGCTGACCGTGACGACGCATACCTGCCGCGGCAATTTCCAAAGCATGTGGATGGCATCAGGCGGCTACGACCCGGTGGCCGAGGCGGTGTTCGGCCTACTCGACGTCGACGGCTTCTTCCTCGAATACGACACGGCGCGCGCCGGCGGCTTCGCGCCGCTGCGCTACGTGCCCAAGACCAAGAAGGTGGTGCTCGGCCTGGTCAGCACCAAGACGCCGGAGCTCGAGGCCAAGGACGCGCTCAAGCGCCGCATCGACGAGGCGGCCAAATACGTGCCGCTGGAGAATCTGTGCCTGTCGCCGCAATGCGGCTTCGCCAGCACCCATCACGGCAACCGCATCACGCCCGACATCCAGCGCCGCAAGCTGGCGCTGATCGTCGAGGTCGCGGCGGAGGTGTGGGGGACGGGGTAAGAGTCGGGGATCGTGCCCCGATCAGCGCGTCAGGCGTCGATCAGATCGAGCCGGAGCCGCTTGCCGACGACACGCGCGGCCTTGGCCAGAGTCCGCAACGTTACCGTATCGTTCCTTGGGTCGAGCAGCCGATCGAGCTGCGAGCGGCTGGTCGCCAGCCGGCGCGCCATCTGCGCCTTGG
>JACQDQ010000510.1 GCA_016201015.1 Pseudomonadota bacterium | reverse complement strand
CCGCAAGCGCATGCAGGCGGGCGAGCACCAGATGGGCCAGCTCGGCTGGACCGGTGACAACGGCGATCCCGACAACTTCCTCCACGTCCTGCTCGGCTGCGCCGCGGCGAAGTCGGGCGGCAACTCCGCCAAGTGGTGCTACAAGCCGTTCGACGACCTGCTGATTCAGGCGAAGCGGACGGCCGATGTCGAGAAGCGCACTGCCCTCTACGAGAAGGCGCAGGAAATCTTCAAGGAAGAGGCGCCGTGGTTCACCATCGCGCATTCGGTGCAGTACAAGCCGGTGCGTAAGGAAGTGGTGGGTTACAAGCTGAGCCCGTTCGGGCACCACGAGTTCTACGGCGTCGACATCAAGTAGTACGCATGTTCGCTTGACTGTTCGGTGGCGGGCGGTCGTCGCCCGCCACCGACGTTGCGGCGGCGATGCTGCGATTCATTTTTACGCGTGTCAGTCTGATCATCCCGACTTTTCTCGGGGTGACGCTGCTGGCGTTCCTCCTCATTCACTTGGTCCCGGGCGACCCGATCGAAACCCTCGCGGGAGAGCGCGGGATCGATCCGGTGCGCCACGCGCGGTTGCGCGCCGAATACGGCTTCGACAGGCCGCTGCTCGTCCAATACGGATTCTATATCGCGCACGTGCTGCGCGGCGACCTCGGCATTTCCGTGATCACACACCAGCCGGTGATCGGGGAGTTTGCCGCGCTCTTCCCGGCGACGATCGAACTCGCGATCAGTGCGGTCCTATTTGCGCTCATCATCGGCCTGCCGGCTGGAATCATCGCCGCGGTGAAGCGAAATTCGATATTCGATCACGGGGTGATGGGAATTTCGCTCACTGGCTATTCAATGCCGATCTTCTGGTGGGGATTGCTGCTCATCATCCTGTTCTCCAACACCCTACACTGGACGCCGGTGTCCGGCCGCATTTCTGTCGCTTATTTCGTCGAGCCAGTCACTGGCTTTCTTCTCGTCGACGCGCTGTTGTCCGGTCAGGAGGGCGCGTTCCGCTCCGCGCTGTCTCACCTTATCCTGCCGATGATCGTGCTCGGAACCGTGCCGCTCGCGGTGATCGCGCGGATGACACGTTCGTCGATGCTCGAGGTCCTCAATGAGGACTACATCCGTACGGCACGCGCCAAAGGTCTCCCGCCTCATTGGGTGATCGGCGTGCACGCATTGCGAAACGCCCTCATCCCGGTTGTCACCGTGATTGGCTTGCAAGTGGGTGTCCTGTTCACAGGCGCGATCCTCACCGAGACGATCTTCTCTTGGCCGGGCGTCGGCAAGTGGCTGGTCGAATCGATCAATCGGCGCGACTATCCCGTGCTCCAGGGTGGAGCATTGTTGCTTGGCAGCGTTGTCATGTCCGTGAATCTCATCGTCGACCTGCTCTACGGGCTGATCAACCCCCGCATCCGGCATACGCGGTGACCCATGGCTGCCGAGGCGAAAACGCTCGCTGCCGCCGTCGTGCCGACCCAGACGCCGCCCCATCCGTTCGTCGAATTCTGGGGTTATTTCAAGCGCAACGCCGGTGCAGTTGCCGGCCTGACACTCATCGTCATTGTCTCGCTGCTGGCAATTTTCGCCGACTTCGTCGCGCCGCACTCGCCCTTTCTCACGAACCCGGATGCATTGCTGCGCCCGCCGTTCTGGGCTGAGGGCGGCTCGTTCGTCTATCCCTTGGGCTCGGATGCGATCGGCCGCGACATACTCTCGCGGCTGATTCACGGCGCACGGCTGTCGCTGCTCATCGGTATCGTGGTCGTCAGCCTGTCGCTGGTCGTCGGTATCGCACTCGGCCTGGTTGCCAGCTTTTTCCGCGGTCTGACCGAGATAGCCATCATGCGGCTGATGGACATCATGTTGACGCTGCCAAGCCTGCTGCTTGCAATTGTCATCGTCGCCATTCTTGGTCCGGGTCTCGCCAATGCCATGTTCGCCGTTGCCATCGTGGTGCTGCCGCACTACGTGCGAATCACGCGGGCGGTTGCGCTGAGCGAGCTCAGCAAGACCTATGTCGTTGCCTCTCGCATGTGCGGCGCCGGACTCCCGCGTCTCATGTTTTCGACGGTTCTGCCCAATTGCATGGCGCCGCTGATCGTGCAGGCGACGTTGGGTTTTTCGACGGCGATCCTCGATGCGGCCGCGCTCGGCTTCCTCGGCCTC
Organism: Pseudomonadota bacterium; assembly: GCA_016201015.1. GTDB lineage: Bacteria > Pseudomonadota > Alphaproteobacteria > CACIAM-22H2 > CACIAM-22H2 > JACQDQ01. Next base: position 4,729 of record JACQDQ010000510.1, on the reverse strand, counting down.
GGCGCCCAGCCGCCGACGCCGGAATGGGGAACCATGCTCGCCGATTCCCGCGAATTCGTGCTGCGCGCCTGGTGGGTGGTGACGCTGCCGGGGATCGCGATTTTGGCGACCGTGCTCGCGTTCAACCTCTTGGGCGACGGCCTGCGCGACGCCCTCGACCCAAAGCTCAAGCGCTGATGCCGCTGCTCGATGTGCGCAATCTTTCGGTCGAGTTCGAGACGCCGGGCGGACTCGTGCGCGCGGTCGAGGGAATCGATCTGACGATCGAGGAAGGCGAGGTCGTCGGCATCGTCGGCGAATCCGGGTCGGGCAAAAGCGTGGCAACGCTCGCCGTCATGGGTCTGGTGGCCACCAACGGCCGCGTCAGCGCCGAGCGCATGGACTTCGCTGGCCGCAATCTCATGTCGCTCAGCGCGCGCGAGCGCCGCCAGCTGACCGGCCGCGACATGGCGATGATTTTCCAGGAGCCGATGACAAGCCTCAATCCTTGCTTCACCGTCGGGTTCCAGATCATGGAAGGGCTCGCCGTGCACGAGGGCGGCAACCGCGCGGAGCGTCGGCGGCGCGCGATCGAGCTGCTCGATCAAGTCGGCATCGCGGATCCGGAAATCCGCTTGACGGCCTACCCACATCAGCTTTCCGGCGGCATGAACCAGCGCGTCATGATTGCCATGGCGATCGCCTGCAATCCGCGCCTGTTGATTGCCGACGAGCCGACGACAGCGCTCGATGTCACGATCCAACGACAGATCCTCGATCTGCTGCTTGATCTGCAGCGTCGGCGCGGGATGGCGCTCGCGCTCATCACCCACAACATGGGCGTCGTCGCCGAAACGGTGCGGCGCGTGATCGTCATGTATGCCGGGCAGGTGGTCGAGGAGCGGCCGGCGGATCAGCTATTCAAGCATCCGCGTCATCCCTACACCGCCGCGTTGCTCGACGCCCTGCCGGAGCGCTCGATCGGGCGGCGCCGGTTAGCGGCGATTCCGGGCGTCGTGCCCGGTCTGACCGATCGCCCCTCCGGCTGTCTGTTTCATCCCCGTTGCAGCCTCGCGCAGGAAGCGTGTCGCGCGGGACGTCCGTCGCTCACGCGCGATGCGACAGGCGTGGTGCGCTGCCTGACGCCGATCGGGGCGTCCACATGACGGCGCCAGCCGGCGATTTAGTCGTTGAGGCGATCGACTTGCGGCGCTACTACCGCGTGCGCCGCGGTCTCTGGCGCGATGCCGCTACGGTGCATGCCGTCGACGGCATCAGCTTTGCCCTGCGCGCCGGCAAGACGCTGGCAGTCGTCGGCGAATCCGGCAGCGGCAAGTCGACGCTGGCGCGCCTCGTCACGCTGATCGAGCTGCCGACCGCCGGTACGTTGCGATTGGTCGGTCTGGATCCCGTCGGTGCGGATCGTGCGACGCGCCGGCAACTGCGCCGCTCCGTGCAGATGGTGTTTCAGGACCCTTATGGCTCGCTCAATCCCCGCCGTAAAGTCGGCGCGATTCTTGAAGAGCCGTTGCGCATCAACACGCCGATGACAGGCGGCGAGCGGCGCGACCGCTCACTTGCCATGCTTGCGGCGGTCGGCCTGCGGCCTGAGCACTACAATCGCTATCCGCACATGTTTTCCGGCGGCCAGCGCCAGCGCATCGCGATCGGCCGCGCACTGATGCTCAATCCGCGCCTCGTCGTCGCCGACGAGCCGGTTTCCGCGCTCGACATCTCGATCCAAGCGCAAGTTCTCAATCTGATGATGGATCTGCAGGAGCAGTTCAATCTCGCCTATCTGTTCATCTCGCACGATTTGAGCGTGGTGCGCCACATCGCCGACGAAGTGCTCGTCATGTATCTCGGACGGCCAGTCGAGCACGGCGTGAAGAGCCTGGTGTTCGAGCGGCCGCGGCATCCCTATACGATCGCCTTGCTCGCGGCGACCCCGCATGTCGAACACGGTGCGCGCGGCCGGTCGGCGCATATTCGCGGCGAGTTGCCGTCGCCGCTCAACCCGCCGTCGGGTTGCGTCTTCCACGGGCGTTGTCCGCATGCCGACGAGCGATGCCGCCGCGAAGTGCCGGAGTTCCGCGAGGTCGACGGGCGGCGTGTCGCTTGCCACCACACGGAGCGAATCGGCACACCGATAGCGGCCGGAAACGCTTGATTCTGCTTAAAATGGCGGCGTGCCGTGATCGTCGCTCCGGCCGCCGCGCGCGAAATAGGTAAATTGAATAGATTCAATGTGATAAGGCATGCGGACGGGAGGGGGGCGCGTCTGCCCCATTTGCGGCAAGACCAAGCCATCTCTTCACAAAGTCGTTGAAGCGGTGCGCCAAAATGGCGTAGCAATAAAGGATTAACCATTGTCGACCAATGATTAGCTTGGCGGCACGTGGTGCCGTCCCCCGAGCCACGGGACTCGGGGTACAGGAGGACCACAAGGTGTCCATTTGGAAGGATCGCTGCGTTTGGGTTGCGGCAGGCCGACTTAGCGGCCCCTGGAGTTAGCCGGCGTCTTCCCCAAGGGGAGGGAGCGCGGGCTGCCCGGGGCAGACTGACTAAGAGTGCTGTCGCGCCATCCTTCCATCGAGGACCGATTGCCATGACGAACCCAACCAAATCTCAGCCCGCCCAGCGCGTCATAATCTTCGACACGACACTGCGTGATGGCGAGCAGTCGCCCAGCTGCTCGATGAATCTCGAGGAGAAGTTGCGTGTCGCGAAGACGCTCGAGGAGATGGGCATCGATGTGATCGAGGGCGGGTTCCCAATCGCATCGAACGGCGATTTCGAGGCGGTGCGCGAGATCGCCAAGACGATCAAGAACGCTACAGTGTGCGGATTGGCGCGCGCCGGACGCAAGGATATCGACCGCGCGTGGGAAGCGCTGCGCCACGGCGCGCGGGTGCGTATCCACACTTTCATTTCGACGAGCCCGCTGCACATGAAGCACAAGTTGCAAATGGAGCCGGCGGCCGTGCATCAGGCGGTCGTCGATTCGGTCACTTACGCGCGCAACCTGTGCGAGGATGTGGAGTGGAGCCCTGAGGACGGCAGCCGCACGGAGCACGATTTTCTGTGCCGCTGCGTCGAAAGCGCGATCAAGGCGGGCGCCCGCACGATCAACATTCCGGATACGGTCGGCTATGCCGTGCCCGACGAATTCGGCGCGCTGATCGCCATGCTTCGTAACCGCGTGCCCAACATCGACAAGGCGGTGATCTCCGTCCACTGCCACAACGACCTGGGTCTGGCGGTCGCCAATTCGCTCGCCGCGATCAGGGCTGGCGCTCGGCAGGTCGAGTGCACGATCAACGGCATCGGCGAGCGGGCGGGCAACGCCGCGCTCGAGGAGATCGTCATGGCGTTGCGCACGCGCCACGACGTGTTGTCGTTCACGACAGGGGTCAAGACGGATCACATCATGCGGGTGTCCCGGTTGGTCTCCGGCATCACCGGCTTCCAGGTGCAACCGAACAAGGCGATCGTCGGCGCCAATGCCTTCGCTCATGAATCCGGCATCCATCAGGATGGGGTCCTCAAGAACGCTGCAACTTACGAGATTATGACGCCGGAATCGATCGGGCTGACAAAATCCTCTCTCGTCATGGGCAAGCATTCCGGCCGCCATGCCTTCCGGCAGAAGCTGCGCGAGCTCGGTTACGAACTCGGCGACAACGCGGTCGAGGACGCCTTCCGGCGGTTCAAGGACCTCGCCGACCGCAAGAAAGAGGTCTTCGACGAGGATATCGTGGCCCTGGTCGACGACGCCGGCATGGGCGTCAACGACCATATCAAGTTCGTCTCGCTCCAGGTCGTGGCCGGTTCCAAGGGACCGCAGCTTGCCGATCTCGAGCTCGAGATCGATGGCGTCGTACGCGACGTGCAGGCGCGCGGCAATGGACCGGTCGATGCGACCTTCAACGCGATTAAGAAGGCATGTCCGCATACGGCCCGGCTGCAGCTTTATCAGGTGCATGCGGTCACCGCCGGCACCGATGCACAGGCCGAAGTTACTGTGCGGCTGGAGGAGAACGGCAAGACGGTCAACGGCTACGGCGCCGATGCCGACACGCTGGTCGCTTCCGCCCGCGCCTATGTCAAGGCGTTGAACAAACTGCTGACGAAACGTGAGCGTACGGCGCCACCGGAGTCGGTGGCATCGGGCGCTGTTTCCGCCTGAATTTATCCGTGACCGAGTAACAAGAATGACGGCGCGGCGCGACAGGACAGGGGTGGTGCACAGGATCAACGTAGACGGCGGCGTTCGCCCAATGGCCGCGCTGCCGTCGACATTTTTCTGAGGTGGCAAAGTCTGATGTTCTCACGAATCCTGGGCATGCTGTCGGCCGATATGGCAATCGACCTTGGGACAGCGAACACCCTCGTCTATGTGAAGGGCCGCGGCATCGTTCTGAACGAGCCGTCGGTTGTCGCCATCGCCGAAACCCGCGGCAAGAAGCAGGTGCTGGCGGTCGGCGACGAGGCGAAGCTGATGCTTGGACGCACTCCCGGCAACATCACAGCCATCCGACCACTCCGCGACGGCGTCATCGCCGATTTCGAGGTGGCGGAGGAAATGATCAAACACTTCATCCGCAAGGTGCATAACCGGCGGAGCTTCGCCTCGCCGCAGGTCATCATCTGCGTGCCGTCGGGCTCGACCGCGGTCGAGCGGCGTGCGATCCAGGAATCGGCGGAAAGCGCCGGTGCCCGGCGCGTATTCTTGATCGAGGAGCCGATG